>NZ_BJCF01000029.1 GCF_005402965.1 Dolichospermum planctonicum
TGAGTAGGGTGTGTTAGCTATTCGTAACGCACCATTTTAAATCATTGACATCATCAAAAAATCCCCCTCCTCATCCTGTACATCCTTTCATCAGTTGACAGGGAACAGCCAACAAAATGCAAAAAAAACCGCGAAAAATTTGCTTTTTAGGTATTGACAAAGGATTTTAAATATGTTATCCTTATCAAGATAAGGAAGAACTATCTTAAATTATTTATAAACAATTTAATTAATAAAACAACAAAATCCCCGACTTCTTTGAGAGGTTGGGGATTTTGTTCAAGATCAAGCCTTACAGCATGGGTACAAACTGAGACTTATCAGGTACTTCCGCATACTCAGCCACGATTTGTCTAAGTTCGTCACCATTAATGGTTTCTTTTTCAATCAACAAATCAACTAAACGATCTGCAAGACTACGATGATCACGCATGATCTTCTTAGCGCTAGCATAGCATTCTTCCACAATCATTCTGACTTGAGCATCAATGCGACAAGCGATAGACTCGGAATACTCGGAACGGGTTGTCCAGTCACGACCCAGGAACACCTCACCCTGTTGGCTTTCCAGAGATAAAGGACCTAGATCAGACATTCCGAACCGTGTTACCATTTGTCGAGCCATGCCTGATAACTGCTGTAAATCTCCACCAGCGCCAGTTGTTACTTCTGCTGCTCCAAAAATTACTTCTTCAGCAGCCCGACCACCTAAAGCCCCGGTAATTCTGGCCTTTAGCTGAGAACGGCTAATTAGACCTTGTTCTTCATTAGGCATAAACCAAGTTAAACCCTGGGCTTGTCCTCTGGGAATCAAAGTCACCTTTTGGACGGGGTCATGGTCTTTAAGTAAAGTCCCCACTAAAGCGTGTCCAATTTCATGATAAGCAATCAACCGCTTACTCTTGCTGTCTACCAGGGGAGTACCTTCCATCCCCGCAACTACGCGGTCTACAGCATCATCAATTTCCGCTAAAGTGATACCCTCTTTGCGTCTTCTAGCAGTGAGAATAGCCGCTTCATTGAGCAGATTAGCTAAATCTGCACCGGTAAACCCTGGAGTGCGACGGGCGATCGCTTCTAAGGACACGCTATCATCCAACTTCTTATTTCTAGCATGAACCTGTAATACTTCCAAACGGCCTTTAATGTCTGGAGCATCTACCGTTACTTGTCTATCGAAACGACCAGGACGCAACAAAGCCGCATCTAACACATCAGGGCGGTTGGTAGCAGCAATAATAATAATGCCAGTATTGCCTTCAAAACCGTCCATTTCCGTTAATAATTGATTAAGGGTTTGTTCCCGTTCATCATTACCACCACCAATACCAGCGCCCCGTTGACGACCCACAGCGTCAATTTCATCAATAAAGATAATACAGGGAGCGTTATCTTTCGCTTTCTTAAACAAATCACGGACACGGGAAGCACCCACACCCACGAACATTTCTACAAATTCCGAACCGGAAATACTGAAAAAAGGAACACCAGCTTCACCAGCGATCGCTTTAGCGAGTAAAGTTTTACCAGTTCCTGGAGGTCCAACTAATAGTACACCCTTGGGAATCCGAGCGCCAACAGCGGTAAATTTTTCAGGTTGTTTCAGAAAAGTGACAACTTCTTGTAATTCTTCCTTTGCTTCTTCAATTCCCGCCACATCATCGAATTTTACCCCAGTTTTCGCTTCCATTTGGAAACGAGCGCGGGATTTGCCAAAATTCATCGCTTGTCCAGGACCACCGGGAAGATTATTAGAACGACGGAACAAAAAGAAAAGTCCCGTAATCAATAAAACCGGGAAAATCAAATTACCCAGAAGTCCCCAGATTGCCCCGTCATTTCGCATGGGGTGGGCATCAAAGCTCACTTCCTTCTGCTTCAGCTTTTGGATCAATTCCGGGGCATTCACGGGCAAATCTACCCGCCAGCGTTGAGTGCGATTTTCGATGTCTTGGTCATTGGCCTCAATAATTGCCGTTCTCCCACCATCGTAAAGATCCACATTAATAACACGATCTGCGTCCAAATATTCCAGAAAGCGACCGTAGGTCATGCGGGTATTGGCAGCATTTTTACCCGTATCCGCAGAAGTGCCTGTAAAAGTGCCTTGCCAGAAGAAAAAGCCAATTACTAAGGCCAGCACTGACCAAAGTGCTACGACTCTCCAAGAAAATTTCATCTTTAATTTGCCTCTAGATACTAATATGACTGCTTTTGTAACGGATGTTTATAAATCCATTTTGTAATTTGAGCCATAAAACGTCGGTTTGCTTATGGCAGATTCATGAAGTTTGTCTAGAATCTTAATTAAATTTAACCTAATTCTCATAGTAATACCAATTAAAAATTAAAAATTAAAAGTTAAATATCCCCAAAATCATACCCAGTAAGGATTTGGGGCTAATTTATATTTTGCTATCTCTATTACTAATTTTATGCTGGACTGCACAGGATTACCAAATTCATTTATTTTTCTTTATCTGTGTTTATCTGCGTTTATTGATATAGTTTATCTATTCTATGCTTTAAAGCTAAATACAACGGAAATATTACGGAGAATAGACCACGAAGAAACGAAGAAGCGAAGGTAAGAGTTTTAGAGAGATTTTTCGTGATGGGTGATAGTGTCATCGCTGATCTTGTAACTAATCATCGGTTAAAATATAGTAGACTTCTTGTGGAAATTTTTATGAAAGCAGAGTTAACAGCCATCATTGAGAGAGCAACGGAAGGAGGATATTGGGCAATTTGTCCAGAAATTTCTGGTGCTAATGGTCAAGGTGAAACCATTGAGGAAGCGAAAGAGAACTTGGAACTTGCTATTCAATTGATTATTGAAGATCGTATGGCAGATATCCGCAGGGGAATCACAGAAGATGCGATAGAAGAGACCATTTTAATTCCATGAAACGTAAAGAATTAGAAAAAAAGTGAAAACAAGCAGGTTGTTACTTAAAACAAGAAGGTGGTTCTCATTCTTTATGGATTAATCCTCAAACAGGTGTCATTGAGGCTGTACCAAGACATACAGAAATTAAGGAATTTTTAGCCCAGAAAATTCTTAAAAACTTAAATGCCGAATAAGTAGGTGAACACAATAAAACCAATCTGTGTAAAGAAAAGTAAAATCGCCCAAAACCTCTTCACTCTGTTCAACCTTCTCTACAAGGGTTTCAAGTCACGCACATTTAATTCTCACAAGATGTCTAATCATTTACTTAGCTCCCATAATTTTTAAAGTATAAGGTAGGGAATCATTTTCCTTGTAAGAACCAATCCAAATTTGGTAAGTTCCTGGTAGCCATTCACCAACAACACCGGGATTTTTACCATCAAAGTCATCATTACACCAAGTTCCACCAGGTCCTTTGATAATCATGGTCGTGTCCGCAGGACTGTTAACTACTAATTTTAGGTATTCAAATTTACTCAATAGTTTCAGCGTATGATCGGGTGCTTCATCCATAAATCCCTTACAAGGTCCAGTTGATGTTGTTTCTGTTTCGGCTATTTGGCTTCCGGGTATTGAACCACCACTCATTCCCCTGACTGTCAATGGATCTGGGGAAAATGGATATTGAATAGTAACATTTTCAAAAATCTGGGAAACTCGTTGAGCATTAGCCACTTGAGTAAATCCACCTGTAGTCCAGAGTATAATCATTCCTGTAGTCAATACTTTTTTGGACATTGTAATTATAGAAATTTGCTAAATACCTTTAAAGACATAAATTTACGGTCTCAAGTTCCTTTAGAGAAAAGACTTGAGTACCGCTGTGAGAATTTAAAATTCCAGAAAATTCTTACCCAATACTCAGTAATTAATTATTGCTAATTGCCTGATTTAAACGAGATTTATCTAAACCAATCTGATTTAATAGTAACCAAGATTGAATTAAATCTGGTCCGTGTACGTCCCCAGTTAAAGCTGCTCTGAGCGATCGCATCACTAAGCCCTTTTTCACATTTTCTGTTTTTACAACTTGCTTAATTATACCTTGAGCTATATCTGCTGATAAATTTGGTTGACTCTCTAAAGCTGTAGTAATTGCTTTGAGTACAGTTTTAACACCTTCCTGCTGTAGTTGTTGACTACCTTCTTCAGTTAATTCTACACCATCAGTAAAAAATCCCTTGGTCATTTCCACAGCATCTACCAACCGAGTCAAACTAGCAGCAATTAACCCCGTTAATGATTCTAACCAAGGACGTTCTCTACCACCGTTCAATTGATAACCAGCTTTTTCCCAGAAGGGCATAAGTAAATCTGTAAGTTCCCCAACTGGCTTATGATGGAGATATTGGCTATTCAACCAGTCCAATTTATCCCAGTCAAATTTAGCACCAGCCTTATTCACTCGCTCAAAGCCAAAATCCTGAGCCGCTGATTCCAAATCAAAGATTTCTTGCGTGGAATCCCCTGGCGACCATCCTAATAAAGTCATATAATTTACTAAAGCTTCCGCCGTAAAACCCAGATCCTGAAAGTCACAAATGGAAGTTACTCCATCTCGTTTCGAGAGTTTTCGCCCTTCTTGGTTTAAAATCAAGGGTGTATGGGCAAATTCGGGAATTTTCGCCCCCAAAGCTTCATATAGTAAAATCTGTTTAGCTGTATTAGCGATATGGTCTTCACCCCGAATCACATGAGTAATTTCCATATCAATATCATCCACAACCACCACAAAATTATACAATGGTTGACCACTACCATCACTAGAAGCGCGAGCAATGACCATATCACCACCCAAATCACTACCACGCCAACTCATTTTACCCCGTACTAAGTCATTCCAAACAATTTCCCGATCATCGGCAATTTGGAAACGAATTACAGAAGAACGTCCTTGAGCCTCAAACTCAGCCCTTTGTTCTGGAGTTAAGTACCGATGACGGTTATCATAACGAGGTGCTTCACCTTTAGCCTTTTGCGCTTCTCGTAAAGCGTCTAATTCTTCAGATGTGGTATAACAGCGGTAAGCTAGTCCTTGATCTAGTAGTTTTTCAACTGCTTCCTTGTAAAGTTCTAAGCGTTGAGATTGGAAAAATGGACCTTCATCCCAATTCAATCCTAACCAGCGTAGTCCATTGAGAATATTATCTGTATATTCTGGACGCGATCGCTCTAAATCTGTATCTTCTATTCTTAAAATAAACTTGCCATGATGGTGACGAGCAAACAAGTAATTAAATACAGCCGTTCTCGCTGTACCAATATGTAAATTTCCGGTGGGACTTGGAGCTATACGGACTCTGACGGTCACAGTTGATTCTCTCTTTTATACAGCACAATTAAACTTACTGATATAAAACCTATGAGTATATATGAATATCTCAGCATTTTACATTCAGCACTTTTGAACAGGAATAAGGAAACCCGAAACTTAATCACGGGTAACAGGCTTGATTATAACCCAATTTAAGTTTCTTTTCCTATTCCTACATGGTATATTGTCCAGGGCGAACGATGGGACTCGAACCCACGAATGGTGGTACCACAAACCACTGCCTTAACCACTTGGCTACGCTCGCCATTCAACTTATTTTTCAATAATAACACTAACTAAAAAAATGATCAAGCCTTTTTGATCAGAAATTTAGATAATTTTCTTGGTAGTCTTTTAAAGACCAAGAACTACCCACCTCAAGTTGAAATATGAAACTTTTAGCTACTCTCATCAGTGTAGGGGCAGTAAGTGTTACTATATTAGGGGTGATTATGGCCAAAACCAACCCCAATCAGATTGAGTATGAAAAGTATGCAGTTCACAAGCTGACAACATACCTAGAAACTGATGTATGTCAAAAGACTCCGAATTTCCTGGAAAGATTAATTAAAGTTGATTGTAATCAAATGCTTCAATCGGTTAAACCAGAAATCAAAGAACTTATTACCAGTACGACCAGCCGACAAGACTATATAATCTTTAGTATTTATAGAAGTGAAATTAAACTTGATTCTTCGATACCAGGTTACAAATTTGAAACTGTGGGAGCATTGAATCAATTTTATACCTACAATGCTGAACAAAAATAGGGAATAGGTAGGAATTTTACCAATGACAACTAATGACTAATACAGCTTATCTTTTAGTATCTCACGGAAGTCGTGATCCTCGTCCACATTTGGCCATGCAGCAATTAGCTAGGCTGTTAAGTGAGATGTTACCCCAAGGGGAAGACTTGATAGGTATTGCTACCTTAGAGGCCAATATCCAACCTTTACATCAACAAATTCAAGATTTCGCTGATCAAGTTCAGGCTTTTGGCTGTAAAATAGTGCAAATTATCCCCCTATTTTTGTTACCGGGCTTTCATCTCATGACTGATATTCCCGCAGAAATAGCACTGGCACAAGAGGTAATAAATGAAAGCATAAAAATAGAATTATGTCCTCATGTCGGTAGTTATCCTGGGTTAGAAAAGTTTGTTTCTAGGATGATGATGACAGTAAAAGCTGATGTATCAATTATCCTAGCTCATGGCAGTCGTCGTCCTGGTTCTCATAGACCGGTAGAAAATATAGCAGCTAGTGTGGGTGCATTTACAGCTTATTGGTCTGTACCTCCCAGTTTAGAACTAAGAGTCAAGGAATTGATTACCGCTGGTTATGAACAAATTGCGATTTTTCCCTACTTTTTATTTACAGGTGGCATAACTGATGCGATCGCTTTGGCAGTAGAAACGCTAAAATTGGAGTTTCCATCAGTAACTTTTCAACTCGCACCACCTTTAGGAACAAGTCGAGAATTTGCTGATTTAATCGGGGATTTGATCAAAGAAGGGGAAAAAGTTTTTGGGTAAAGTTTATTTAGTTGGTGCAGGTCCAGGAGATCCTGGACTCATGACTATCAAGGGAAAAGATTTATTAGCTTGTGCAGATGTAGTTATTTATGATGCTTTGGTAAGTCCAGAAGTATTAAATATGATTAATCCCGCAGCAGAACAAATTAACGCTGGTAAACGCATGGGTAGACATTCTTTATTACAAGAAGCTACCACAGAATTACTGATAGAAAAGGCGGCAAATCATGCTGTTGTCGTCAGACTCAAAGGTGGTGATCCCTTTATTTTCGGTCGTGGTGGGGAAGAAATGGCAGAATTGGTAGCCGCAGGGATTCCCGTAGAAGTTGTACCAGGGATTACATCAGGAATAGCTGCTGCGGCCTATGCTGGTATTCCTTTAACCCATCGCCTTTATAGTTCTTCTGTAACTTTTGTAACTGGACATGAATCTGCTGGTAAATATAAACCCCAGCTAAATTGGCCAGCAATAGCCCATGGTTCAGAAACAATTGTAATTTATATGGGTATACACAATTTAGCCTACATTGTAGAGCAGTTAACTGTAGCGGGGTTGAGTTTAGATACACCCATGGCTTTAATTCGCTGGGGAACTCGGCCAGAACAGGAAGAATTAATTGGTGAATTGGGGACAATTGTAGCACAAGTAACAGAAAAAGGATTTCTCGCACCTGCAATAGCCGTAATTGGAGCAGTCGTTAAAATGCACGGTATATTATCTGACTCTGTACAGGAGAAAAAATAGAGGAAAAGTTTGGTTAGGGTTACACTGATTAAATCCTTTTTATTTGTCCTTTGTGTTGATATTCTGTTGTTGAATAATCTCGCTAATTTCTGCCAAACTTAAATTTAAAACCTGTGCGATTTGTTCTCTAGTTAAACCCAATGCGATCAAACCAGGAACTGCGTCTAACTTGGCTTTGCGTTCACCTTCTTCTTTTGCTTCTTGATAAAATCGGGTTTGTTTTAACTCACTTAATCCAAACATAGCTTCTATTTCCTCCCTATTCATTCTTGGAAACTTGTAAATTAAAATTGTCTCGATGATTTGTAATAGTTGTTGCTGTTCAAGTTGAGAATTGATCTCTTCTTTAGTTCTAGTGATTAATTCTCTAGCTTGGGTAATGGAATTATCTGGGTTAGCGATGATTAGTTTTATTGTAGCAATCCCAATGGGTAAAGATGTTGTTTCTGCTAATTCATCGAGATAAATAACTCTAACTCGTTGACTGGTGAAAAATTCTTGATAATGCTGAATATCTCTTGTATCTATGCTGCTGGTTGGATAGATAACTACCGCACTCCAGTGATTTTTGGGGTTGTTTTGGCGAATGTAAAGAAATATTTCGCTAAAAAGTCTATGGTAGAGATCCTTGTCTGATTGAAATTGTACTTCTAAAAAGTAGATGGGGTTATCTGTATTTTGGTTAGGTAAGAAAACTCCATCTATTCTCAAGGCTGTTTGTTTGACTTCAACTGATGAAAATTGATAAAGTTCGGCTAGTTGGGGGGAGTTACCAATCAGTTCAAAAAATATGCTAGGTATTTCTTGAAACAATCGGTAAAATATGCTGTCTGTTTTCATTTTAAAAAGTTGTTTTTAGCGATATCCAGGCTTTCATCAAGTGTTACCCCAAATTCTAGCGTATTAAACCCGGATTTTTATAAAGAAATCTCTAAAAATCCACTATTTCATCAATTAAATCTTTTTGAAAATAATTCATCTGTCTCAAAAAATTATGTAAACAATTGAAGAAGCTAAAAAACAACTTGATATGCTGATCAAAAAAGCTAGGTAGGATAAGTTATCGCTCAAATACAAGAATACAAATCTTTTTGATACAGATCAAGCTAGATGTGAATATTTAAAGGTTATGTAATTTTTATCCCTCCTCGAAATTCCCGCAGAGCTTGAGCATGATTTTCTATATTAATACAACCCATCAATAAATCTACATCTAAACTCGGTAAGAGTTGCGATTTACTAACAGCTTCATAGCCATCATTTCCTAAAGTATAAAACAATAATTCATCATTCATCCAAAACCAAACTTCAGGAATTTGTAACCGTTTGTATGCTTCCAGTTTATTAATTCCTCCACTACTAACAACCACCTCAATCACTAAATCAGGGCGTTTTCTATTTGCTCCCAATTCATAAGATTCATCAGCTTCTTTTTTGACCTTTTCAAATTCATTTTCTAGGGTAACAGAACCAGTAGGAGTAAAATCTAATTCCAAAAATTCTAAATAAATTTCTAGTAAAGCACCAATACGTTTTTTGATAGTTTCGTGTTTTTTCCCTGGCATTTTCCGAATCTCCAAGACTCCATCTAAAAAAGATAACCTTAACCCTGGGCGATCAATTAGCTGTTCAACAGCTTTAAATTCTCTCCAGGTTAAGTCACTAATTAAAATTGGTTCTGCTTCTCGTTCAATGAGTGTAGTTATCATAATTTAAACCCAAATTTAGAGATTGAATTTTGCTCAAGGTGATATCATATAAAAACAGATTATCATAAAAAATATCATGCAAGCATACAAACTCAAAGGAAAAATTGATCAATCTGGTAACTTGCTGATTACCGAACTTGTGAATTTACCCCCCGGAAATGTGGAAGTAATAGTCTGGCCAGCTACAGATACCCATGATCATACCACAACCAGTGAACCAGCACCAGAAACACCAAAAAGACGAACTAAAATCAAGGCTTTGCAAAACTGGTTTGAAAAAACCCAACCCGCACCTCCTGATTTTGATCCAGATCAAGCTAAATGGGAACATTTAAAGGAGAAACATAATCTGTGAAAATCTTGCTTGATACCAACATCATTATAGATATTTCCACAAAAACAATGATAAAATAGTTTGTGAATCAAGTCTTTGTTTGTGCCTATTCTCAATTCAATTTACACAAGAAGATAAATAATTATGCTATCAGTTGAAGAGTTAATTCAAGAAGCCTTGTCTTTACCCAGTTCTAGCAGAGTATTTTTAGTAGAAAAACTAATTGAAAGTCTAGAATCTGATATTGATGAAAATATCCAAAAGATTTGGAACACAGAAGCTAAAAAACGCCGGGATGAAATACGTAATCATACTGTTAAACCAATTTCTGGAGAAATCGCTTTAGCTCAAATTAGACAAATTTTAGAAAAATGAAAAATGAAAAATGCAGAAAATGAAATTGAAATAGCACAAAATTTTATCAATGCTGTTGAAGATGCCATTTTCCGAATTATTGAATCACTTAAACGCTATCCAGTTAGCGATGAAGATATTCGTCGGTGTTTAGTGCGTAAGTTTTCCTATGGAATACTCTATACCATAGAAGATGAATACATTTTAACTGTAGCGGTTATGCACTGTAGTCGTAAACCAAAATATTGGCAAGAAGTGAACCAGCGCCAGAAACACCAAAAAGAATGGTACAGCAAAGAGAGGAATCCTTGATGATTTGAGAGGATGTTTTACTAGGAGATGATGATGAAAGTTGTCTGGAGTAGTTGATTCAAGGAGAGTTAGCGGGTTTGTGGTCTTGTTCTGTTGCTTATGATTGTAGAATTATCTTTAACTTTTCTGAGGATGAGAAGTTATTAGAAATGGTTATTTTATTGATAGATATTGGCAGCCATGATGAGGTTTATTAACCTGATTTGTGAATTTTTACACAATGTGTTCAAAAATTATTTTCAGTAAATCCTCTTGAGAAAAAGGCTTTTCTAAATAACCATTAGCTTTGACAAATTTGGCTTTTACTCTATCCCTTAATCCCATTCTTTCTGTCATCAAAATTATAGGAGTATCTTGATAATGTGTGTGTTTTCGTAATAAAGAACAGATTTCATAGCCATTTAAATTAGGCATTTCTATGTTTAGTAAAATGATATCTGGTTGTACTCGCAGAATTTCCATTAAAGCTTGGGAAGAATCTGTAAATTTGATCACATTGAATATTTGTTCATCCAAAAATTCTGACACAGCATTTAAAATTTTCTGATTATCATCTATGGAAAAAATACTGCATTTCTGCTTCTCTCTGATAAAGGAGTTACTTGACTGATTTATATTTCCCTGATTATTAACTTGATCAGAATTGCTTTTGGGTAATTTTTCCTGGGATGTTTTGGGTACTTCTAACTGATAATAAGGTTCAAAATTCAAATTTTCTTGAACATCAACTTTTGCTGCTGATTGACATGGTTCTACTAAGGCTTTTAAATTTAAATGGCAAAATTTAGGCAGATTGTCTAAAAAAGTATTAGGAACAAATTCATAACTGCCATATTTTAAATTCAGCAAGGATTGTAAAACTTCTAGTGCTAACTCCTCAATTAGTAAAGCCGCTTGAAAATGACTAATATATTTTTGATTAACTAACCAACAAATAGCTAAATAATCTGGACTTGGTATTGAATGATTCTCAATATCTTTTTCAAAAATCATCCGCACTTGTTCATTAATTCCTCTGGGGAGAGTTGAGATTTGCTGACTTAATCTCTGTAAGTTCCGGTAAAGAGGTTTAAACATTTCTTCAGAATAACCAGCGTAAATTAGTTTACCCTGATCCATATATATTGACCAAGCACCAGATTCGCTAAATACTTGCAAACAACCAGTGTACGAACTATTAGTAATCTTCTTTAATATGTTGATTGGTTGTAGTTTTTGGAAAAATCTATATCTACTAATAGGAGTAGCGTTCATTTTCTGGGATGGTTCATTAAAGTTGTTTTTCATTATCAGTTACTCACTGTATTTTATCAACATTCCGAATCCTGATTCTTGAATTCTTCCCTTTAGGTTACTCTAGATTTTTTAGAGAAATAAAAAAGTATGTTAAACATAAGATGAAGATAAAAAAATGAAGTGGTGATTTTCTACCGACACGACTCTAATTTTTGATCTCAATGTTGCTTAAATTACCCAATACCCAATCGTGTCTACAATTAATATCCAAGTTATAGAAAATAGCGATCGCTTAGACCGCTATTTATCCCAGAAGTTATCAGATTTGTCCCGTTCTCGCATCCAGCAACTCATAGAACAGGGTCATGTCCAAGTTAATGATCAAATTTGCACATCTAAGAAGGTTAATCTCAAAATAGGCGATCGCATTTCTCTAGAAATTCCCGCCATCGAACCTTTACAACTCATAGCAGCGGATATTCCTCTAGATATCCTCTATGAAGATGAGGAGTTAATTATTCTCAATAAACCCGCTGGTTTGGTTGTTCACCCCGCACCCGGTCATCCTGACGGAACTTTAGTTAATGCTATATTGGCCCATTGTCCTAATTTACCCGGTATTGGCGGTATTCAACGTCCTGGAATAGTTCACCGCTTGGATAAAGATACTACCGGAGCGATTGTTATTGCTAAAACGGATTTAGCTTATCAGCATTTACAAGCACAATTACAAGCAAAAACCGCCAGACGAGAATATTTAGGTTTAGTTTACGGTGTTCCCAAAACGGAAACTGGAAGCATAGACTTACCCATTGGTCGCAATCCCCAAGACCGCAAAAAAATGGGAATTGTTTCTCTAGAAGATGGTGGACGCGCTGCAATAACTCACTGGCAAGTACAAGAGCGTCTTGCTAACTACACATTAATCCACTTTCAACTAGAAACAGGACGTACCCATCAAATTCGCGTCCACAGTGCCAAAATTGGTCATCCTATCGTTGGTGACCCTCTTTATAGTTCTGCTCATTCTATCGGCGTAAATTTGCCAGGACAAGCCCTACACGCTTGGAAACTCCAGTTACAACATCCTGTTTCTGGAAAGTTGCTTGAAGTAACAGCACCCCTTCCCCGCAGTTTTACCACTTTACTAGAAGTATTGCGTCGCCGTAGTGGGGTTTGTTAAGAATTTATGAGTAAATAACGATTTACTCTCAATTTGTGAATATAACTTTTTTTTCATTCACATCCCCCCATGGGGGAAAAAAATAGAAAGTTTTCAAAATATTTAGAAATGTAAATTTAACACTCCTTAACAAAATTCAGGAAAGCTATAAATGGGATAAAACCCTTATATTCTTTTAATTACAAGGGTTTTCAGGAATATTTAAGCAAGCTTAAATTGGTTAATATTGCGATTTTTTGCAAAAAATGTAAAGTTATGTAACAAAAATATCTAGAAATTCTTAGTTGAATACCTTGTATGTAAAGGATTTGAGGCTTTTCTTAGGCGAACATCTTATTTATTCATAATTTGTAATAAATAAAGGTTCTATAGCATTGTATAAACATAAGCTGTAGGGGTTAAACAACAGAAGAAAGTTAAATAAAGCAGGTGATTCATTGAATTTGCCAGTTTCTCATAAATTTACCCTTGACTCTCATAATTTCTGGTTTGTAAACTGTAAACTAGAGAGGAGAGAAGACTTGAGAACGGCTTTGATTTGACTTCGTTGCCAACCAATCCGAATTAGTTTTAATTTAGAGATCTCTCAACTAAGTAATTTAGGAGATTAGAGTCCATGACATTAGATGTATTTTCCAAGGTTGTTTCCCAAGCTGACGCTCGTGGTGAATTCCTCAGCACCGAACAGCTAGATGCTTTGACCGCAGTAGTAGCCGCTGGTAGCAAGCGTTTAGACACTGTTAACCGCATCACCAGCAACGCTAAAGACATCGTTACCGATGCTGCTCGTGCTTTGTTTGAAGAACAGCCCAATTTGATCGCTCCTGGTGGAAACGCTTACACCAACCGTCGGATGGCTGCTTGTTTGCGCGACATGGAAATTATCTTGCGCTATGTAACCTATGCAGCATTAGCGGGTGATGCTAGTGTTCTAGATGACCGTTGCTTAAATGGCTTACGGGAAACCTACCAAGCTTTGGGTACCCCTGGTGCTTCAGTAGCAGTTGGTGTTGGCAAAATGAAAGAAGCAGCGATCGCTAAAATCAACGATCCTAACGGGATCACCAAGGGTGATTGTAGTTCTTTGGTTTCTGAAGTTGCAAGCTACTTTGATCGTGCTGCGGCTGCTGTTGCCTAAAAATTACAAATTAGCTCCCGTCTAAATTGAGCTTTTTTCATAACCTGCATGGCGTAGCCATACAAAACAAGCAAGAAACAATCTAGGAGATTTTCACCAATGAAAACACCAATTACCGAAGCAATTGCATCTGCTGATACCCAAGGACGCTTTTTAAGCAACACCGAATTACAAGCTGTTAACGGTCGTTTCGTTCGCGCTGCTGCCAGCATGGAAGCTGCTCGTGGTTTAACCGCTAATGCTCAAAAATTGATTGATGGTGCTACCAGCGCTGTTTACAGCAAATTCCCTTATACCACCTCTACCCCAGGCGCTCAATTCGCATCTGATGCTCGTGGTAAAGCTAAATGCGCTCGTGACGTTGGTCACTACCTACGCATCATCACCTATAGCCTAGTTGCTGGTGGTACAGGTCCTTTGGATGAGTTCTTGATTGCTGGTTTGTCTGAAATCAACGGCGCGTTTGATTTGTCTCCCAGCTGGTACGTAGAAGCTTTAAAATCCATCAAAGCTAATCATGGTTTGAGTGGTCAAGCTGCTAACGAAGCTAATACCTACATTGACTACGCCATCAACGCTCTTAGCTAGATAGCGTCATGCCCGGAGAGGGATACAATTATTAGATGAAGTTACCCCTCAAGGGGTTCGCCAGTTATTGCTCATGGAGTCACTGCGTTAGTTGGAAAATATCCAACTGTAAATTAAGTGGCGTTAAGACCTCCAAGATCATCCTGGTTCACCTAGCAATTGGATCTAGCTCCGGGCATAGTTTTATCTACAAATAAGGCAAGAGTCAAGAGGGAATAGGTAAGTCCTAATTACCAACGACCAACTTGGATTAAATACCAAGCTTTATTCCGCCAAAATTCGGCACAATAAAGGGAAAAAACATGGCAATTACAACAGCAGCCTCCAGACTAGGAACAGAGCCTTTCAGCGACGCACCCAGAGTTGAACTGCGCCCCAGCGCCAGCCGGGAAGAAGTAGAAGCTGTAATTCGTGCCGTTTATCGTCAAGTCTTAGGAAATGACTATATACTGGCATCAGATCGCTTAATTAGTGCAGAATCACTGCTACGTGACGGCAATTTAAGCGTGAAAGAGTTTGTCCGCAGCGTCGCTAAATCAGAACTCTACAAATCTAAATTCTTCTACAACAGTTTCCAAACTCGGTTAATTGAACTCAACTATAAACATTTGTTGGGTCGCGCACCATACAATGAGTCAGAAGTGACTTACCACTTAGACTTATATATTAACCAAGGTTACGACGCGGAAATTGACTCCTACATTGATTCCCAAGAGTATCAGAATAGCTTTGGGGAAAATGTTGTTCCTTATTATCGCGGGTTCGATTTTCAAACGGGACAAAATGCAGCCGGTTTTACGCGGATGTTCCGTTTATACAGAGGTTATGCTAACAGCGATACCGCTCAGGTTGAAGGTTCTAAATCCCGTTTGGCGCGGGAATTAGCTAGTAATAAAACCTCCTCAGTTGTTGGACCATCTGGTAGTAACAATAACTGGGGTTTCCGCGTATCTGTAGATGACGCTCCTAAGCAAAATCTAGGTAATGCCGTTGGGGAATCCAATCGCACTTACCGGATTGAAGTTACAGGTATTCGCAATCCAGGATACCCCAAAGTCCGCCGTAGCAGTACAGTGTTTATTGTGCCTTACGAGCGCCTTTTAGAGAAAATGCAGCAAATTCATAGAGTTGGCGGCAAAATTGCCAGCATAACATCAACCTAAGCGCTGCTCACGGACAAAACTCACATAGGAGATATAGAAGTAATGTTCGGTCAAACTACACTTGGTGCTAGTAGCGTTTCTTCATCTGCCAGCCGCGTATTTCGTTACGAAGTTGTGGGCTTAAAGCAAAACCAAGAAAGCGACAAGAACAAATTCGACATTCGCCGCAGTGGTAGTGTATTTATTACCGTACCCTACAGCCGCATGAATGAAGAAATGCAGCGGATTAGCCGTCTAGGTGGCAAAATCGTCAAAATTGAAACTTTGACAGCGGCGGAATAAGCATCAAGCCCTGGCAATGATAGAACCCAGTGGAGAAGCATATCCTGCGGAAAATGCACCAAATCTCACACCAGAGATAGCTATTGCTAACCTGCAATCATCAGATCTAAGTCTCCGCTATTATGCTGCTTGGTGGTTGGGTAAGTTCCGAATCAGTCAGCCACAAGCCATAGACGCACTTATCAGCGCGTTAGAGGATGAAGCCGACAGAACAGAACTAGGAGGTTATCCCTTACGGCGCAATGCCGCTAGATCACTTGGTAAATTGGGCAACTTGAAAGCTGTACCAGGTTTAATTAAGTGCTTGGAATGTGCTGATTTTTATGTCCGCGAAGCCGCAGCCCAATCTTTGGCCATGCTCAAGGATAAAACAGCATTACCAGCATTGATAAAACTACTAGATGGGGGTGTTGACCAAGCAGTACAAGTACCTGGTTTACCTCATCTTACCCAGCCCTATACGGCAATATTAGAAGCCTTGGGAGCTATGGGTGCAACTGAGGCTATTTCTCTTGTCCAGCCTTTTCTTCAGCATCCAGTTCCCCGATTACAATGCTCCGCAGCCAGAGCCATGTACCAACTGACACAAGACCCCATCTATGGTGAGTTATTAGTGAAAACTTTGGTGACGGGTGATTTAAAAATGCGTCGCGTTGTTTTGGGAGACCTGGGGGCAATTGGGTATTTAGCAGCAGCAGAGGCTATTGCTCAAGCACAAGTGGAAAATAGCTTTAAACTGATTGCTTTGAAAGGATTATTAGAGTATCAACTGCCAGAACAGTCTGATACTTTTGGTATATCTGAACCAGCTACCCGAGTTATGAATTTGATGGACTCACTCTTATAGTCAGTAGTCAGTTGTCAATTATCAGTTGCAAAACTACTGACTACTGACCACTGACCACTGAGAAAAAATGGATGAACTAATTCGGGCTATTGCCACAGCTGAAACACCTTACCAACTGGTGACAGCAGTGAAGAATTTGGCAGCAATTAAAGATACATCAGCAATTCCCACTTTAATCGCTGTATTTGGTTATAACAATCCAGAAGCAGCGATAGTGGCAGCGGCAGCATTAACAGAGTTGGGAGAGGTAGCAGTCCCACAATTGCTAAACCTTGATGATTATAACTATGGCGCACGGGCTTATTCAATTCGCACTCTGGCAGCGATCGCTGATCCTCGCGCTTTAGATGTTCTTATTGATACTACATTGAATGACTTTGCCCCTAGTGTCCGCCGTGCGGCTGCTAAGGGACTAGGAAACTTACAATGGCATAAGCTAGACATTGTTGCCAGTGAAATAGCTACAAATCGCGCCCTAGAGACACTAATGTGCATCTGTGAAGATACAGACTGGTCAATTCGTTATGCTGCTGTTGTTGGGTTACAAGCTTTAGCGAAAGTAGCTACAGTTAGATCACCTATTTTTGCTAAATTTGCATCAATGCTGACTAAAGATACTGAAAAAGCAGTTCGCGCTCGCGTTCAGTTGGCCTATAGCCAGTAAAGTAATTTACATACCATATAACAAGGTAAAAGTAAAAATGTCAATACCACTACTAGCATACCCCCCTAAATCGCAAAATCAGCGAGTAGAAGGCTACGAAGTCCCCAACGAAGATACACCAACGATGTATCGCTTAAATTATGCCACTTCTGACCAAGATATTGATAGCATCATCTGGGCGGCATATCGGCAAATTTTCAGCGAACACCTGATTTTAGACAGTTATCGGCAAAACTTCTTAGAATCACAACTGCGAAATCGGGCTATTACCCTGCGGGATTTTATCCGGGGTTTAGGCAAATCAGACGTTTACCGCACTCAAGTAGCAGATACAAACTCTAATTATCGTTTAGTTGACATTACTTTAAAACGGTTCTTAGGCCGGGCTGCTTACAATAAAGACGAAGAAATCGCTTGGTCAATTGTCATTGCTACCAAAGGATTACATGGGTTTATAGATGCTTTATTGGATTCCAGTGAGTATTTAGACAACTTTGGTGATGACATTGTACCTTTTCAACGTCGTCGTTTTGGCGATCGCCCCTTTAATTTAGTTAATCCCCGTTACAATGCTTATTGGCGTGATACCCAAAACATTCGCGGTATAACTGGTCGTTCCTTCTACACAGCCCGGACATCAGGACAACTGACTACAGCGGATATCAGACGGGCAATTCCGGCTAATTTCTTCGCTATGGCAGGGTCAATTATTACCAACGAACGCAACTACCAACGTAGTTTAGCCACAGCCCAATCTTTCGTCAGTAGCCTGGAAATACCCGATACTTCCCGCGAAATCGGTACACCACAACCCACTATTAAACCCGTAGCAGTTTCCTTACCTTACCGGTATATCCCCGCTAACGCCAAAAATTAGTAATTCGCAAGAAGCAAGAGGCAAGAGGCAAGAGAAAAATAAATATCTTCCTATTACCTATTACCTATTACCTAACAACTGACAAACATGACAATACCTTTACTAGAATACAAACCCAGTTCTCAAAACCAGCGTGTTTCTGGTTATGAAGTTGCTAACGAAGATACACCCACAATTTACCGCATCGAAGACTGTTCCTTTGGTGAAGAAGTAGAAGAATTAATTTGGGCAGCTTATCGGCAACTTTTCAGTGAACACGTTATCCTCAAATTTTACCGTCAAGTTAATTTAGAATCCCAAGTAAAAAACAAGGCAATTACCGTCCGTGATTTTATCCGGGGTTTAGCTAAATCTGAAGCTTTCCAAAGTTTGGTAATTCAGACTAATTCTAATTACAGATTAGTAGAAATTGGACTAAAACGGTTATTAGGTCGCGCACCATACAACAAAGAAGAAGAAATTGCTTGGTCAATTGTCATTGCTACTAAAGGCTGGGGTGGCTTTGTTGATACTTTGCTAGATTCTGAAGAATATCAAAGTAACTTTGGTGAAAATATTGTTCCCTATCAAAGACGGCGTTATAAAGATAGACCCTTTAATTTGGTAACACCACGATACAGCGATTATTGGCGCGACCAACTCGAAGATGCTCGTTATAAATGGGGTGACATCAAAAACTTTTTGGATATGGCAAATTCCATTAAGATTAAAACAGTGACTTACACACCAGTTAGCACTGCTAATATCCAAATCCCTAACACCACAAGACAAACAACATCAACTGGTATTCCTGTTTCCGTTAGTCCTAGTGCTGGGTTTCCCGTGCGCTAAATAGTTTTTTATCTAGCTGGGTAATCTGGGTGAAAAAAGTTCAAAAGTTTGCATTTTTTTAAGGATTTTAATTTTAGTTACTTTGCTAAGTATAACAACATTTTGAGATGCCAACTTTACCAAAAGGCAGGTTTTTTAAAATGGCAATTCCTTTACTTGAATACAAACCTACAACTCAAAACCAAAGAGTTAGTAGTTTCGGCGCAGCAGATACAAATGAAGACAGTCCTTACATCTACCGCATTGAAAATGCTAACTCTCCCGGCGAAATTCAACAACTAATTTGGGCGGCTTATCGCCAAATTTTCAACGAACAGGAAATTCTCAAATTTAACCGCCAAATTAACTTAGAAACACAACTCAAAAATAGGTCAATTACGGTTAAAGACTTCATTCGCGGTTTGGTGAAATCAGAGCGATTTTATCAGCTAGTTGTGACACCAAATAACAACTATCGCTTGGTAGAAATGTTCCTGAAAAGGATCTTAGGTCGTTCTCCTTACAATGAGCAAGAAAAAATTGCCTGGTCAATTCAAATTGCTACTCTAGGTTGGGGAAAATTTGTTGATGTTTTAATTGATAGTAGCGAGTATGAACAAGCTTTTGGTGATTCTACCGTACCCTATCAACGCAAACGCATGACCACAGACCGACCAATCAGCTTTATGCCCCGCTATGGTGCTGATTATCGAGACCGGGCAGGTATTGTCCAAAGAGGTCGGTATAATCAATGGCGTGGGTTTGTCTACCCAAACTCTGGGCCAAATGTTGATTGGGGGGCGCTATCTGCTGTATTACTAGTCATAACCGCAGGTATCGTCTTCTTATTTATTCTCAATTGGTTAGGAATGAGTTCTATTTACTAACCGTTTCAGGGGAAAATAAGATTAAGAAGAAATAGGGAATAATACGGGGAATTTACACCCTATTCCCTATTCCCTAATTCATTATCTTTGTTTAACTTAATCATAAAAGGAAAAAAACAATATGGCATTGCCATTACTTGAATACAAACCAAGCACCCAAAATCACCGGGTAAGCAGTTTTGGACCTGCTGACCAAAATGAAGATACACCTTATATCTATCGTTTAGAAGATGTTAGTTCTTACACTGACATAACAAGCATCCTTTGGGCTGCTTATCGTCAAGTTTTCAGTGAACATGAAATCCTCAAATTTAACCGTCAAGTTACTTTAGAATCTCAACTTAAAAACGGTTCTTTGTCAGTGCGTGACTTTATTCGGGGTTTAGCAAAATCTGAAGCTTTCTATCGTTTAGTCGTTTCTGTTAATAACAACTACCGTTTAGTAGATATCACCCTCAAACGTTTATTGGGTCGTTGTGCTTACAATAAAAAAGAAGAAATTGCTTGGTCAATTGTCATTTGTAACAAAGGTTTTGGCGGTTTTGTTGATGTTTTATTAGACAGCGCCGAATACACCGAAAATTTTGGCGAAAATACTGTACCTTACCAACGGAAGCGTTTTGTAGACCGTCCCTTTAATTTGGTAACACCCCGTTACGGTGCTGACTTCCAAGAAACAGCAGGTACTGTCAAAACTGACTGGCGCTTTACTTTGGAGAATTTCTACACCGCCAAAGCGAAAGAAAAGCGCATGGCCGAAGGAGATCCTCGCAAATTCGCAGCTATGGCGGCTTCTGTATCTGGTAAAGGTAACTACGCACAAAAGTTATCTTCCTTTGATATTGACTACCTCAATGCTGTTCCTTATCGTGGTAGACGCTAGGTAAGTTAAGCCTGGGGCGGTGTTGCTGAATTAGGGTATGAAAGTCAGAAATTACATTTCTCCTCTTATTGTTTGCGTTTTTGCGTTTCTGCATGAGGCTTCATACTTTTATTCGGCAACACCATTTGTTTATTCAAGTATGTAGATATAATTTTCTAGTTTTCAAAGATTATAGGACTTACGCACGAGTCACGGAATAGGGAGAATAAGGGTTTGAGAGGTATTTTGCGTAAATCCTATGATAAATTTACTTAAGACCTAGCCATGAAAGTACACCTTGATTTGTAGTGTATTCAATCACTACCATTAAAATGAAGCCAATCATGGCCGCTCTACCATTTAATCGTTCGGCATATTCATTGAAGCCAAACTTGGGTTCTTCTAATTTAGGGGTAACAGTTGGTTGTTGTGTCATAATCAGTGGTTTCTCTCTTGTAATTGTCAAACAAAAATTTACAGGGATTTTTCAACTAAATTTCAGAGTATGGTGATCCGTGCTTTACAATTTTTAATTATTCTTTATCTATTGTAATAAGACTGGCCGATTAGTCAAGGTGAAAAAGACTAAAAATTTCGGATTTTGAATTGCTGAATACGGAAATAGTTAAATAGGTACTGGCACGCTAAAGTAAAACAACAGAATATCAGAGGTTATTAATGGAAATTGGTGTTCCTAAAGAAACTAAAGATCAAGAATTTCGGGTAGGGTTAAGTCCTTCTAGTGTCAGGGTGTTACGGGAAAATGGCCATAATATATTTGTAGAAAGTCAAGCTGGGAATGGTGCGGGATTTACTGATGAGGATTACGGCAATGCTGGGGCTGAAATTGTTGATAAAGCCGATGCTGCTTGGGATAGAGAGTTAGTTGTCAAAGTGAAAGAGCCTTTGACAAGTGAGTATAAGTTTTTGCAAAAAGAACAGTTGTTATTTACTTATTTACATTTAGCAGCAAATCGCCAATTAACAGAATATTTAATTGATTGTGGCATTTGTGCGATCGCTTATGAAACCGTAGAACAACCGGGAGCAAATAGACTTCCCTTACTCACTCCTATGAGTATTGTTGCCGGTCGGTTAGCGGTCCAATTTGGTGCTAGATTCTTAGAACGTCAACAAGGGGGAAGAGGGGTACTGTTAGGAGGTATACCGGGGGTTAAAGCTGGTAAAGTGGTGATTTTAGGTGGTGGTGTGGTGGGTACAGAAGCCGCAAAAATTGCCGTGGGTATGGGTGCAATGGTGCAAATATTAGATGTTAATGTGGAACGGTTATCCTACCTAGAAACCCTGTTTGGTTCGAGAGTAGAACTACTTTACAGCAATTCTGCCCATATTGAAGCAGCAGTTAAAGAAGCTGATTTACTGATTGGTGCGGTGTTAATTCCTGGTAAAAAAGCACCCATTTTAGTATCTCGTGAATTAGTTAAACAAATGCGTCCTGGTTCAGTGATTGTTGATGTGGCTGTGGATCAAGGTGGATGTGTTGAAACGCTACAACCGACATCTCATACAAATCCTGTATATATTGATGAGGGGGTAGTACATTATGGAGTTCCGAATATGCCAGGAGCAGTACCTTGGACATCAACACAAGCTCTTAACAACAGTACCTTACCCTATACTGTCCAGTTAGCAAATTTGGGAATTAAAGCTTTAGAGGTTAACCCAGCTTTAGCAAAAGGTTTAAACGTTAAAAATCATCATCTTGTACACCCCGCTCTCAAAGAGGTGTTCCCTGATTTAGTTGGGTAAGCTGTACTGCACTTAATTTGTATAATTATAGCGGGCATCCTGCCCGCACCACAAGATTTAGCCATATATTGATCAAACAACGGGACCAGGGGGGTTTTGTCTGTGTAGCCGTGATTTATAATCACCAGGTATTTGATCACATCAAATCGGATTCCTCTATATATTCCTGCAAACAAGTATATTAATAGGGGTGGAAACTAATAGATGAAACAGCGTCAAAAACTATTTGACCTTATTTCACCATTGATAAAATAATACCTACTAGTGAACCTAAAATTAACGCAATACTACTTAAAGAACTAATTGCAAAACCTGGACCACGTTTTTCCGCTGCTTGGTAATATCCCCAAGCATAAGCAATACGTCCCACTACCCAAGCTGCACCTAGCCCAGAACCCCAAATAGGACTAACGTAAACAGAAAATAACCATAAAGCCGGGATAAATAGAGCCAGTTGTTCTAAGGTGTTTTGCTGTACCCGTAATACTCTTTCAAAATCGGGGTTTCCTGTAGTCTGTGGTACAGGGACTTGATACTTAAATCTGGCTCTACCAACGTTGATTGTGACGACAAAGTATAGTATAAGTGCGGAAACAGTCACTAAACTAGGATAAGGAGACATAAACTTTAGTAAAATCAGAAATTGGCTTTATCTACAAAGTATTATAGATTATATCAAGTTCAGTTAATTAATTAAACTACAATAAGACCAATAGGACTTACGCAAGTGTCACAATAAATTATATGATCATCTCATTTGTTTGTAGTCAGAGCTTTAGCCCTGATGAATGTTACCATAGTTTATAGAAGATAGAACTAAAGTCTTAACTTCGATTTGATCTGTGATGCCAGTTGCGTCCTGTACAATTTTCTAGCATCCCTACCTCGGTCTGTGTCAGGGTTGGAGTTGTGGATTTTATAAGTAATCAAGCGAAAATGATATTATCAGCGAGGAACTTATTTATTTAATTAACCATGACCAATGACAGAACCACTAATTGAATTAAGGGGTATTTCTAAATCCTTCGGTAAGAACAAAGTTTTAGATGATGTTGATCTGAAAATATACCGAGGCCAAGCATTAGGGATTATTGGACCATCGGGAACTGGTAAGTCAACAATTTTACGGGTAATAGCAGGTTTATTAAAACCCGATGCGGGAGAAATTTATATTCAAGGAGTACGAAGGAATGGTTTAATAGAAGATGCTGCTGATCCTGTGGGGATTGGGATGGTATTTCAACAAGCCGCCTTATTTGACTCCTTGACAGTCGAAGAAAATATCGGCTTTTTACTTTATCAAAATTCTAAGTTAAAGCGATCGCAAATTCGTGAACTAGTCCGAGAAAAATTAGAACTGGTGGGTTTAGCAGATATTAGTCATCTCTACCCCTCAGAACTTTCTGGAGGAATGCGAAAAAGGGTAAGCTTTGCGAGAGCAATTATGTCTAATCCTCAACGTCCTACAGATAATCCAGAGGTTTTATTATACGATGAACCTACCGCTGGACTCGACCCCATAGCCTCAACTGTAATTGAGGATCTCATCCGCAGTTTACAGCATACCCAGGGAGTTTGTAGTACATACTCCATTGTTACTCACCAAGATAGTACCATTCGCCGTACCTCTGACCAAATAGTATTTCTTTATCAGGGGAAAGTACAATGGCAAGGTACAGTAGCTGCCTTAGATCATACAGAAAATCCTTTGATTAGACAATTTATGAGTGGGAGCGTACATGGACCGATTCAAGTCACGGGTTAAGTACCAAGTCAAAGAAAATTACCAAGCTTACTTTTTTTGGTGGAGGAATAAATGCGAGGTCTAATGAGCGGTTTTACGTCTACACGCATGATCAGGGAAGGTTCTGTAGGATTGTTACTCTTACTAGGGTTAGGTGCATTTGGGGTAATTTTACTATGGTTGAATAGGCTCACCCCCGGACAAACATCTTATCAAGCAATTGTCGAATTTGCTAACGCCGGCGGAATGCAAAAAGGTTCACCTGTGCGTTTTCGTGGTGTAAAAGTAGGGACTATTACCAGTGTTAAAGCTGGAGCAAATGCTGTTGATGTCGAAATTCAAATTAATTCACCTGATTTAAAGATTCCCAGTAATTCCCTAATTGAAGCCAATCAAAGTGGATTAATTAGCGAAAATATTATTGATATTACACCAAAGGGCGATTTACCTAGAAATATTACCGCTAAACCCCTAGATAAAGACTGTAATCCCAGTTTGATTGTTTGTAATGGTTCTCGCTTAAAAGGTGTAATTGGTATCAGTGTTGATGAAATGATACGGAACTCTTCTGACTTTGCGGCTCAGTATAGTAGCGACAAATTCTATAATAATGTTAACCGCACTTTGGAAACTTCCGCCAATGCTGCGGCCAATATCGCAGCTTTGACTAAGGATTTGCAAAGTTTGAGCAAAAGCGTTCGCGGGCAATTAACTGTATTCTCTGATACTGCCACAACATTGAAAACCTCCACAAACCAACTAACTGCAACTACAATCACAACAGCGGATCAATTAAGAACCACAGCAAAGGATTTTAGTGAAACATCTAAACAGGCAAATCGTTTACTTAATAACTTAGATAGTCTTGTCACTACCAATCGTTCTTCTCTAGTTGGAACTTTGAATAGTATGACAGAAACCAGTAACCAACTTCGTCAGACAGTGATGAGTTTATCACCAACGATTAATCGCTTAACCCAAGGAGAATTACTGAAAAACTTAGAAACACTCTCAGCAAATGCAGCGGAAGCTTCCGCGAATTTAAAAGATGCTTCTAAAACCCTGAATGATCCAAAAAACATTGTCTTATTACAACAAACTTTAGATGCAGCTAGGGTAACATTTGAAAATACTCAAAAAATTACATCTGATTTAGACGAATTAACGGGTGATCCTAAGTTCCGCCAAAATTTACTACAATTAGTGAATGGTTTAAGTAAATTAGTTTCTTCTAGTAAAGATGTACAAGAACAGACAAAAGTAGCTGTAACTTTAGACTCTCTTAAAACCGCTACTAACCCCCCAAAGGTAGTAATTACCGCACCTATTCCCGAAAAACAAGTATCGGTAATCAGTCCCGAACTAGAAACACCACAGAAAGTAGAGACAATTCCCCAACCAGTCCCACAAACACCCAATTCATCTTCAGAAGAACTGCTTGAGCAACTTCGAGATGATCGAGAGCAGGGAAAAATAACAACTGACAATTGACCACCCACTAATTCCAGTCCTCCTCCTCTTTTTTGCCACGACTTTTGTAAATTCCGCCTGTATGATGAATTTGACGGGTTTTTATAAATAATTCATCCTCCGTCAACCCCCAACGTTGTAAAACCTGATTTAAGTCATTTTGGATGTCTCGCGCACCTGGAAAACCTTGATAGCGGATTTTTAGTCTCGCTAATTCTGATAAATTGTAGTCGTTTGCGTCTTGAGCAAGTAGAATATCAATAAGGGGGCGATCGCGGTTGTAAAGTGGATGTTGTTGATCATTACTATCGGGCTTTTGTGTCATAATCAATACTAGTACAAAGTTGACAACCAATCAACAACTCAAGAGCGAAAAATCTCGATCATTGCTAGTTATCTATTATTATCTAAATAATGACGGCAACTACCCCTTGTCACTTACGGATCTCACTATTGGCATTGAGCTTTAAATAAAGATACATTATCTTTAAGAAAATACAAAAAACTTTAGATAAGGGTGAACTTAATCTCACCCAAAATCCAAGCAGCACGAGGGAAAGAACCCGCTATGTTTGAACACTTCACTTCCGAAGCAATTCGGGTAATCATGTTAGCTCAGGAAGAAGCACGACGACTGGGACACAACTTTGTAGGAACAGAACAAATTCTCCTGGGTTTAATGGGAGAAGGAACAGGTGTTGCTGCGAAAGTGCTGGCTGAGTTGGGTGTCACTCTGAAAGAAGCACGTCGGGAAGTAGAAAAAATAATTGGCCGGGGTTCTGGGTTTGTCCCACCGGAAATTCCTTTTACCCCCAAAGTTAAAAGCCTGTTTGAGCAATCTTTCCGAGAAGCTCACGGTCTTGGACATAATTACATAAACACTGAACACTTATTATTAGGTTTAACGGAGGCTGGTGAAGGAGTCGCGGCCAAAGTATTGCAAAATCTAGGAGTAGATTTACCTGTTATCCGTGCGGCTGTAATGAAGCGTCTGGGTGAAGATACAGCGGTTGTCACGGGTGGGAGAAGTAATTCCCAGCGCAATCAAAATCTATCCATAGAGGAGTTCGGTAGAAATCTCACTAAATTGGCTCAGGAGGGCAGATTAGACCCGGTAGTCGGTCGTCAACGAGAAATTGAAAGAACGGTGCAAATTCTCGGTCGCAGAACCAAAAATAACCCGGTTTTGATTGGGGAACCTGGGGTGGGAAAAACAGCAATTGCTGAAGGTTTGGCTCAACGGATTATTAATCAAGATGTTCCCGAAATTTTGCTCAATAAGCAGGTAATTAGCCTGGATATGGGTTCTGTAGTCGCAGGAACTCGTTTCCGGGGTGATTTTGAGGAACGCTTGAAAAAAATCATGGACGAAGTTCGTACCGCAGGTAACATCATCTTAGTTATTGATGAAATTCATACCTTGGTGGGTGCGGGTGGTACGGAAGGCGGTTTAGATGCTGCTAATATACTTAAACCAGCTTTAGCACGGGGTGAACTTCAGTGTATTGGTGCTACTACTTTGGATGAATATCGTCAACATATTGAACGTGATGCAGCATTAGAAAGACGTTTTCAGCCCATTTTGGTAGGTGAACCATCCGTAACAGAAACTATTGATATTCTCTACGGTTTACGCGGTGCTTATGAACAGCATCACAAAGTCCATATTGCTGATGAAGCGATAGTAGCAGCCGCTGAATTAGCAGATCGTTATATCAGCGATCGCTTTCTACCGGACAAAGCCATTGACTTGATTGATGAAGCGGGTTCTCGGGTGCGGTTACGTCATTCCCGCATTACCAATAACAAAGAACTCAAACGGGAATTAACCACCGCCACTAAAGCCAAATCTGAAGCTATCAGAGTCCAGGATTTTACTAAAGCTGGTAAATTACGTCAACAAGAATTATCAATTCAAGCCAGACTTGATTTAGAGGAAAACCAGGAAAGCGTTAACACCCCCATTGTCAATGAAGAAGATATTGCTCAAATTGTCGCTGCTTGGACAGGTGTTCCCGTTAACAAACTGACTGAATCGGAATCTGAATTATTATTACATCTGGAAGACACTTTACACAAACGGCTAATTGGACAAGAACAAGCAGTTAGCTCCGTTTCTCGCGCTATTCGTCGCGCTCGTGTCGGCTTAAAAAGTCCTAATCGTCCTATTGCCAGCTTTATCTTTTCTGGTCCAACCGGTGTAGGTAAAACTGAATTAGCTAAAGCATTAGCGGCTTACTTCTTCGGTTCGGAAGAATCAATGGTGCGTTTAGATATGTCCGAATACATGGAAAGCCACAACGTTTCTAAGTTGATTGGTTCACCTCCAGGTTATGTAGGATACAATGAAGGCGGACAATTAACGGAAGCTGTGCGGCGCAAACCCTATACAGTGTTGCTATTCGACGAAATCGAAAAAGCGCATCCCGATGTATTTAATATGCTGCTGCAAATCTTAGATGACGGTCATCTTACGGATGCGAAAGGCCGGAAAGTGGATTTCAAGAATACATTAATTATCTTGACTTCTAATATTGGTTCTAAGGTAATCGAAAAAGGTGGTAGTAGCTTGGGATTTGAGTTTGATAACCACGCAGAAGCTAGTTATCATCGGATTCGTAACTTAGTCAACGAAGAACTCAAAGCTTATTTCCGTCCAGAATTTCTCAACCGTGTTGATGATATTATCGTCTTCACTCAACTTAACAAAGATGAAGTCAAGCAAATTGCTGAAATTATGCTGGGTGATGTTGCTAGTCGCTTAAAAGATAAGGATATCGCTTTAGAAGTGACAGCAGCTTTCCAAGATAAGGTTGTACAAGAAGGCTATGATCCTAGTTATGGTGCTAGACCATTACGCCGCGCTATTATGCGTTTGCTAGAGGATTCTCTTGTAGAAGCGATTTTATCTGGGGAAATAGCTCAGGGAGATAAGGCTATAGTTGATGTAGATGATGATGGTCAGGTAAAGGTCAGAAAGTCAGAAACCCGTGAGTTGTTATTAACTAATGTTGGTTAATTCGGGATTTCTACAATATTGGTAATTGATTTGGTGGGTGACTTTATTGTTAACCCACCTTTTTTAATGGGTTTGAAACTGTAACTTAAATTCTCGCCAGATAATGTATGATTTGTAATCCAAATATATTTGTCATAACTAATTCAATCAGTATCATACTAGGCTATTATAATTTTTAGTTGGTTTTGATACAGCATTTTTATTTTCATTCATAGATAATAATTAAATAGTTAATTGATTTTAATTACCATCTGACACAAAATTAACAATTAGTTTTATTTTGGAGGCTATTTATAAAGTAAGTATTAAGTAAGGTATGTTACTGCTATACAATAATTGGGGAGTTTGGATGAAGAATTAGCCCAGACGGATAAATAAGATGCGTTACTAGTCGCTAACACACCCTACTATTTAAGTTCTAATTTATAAGTTATCCCTGATAATTAATGACTAATTAGGTTTTGTGCTGATGTCAAATATTTACAATACTCAAGAATTAATTCACATTTTAGCAGCCGAGCGCCAAGCTTGCTTAAAAGGTGAACGTTTAAAGTTAGAATTAACCGTTTCTGGTAATCCATTAATAGACCAATTTGTCAGAACCGAAGGACTACAAAGATTTGCAGCTTACCAAGATTTTAAAACCTCTATTCATCAATATCAACGAGAAAATCAAGTTTCTGGAATTATCTGGAAAGATATCACTATTAAGAACAAAAATCTCCATTATCCAGAAATTGATCCCGAATTAATTGCTTTAGAAAGTGATTTACAAATATTGAAACTTGCCAAAAATTCAATTTTAGAATTTTGGTATATCACAACAGCAGAAATGGATTTATATTTAGGTTTTAGTAATGGTAAACAACATCAAAAAATTGCCAAAATAGACGTAGAAAGAATTACCCAAAGAACAGAATGGGCTACTTTATTAAAATGGGAAAACCCGAACTTTTTAGAAATTATCTTACAATTAGGTTGGGGACAACCCCAAGAAGCAGCTTATAAACGGGGAAGACCACTAGCGGGGAGTGAATTTATTCATGCAGTTAATCCAGGATGTTATCCTATTGGTTAATATGAGGATTCTCTAATGAACCGTAAAACCGTCGAAGTTTTTAATCAAGTATTTACCACTGGTTCTGTGTCAAAGGTCACTGGTGAGTTAGAAGCGATCGCCTCTTACTGAGATTTTTAATTTTTAGAGTTTTGCTAAAATGTAAATGGCTATAAAACCAGGAAATATTCAGCTATGACACTTGCTAATTTATCAATTCCTCAACAATATACACTTGATATTGAACCAGAAGGACGTTTAACTTTACCTTAAGAAATCCAATAAATACTTCATTTAGAATCAGGAGATAGATTAATTTTAACACTTGAAGATAATGACAAACTCCAATTAGTCAGCCTCAAACAACAAGTTAAAAAATTCAGAGGTTTATTAAAAGATAAATCACCTGATAGAAACTTGGTAGATGAACTCATCCAGGAACGCAGACAGGAGTATTTAAGTGAATAAATCTGTGTTAGATGCTTCCGCCTTTTTAGCTTATCTTAGAGATGAAACCGGAGCAGAAATTGTAGAAAATGCCTTGATTAATGGGTGCTATCGCTTCCTCGGCTAATGCTTCCAATTTACTATCTTCACTCTATTGAAATGAAATACCATTCCAAAATGCAGCGCGGTTAGAAATTTCTGACATCCGTAATTTTTTAATGGTAAATAATCGTCGTTTTCACCTTAATATCAACATTCAGTTGTTTCCGCAAAACATTGAAAATAGCAGTCAAATTATCCATCGTTGGATTACCCTTTGCTGATAACATTCGATGTAAACTTTTACTAGGTTTAGAAGTTTCAATTGCTAACTGTTCAAAACCTACAGTTGCATTAACAATATCTCTTAAAATTAATCTTGCTGTTTCTGGTTCACCATTCAGGAAAAGAGAAATAGCTTCATCAAGTAAAGCGATCGCAAACTCAGAATCTCCTTGCACTCTTGCATTAACGGTTTCTTTAAAGTCTCTAGTTAGTGCCATAATAACTACCTCTTCTCTCTATTATCGTTGTCTGTTGCTTGCTCTTTGCTAATTTCTTTTTTTCGTCTTTTGTACTCTTGGTACAATTCTTTAGCACGATTAATATCAGATTGCTGATTTTTCTTTGTTCCCCCACCAAATAAAACTATAAGCTGTTTACCATCTTGAGCTAGATAAATCCGGTATCCAGGACCCCAATCAATCTTATATTCACCAATTCCATCAAACCATTTAACATTTGATGTATTGCCTAATTCCAAACGAGACTTAGCAACTGTTACCTTCGCAGCTGCTTGGGCATCCAAGCTATCAAACCATTCTTGGTAAGGACTTGAACCATCTTCTTTAAGATATTCTTGAACTCTTATAATAGACATACTGCTATAGTAACTTATGTGTTACCTTATGTCAAGCACTATGATTTTAAATAAACTTGTAGTAGTGTAAATTATAAAAAAATGAGTCAGATTAAAGAGTTACATAAACAGGCTACGGATTTATGCAAATCAATATTCATAAATATTTTGCCCGTCGTGGTTTAGTATTTGATGAAGCTAAACTTCTGATTTTTAGTTAAGAATTAACTTGAATACAAAACCTAAATTTTATTTATCACTATGCCGAAATTTTGTAAGTTAGAACTTGATTCATAATTTGCTGTTTCAAAGAATCTGCCGCAACTGAAGCAATAATTTCCCAATCGTTTTCTGTCAACATTACCCCAAGGAGTTCGCGCAAAACCTGATGATTAGAAATAAACTCCTCACCAAGCAGATCGTCTTTATGAAAAATATCTCCAAGAAATTAGTCGGGAGGATTTAATATGACAGGACATAAAAAGTTTAGCAATCTTACTAAAGATTTCTCCGCAGAAAGAAAAGCCAAAATTGCCACTCAAACAGCTAAATTAAAAGAGGAAATGGCATTAGCTGAATTACACCAAGCTTTAAAAATATTTCAAGCTCAATTAGCTGAAAAGTTGCAAATTAAACAACTTGCTATTTCTAGATTAGAAAATCGTACTGATATGTATGTTAGTCATCTGCGAGAAGTTATTGAAGCTATGGGAGGAGAATTGAAAATAACGGCAAAATTCCCTGATGTTGAAGTAACAATTACTAATTTTGAAAATTTGGCAATGGATATTGATGAGTAGGAGTTGAAGATAGAGAAAAAATTAAGATTTTTAATTTTTAGAGTTTTGCTAAAATGTAAATGGCTATAAAACCAGGAAATATTCAGCTATGACACTTGCTAATTTATCAATTCCTCAACAATATACACTTGATATTGAACCAGAAGGACGTTTAACTTTACCTCAAGAAATCCAATAAATACTTCATTTAGAATCAGGAGATAGATTAATTTTAACACTTGAAGATAATGGCAAACTCCAATTAGTCAGCCTCAAACAACAAGTTAAAAAATTAAGAGGTTTATTAAAAGATAAATCACCTGATAGAAACTTGGTAGATGAACTTATCCAGGAACGGAGACAGGAGTATTTAAGTGAATAAATCATAGCTTACCGATCAGTTTGTCATACTCTGTGTGTGTTCCAATCCAAAACCAAGAAATACCGTTTTCGACTTCAACACCCAAAGCACGATAATTTAAACCTGCTCGAACTGACCAATATTTGTTACCTAGCTTTTTAAAATGTAACGATGGATGAGATTTATCAGCCTTGAGTAACTCATAGCATTGATCAGCCGTTTGCTGTACACTTTCAGGGAGGGCATTATAATATTTCCAGAATCGTTCTGTTGTATAGTGCATCAGATTTCGCGGCTATGCCCTGCTTGAAACTCAGCGATCGCTTCTGCTGCTAATGCTTCCAACTTACCATCTGCAATATCACGTTCTATCTGCTCATCCCAAAGTTCATAATCTAGGTTTAAAAACCATTGTCTCAGTTTCTCAAAATCATGAGATGGAAGTGAGAGAATTGCAGTTTCAATTTGTTCTAGCTGTGACATAAATAGTTTTTACCTCTTTATTCTTGAGAAAATTATAGCTTTATTTTGTCCTAGAGTTCTGAATTGATTCAGTGATAGCATACAGCGCGACTTAAGAATCGCTTTATCCAGGGTGTTTTCTATATAGCGGAGTTTACGGCGGCATCTTGCCCGCTAAATATGTACCTCATAACACCGGGAAGTGCTGTATGTATGTTAGTCATCGGCGAGAAGTTATTGAAGCTATGGGAGGAGAATTGAAAATAACGGCAAAATTCCCTGATGTGGAAGTAACAATTACTAATTTTGAAGATTGGGCAATGGAGACTAATGAGTAGGGTAATCCTTCATCAAAGAATTTACTGCTGAACTTTTCATCAAGGTGTGGGGGTTGGTTGTGGTATTTCGGAAGTAGGAACACCCATATAAAAAAGTAGAAATACTAAAACAAATGCTGCAAATGCTCCTGTGGCTTTAACCTGGGTTTTTGTCTTCATAAAAGGTATTGAAGATTGTAAACCAAGATCACCAGAAACTAAATAACCGGCAATACCAGCAAATGCAGATGCTAAAAATCTCACAATAGCTAAAGCATTACCATTCATACTTCTAGGGTTGAGAATCAGGACGATAAAAGTTATTAATACTGCTAAAGCCATAGCCAAAGCAATACCCCGTTCAGCAGAAGAAATAGGTGGTTGTGGTTGTGGTTGTGGTTCTGGTTTTGGTTGTGGTGGTGGTGGTGTCATAGGAGGGTCAAGTGGTTGTGGTGGTTTTATTGGATCAGGATCTCCGGGTTTTGGTCTTTCTTCTTCAATCCAATTTAGCAGTTTTCGCGCATTAAATGTTTCTGTTAGTTCTTCGGGAATGAAATCTAAATTTTTATCTGCATAAACCAGTAAATTTTTATAATCTGCAAATATACCAGGATGTCCGGGAATTGGTACTTTTTCTTTCGCTTCTAAACCTTGAATAGTTTGATGAATACTATCGAACTGAGAACGAATCATTGCGAGTAAATCTCTGCGGGTGAAATCACTACCACTAATAAAAATAAAGATTTTGCGGTCTTCTTGATCACTTTTTACTAATGCTCGATTTTTATTGTATCTTAATACAATACCACTTCGCCACCAAGTTTTTTTATCTGCTAGATGGTGCATTCTCACAATCAAACGGGAAATAATGCTGCTAGGTAAAATATTATAATGATATTCAAAAGCCAGAACATTCTCCCATTCCCCAGTTGCAGGTTCTTCTTTTGGTAACAAGTCAGGAATAAGATATTTATCTTTATCATCCAAAGGAAAACAGAGTTCAAACCTCTCCATCATTTTGATAATAAATTCTGGCTTATCGTCGGGATATTTAGAATCATCTAAAATTCTTCTTAGTTCTTGAAGTGTCAACATACCACGAAATTCAGTCGTTAATAAATTGTCATTGAGAATTTTATAAACACCGTTTGTTACCCATTCTGGATTAAGCACCGGAACACCTTTTAAGCCGAAATCATCTCTAAAATTGAGAACAATACCCAATTGATGCAGCAATTCCATTAAAGTAGATTGTTTAAGTTTTTCATTAATTTTTTCATTCTGGCAAATACCCTCATATTCGTGGTAGAGAATATAGTCCTTTTCCATCTTTTCTAAATGGGTTTTTACCTGAAACCAACTTTTAGGTAAAGGGTCGTTAATGCCTTTTAAATTAGCAAGTTCGCGTTTAATAATTGATAATAAATTTTCTATACCTGCTCCAGTTTTACAAGAAATAGGAACTATATCTTTAATATTTTTGTATTTTTTGTGTAAGCCAGTTTGATCAAGATCCAAAGGATGCTCATCAATTTTATTTCCAACTAAAATAATCGGGGAATCACCGCCAAAACTCTGAATAATTTTTAGCCAATATTCTAATCTATTTTGTTGTTCATCCTCACGGGCATTAATTACCAGCAGGTAAAGGCTACGTTTAGTGAGAAAAAATTGGTGGGTAGCGTGCATGATTTCCTGTCCACCAAAATCCCATATATTTAGTCGAATGGTTTGCTGATTAACTTCTAAACGCCAATTTTCAATATTGATGCCGTTGGTTTTGCTTTCGTTGGCATCGAATGTGTTGTTAATCAGTCGTTTAACTAGGGAAGTTTTACCCACAGTTCCTTGACCAACTAGCAATACCTTAGCTTCATTGAGAGGTTGTTGCTCCTCGGTTTGCAGAGAGAAATAGTAGGTGAGAATCTCTGACGGTTTACCTAAGCTACCCCAACTGCTCCCTAAAATTTCTGCGGGAATATTTAGCTGATTCCCACGTAAATCGAGTTTTCCAAGTTGAGATAATTGTTTAATGGCTTCTGGCAATGTTGTCAGTTGATTGTTTCTGAGGCCAAGCCCCGTCAGATTGGAGAGTTGGGCAATGGCTTCTGGCAATGTTGTCAGTTGATTGTTACTGAGGCCAAGCCCCGTCAGATTGGAGAGTTGGGCAATGGCTTCTGGCAATCTTGTCAGTTGATTGTTACTGAGGTAAAGCCCCGTCAGATTGGAGAGTTGGGCAATGGCTTCTGGCAATCTTGTCAGTTGATTGTTACTGAGGTCAAGCTCCCTCAGATTGGAGAGTTGGGCAATGGCTTCTGGCAATCTTGTCAGTTGATTGTTACTGAGGTCAAGCTCCCTCAGATTGGAGAGTTGGGCAATGGCTTCTGGCAATCTTGTCAGTTGATTGTCACTGAGGTTAAGATACATCAGATGGGAGAGTTGGGCAATGGCTTCTGGCAATGTTGTCAGTTGATTGTCACTGAGGTAAAGCACCGTCAGATTGGAGAGTTGGGCAATGGCTTCTGGCAATCTTGTCAGTTGATTGTCACTGAGGTTAAGATACATCAGATGGGAGAGTTGGGCAATGGCTTCTGGCAATCTTGTCAGTTGATTGTTTCTGAGGTTTAATGTAGTTTCTTTGTCCCTAGCAGCTTTTTCGATGATTTGCAGCAGTTCTTGATCAGTCATGGCTAGTCACCAACTCAGAAGAAAAAAGACTAGTATGAATCATATAGCATTTCCTAGTCTAATGAACTACAAAATTATCTGTGTTTATCCGCGTCCATCTGCGTTTAATTATTTTCGGTTTAATATATAGTAATTAAATGACTCTTACGATCATCTCATCAACTAACCGACTCTTGCGCTTCCCGATACAATCTTTTAGCGATCCGAAATAATTCCTGGCCTGTGTGTAAATAACGTTCGTCATAGCTTAATGGGAAATAAGCTAACTCTTCAATTCCCTCCCCTATTTGACTCATACAGTAGTAAATGTGTGCTGCTGCTGCTGCAAAATTAACAGGATTTGGTAAAGAACGAAACCTGATTTGAGCGTCTTTTAAGTCTTCTCTACAGGATTCTAAATAATCTTGAAATTCGTCTAAAAGAACATCATCAAAAGGATCTGCCGCTAATTCCTCAATTTGTTCTTTTAAAGAATTGAGAATTGTTCCAAGTATCCGATTTACCGGTTTATAAACTAGTTTTAACCATTCTTCAATGTTCTCATCAACATCTTTTCTAACTTTTCTAGTCGCTTTATAATGCTCTTGGGCAGATTCTGAGCGTTTTTGGCGAGTATAATGGGAATTTTTCTGACTATAGCGCAGTTCTTGATCATAATTAAGACGACTTTTGCTGTCACTTAAAACTTCATAAGCAGCATTAACACGAATAATTCCTTCATTATCTGTTATTTCTTGATTAATATCAGGATGGAAAATTTTGACCAAGCGGCGATAGGCTTGTTTGATCTCCGCTTGGCTGGCATTATTACTGACTTTTAAGGTATCGTAATGGTTAAAATCGGACATGAATCCAATAGGTTGTTAATTGACATTAGTTACTGTTTTCTAGATCTTGGAATAAAGGTGTACTTAAGTATCTCTCACCGAAACTAGGCTGAATCATCACAATTAACCGCTCTCGATTTTCTGGACGTTGGCCTACACGAATGGCTGCACAAAGGGCCGCACCAGTGGAAATTCCCGATAATAATCCTTCTTCCCTTGCTAATTTACGACTATAGGCGATCGCCTCCTCATCAGTAACCGTAATCACCTCATCAATTAATTCTACTTTTAATACCTGAGGAATAAAACCCGCCCCAATCCCTTGAATTTTGTGAGGACCAGGTTTACCACCAGATAATATAGGGCTATTAGCTGGTTCTACCGCTACACTGGTAAAACTCGGCTTCCGTTTTTTAATGACTTCCGACACCCCAGTAATAGTACCACCAGTCCCCACTCCCGCCACAATTATATCTACCTGACCATCGGTATCTGACCAAATTTCTTCCGCAGTAGTTTCCCGGTGAATTTGGGCATTAGCCGGGTTACGAAATTGCTGTAACATATAAGAATAGGGTGTTCTATCCACTATCTCCTGGGCCCGACGAATCGCCCCACTCATCCCCGCAATTCCCGGCGTGAGTTCCAATTCGGCCCCATAAGCCCTTAACATTGCTCGCCGTTCCGCGCTCATAGTTTCCGGCATGGTTAAAATTAATTTATACCCCATGGCTGCCGCCGCCATCGCCAAAGCAATACCCGTATTTCCCGATGTTGGCTCTACTAAAATCGTCTTCCCTGGCGCGATTAATCCTTCTTTCTCCGCAGCATCAATCATACTTACCCCAATCCGGTCTTTTACTGATGCAGAGGGGTTCATACTTTCCAATTTCACCACAATTCTCGCCACACAACCCAATTCTTGGGGAATCCGGTTTAACTGTACTAAAGGTGTCCGTCCCACCAATTCCGTAATATTTTTGACAATAGCCATGATAAGTTTTTACGTCCTTAAATGTAGTACATGATATCCAACTGCTTTCGGGAATCTCGTTTTTCACAAAGATCCTGAAGTGAATAGTTTTGTAACACTGAATTTGCCGCTTGACGTGCTTCTTGCCAAATTTCCGTCACCACAGTATGATCTAAACTTGTGCGGTGAGAATCCTGATCACTTGTCTGCACATCTAAACCTTCCAAACATTCTAAAATATCAAAGATACTAATTTTCCGAGGTTCGCGCGCCAATAAATAACCGCCTTTTGAACCCCGTTGACTTTTCACTATACCCCCACGCCGCAAACTTGCTAACAGTTGTTCTAAATAACGATCAGGTATCTTTTGTTGCATAGCGATTTGCCGAATTTGCATCGGTTCACCGTTTTCGTAATGAGTAGCCATTTCTAATAACGCCAAAATTGCGTATTCAGATTTACATGATAGTTCCACAAGCAGTAATCCAAGATGAAAGTTGAAGCATGAAGATGAACAAAATCCAACAGTTCCCCTCTTTTCCAGTATACTCCCGTTCTCCACTGGGGTTTTTATTGCCCGTAAAAAAAACCCCCGCCTCATGGCAGGGTAAAATAATTTGGGCGTAGACATATTGAGCTATGAAAATCAAAACTTTCATTTCTCAAACTCTTAGTTTTCGCGTCTTTGCACCTTAGCGTCAGACAAATTCATATTTTTGTTCACCAACGCCTAATTTTTCAAGTTATCAGCAGACTTTTAACAGTCTAGAAACTGAAAGTTGTTCTCAGCGTACCGATAAAGGCATCATTACTATTAGTAGCCTGTCCAGGAGATGTTACCCAAATCACACCAGGAGTTACAGAAATATTGTCTGAAACCTGATACTTGTAAAAGCCTTCAACTTGGTATGGTGTCTGACTAACACCTGCGCTGAGTGAGTAAGGTTGAGCGCCACCAAAAATCCCCAAGACGTTACCCTTTTTACCAAAATCCGGTAAAGCTAAACCTGCTCCATAACTCCAAGCTTCTCTACTAACACCAGCACCTTCGGGAATCACATCATGGTAGGAAACGAAACCACTTAGAGACAATTTCCGGCTAGGCTTGATAGCAGCAGAAACACCATAGGAGTTGCTAGAACTAGGACCTGCTACAGTTGGAGTATTAGCTTGTGCAGTACCTACTAAAGCACTACCACCATCAATTGCTGAATCAAATAAGGTGCTACCTGCTTTTTGATAACCATGGACATAGGTAGCAGCTAAAGCAACACGATTACCAACATTAAAGTTTAACTGACCTAAGGCTGCATAGTTACCATCAAACAAGCCATTACTGGGAGTAGGATTATTAGCATTTGAAGCTAAGTAACCTAATGTTAATGAGCTTGGTTTTAAGGAACTATCACCAGGTTTCCCAAAGGGTACACTCAACGCAATACCAGAACCACCACCAATGCGATAAATCGGATTTTCAGACGCAAAAGTGGTTAAAGCACCCTTACCACCATCTGTTTTATCAAAGAAGTAGGGATTATTAACAGCCGCATAATCGCTATGTTGTCCACCACTAGCCGCTAGATAAACCCTCGCTGGACCTACAGGAGCTTCATAAGTTAGCTTGTCAATTTTGACGCTGTTATTATTGGCGCTACCAACTTCAAAGATTTGCTTGCCGACTGCATTAGAACCAGGATTGATAGCAGCAGTTTTAGAACCACTCACGGGAGCATTTGCATTATCTCGGATATCAAAGGCTGTAGCATTACCAGCGGACAACCGGGTTGTTAACATATCCCTACCGGTAAAGCTGGTTTCCAAGCCTAGACGCACTCTGTTTTGCAAAACTGCGCGGTTTGCTTTACCCGTCTCGTTACCAAAAGTATCGGTAGCAGCAAAAATAGCTTCACCTTTTAATTTAGTGGTAGTGGAGAATTGATTTGCTTCTAATTCAGCAGTGCGTCCTTCTAAAGCGTCCACTCGACCGCGTAAAGTTGCTAGTTCGGCAGAAAACTCTTCTTGCAAACGCTGTAATGTTGCCAAATCCTGTTTGGTAACTAGATCAGCCGTTGCTGTGGCAATTAATTCATTTACACGATCCAAACATGAATTTAAACCAGCAGCAAATTCATAACGGCTTAAAGAGCGATTACCGCGAAATGTCCCACTGGGATAACCAGCAATACAACCGTAGCGCTCAACCAAGGACTGTAAGGCTTGAAACGCCCAATCTGTAGGTTGTACGTCAGAAAACTGCGAAACTGATGTTACCTGAGACTGGGAATTATTGTTTTCGTTACTGAAGCGGTTGACTTTAGCTTGAGCTAAAAATTGGGCTGCTTTGGTTTCTTCCACCAATACTTCTGGCTTTTGAGAAACTTCTGTTGCAGAGGAAGTTTCTATTGATGATGTTTCCGTGGTGGTTGTGGTCGCAGCTATCGCTGTTGAAGATAATAACAACGCTGCTCCCAAAGCTGCTGGGCTAACCACCAGGGATTTCCACAAGATATTAGACATCTTTCCTTTTCTCCTCACACCTTACATGAATAAATGAAGTTATCTGTAGCTAATTGCTTAGAAATGGGACATCTTGTTGAAACCTGTGTATTGGGCATGGCTGCCAGTACCACAATTCTAGTTTTCAAAAGACTAATAATTGATTAACAAATCGTTAAATTTTCATGCAATTAACTTATACAAAAACTTATAATCATAGGATATGGTTATATTATAACTATTCCTAATGATTAAAATAAGAATTTATGATGAAGTGACTGTAAATTTTTCTAGTAAACTAGTATAGTTACCTTGAAAAATCAAACTCGCACTTTTTACACTCACATCAAAGCATTCTTATCAACAAACCTCACTAAATAAGCTCTGGCACTAAAAACCGTAGATGAGTTTTTAAACGTACTTTTAATCATAAGTTTTCTACATCATCCCTGATTTTTCGTGATGATTGTTTTGTTTTATCTGTCGAAGCCTATATCTGTGGATGATGGTTTATTGTCTGCAAATGTTCCGCGACGATGTTAGAATCGGCCAATTAACATCTAATCACTGGTTGCTTAAAAATCACTATTTAGTTAAGTGAAAAAATTGCCTAACCTGACAAAAAAAATAAACGTTATTTCTTGTTTACTTCCGGCAAGAACTAAATTATTTTTATGCAAAGAAAAACTACCCAGAAAAACTATCCGCCCTGATTTAGATTAGAAAATCTAAGTCAGGGCGGTCTAGCGGGTCTTCAAGTTGCAACCAGACTGCCGGAAGGGACTCCGACCTTTAGCCTAGCTAGTTGAGCTTACTTAGTTCTCAAGAAAACTAAGGCTAACTTTTAGAGAACAGCCCCGGCGCACAGCCGGCTAACTGCAACTTGATGACCCATGGTTATACTACTTTCTATCATGGGCATCACCTCCTTATTGCCTAAACGGTCTTAGTCTCAAAAGGCAAAGCAAAAAGCTTTGGGTTTTTTACCTGAAATCACTATAACACAACTACAAAAATTTGCAATACTGAAAATTATATTGTAAAAATAATGTCATAAAAAAACCCTACCTCAAGGCAGGGTTAAGGAAAAACAATTAATTAAAGATGGATTTTATAAAGCGTTACCGCGAGGTAGCACTTCTTCAGGGAATACAAATTGTTCGTGGGGTTGATCTTGAGGAGCCATCCAAGCCCGGATACCCTCGTTCAACAAAATATTTTTGGTATAGAAAGTTTCAAACTCTGGGTCTTCTGCTGCCCGTAATTCTTGGGAAACGAAGTCATAAGCCCGCAAGTTTAATGCTAAACCCACAATACCGACGGCGCTCATCCACAAGCCTGTAACTGGTACAAACAACATGAAGAAGTGTAACCAACGTTTGTTGGAGAAAGCAATCCCGAAAATCTGTGACCAGAAACGGTTTGCTGTCACCATGGAGTAGGTTTCTTCAGCTTGGGTGGGATTAAAGGCGCGGAAGGTGTTTGAGCCTTCACCGTCTTCAAATAGGGTGTTTTCTACTGTTGCACCATGAATGGCACAAAGTAAAGCTCCACCTAAGATACCTGCTACGCCCATCATGTGGAAGGGGTTGAGGGTCCAGTTGTGGAAACCTTGGAGAAATAGGAGGAAACGGAAGATTGCTGCTACTCCGAAGCTGGGGGCAAAGAACCAGCTAGATTGTCCTAAAGGATACATCAGGAAGACGCTGACGAATACGGCGATAGGGCCGGAGAAAGCTAGGGCGTTATAGGGACGAAGACCTACGAGACGGGCAATTTCAAATTGACGTAACATGAAGCCAATCAGAGCAAAAGCACCGTGGAGGGCGACGAAAGGCCACAAACCACCGAGTTGACACCAACGGGTGAAGTCACCTTGGGCTTCTGGTCCCCACAAGAACAATAGGGAATGTCCCATGCTATCTGCGGGTGTGGATACTGCTACTGTCAAGAAGTTAGCCCCTTCTAGGTAGGAGGATGCTAGTCCGTGGGTGTACCAGGAGGTGATGAAGGTTGTACCGGTGAGCCAACCGCCGATTGACAGGAAGGCGCAAGGGAATAGTAATATTCCTGACCAACCTACGAATACAAAGCGATCGCGCTTTAACCAGTCGTCTAATACGTCAAACCACCCTCTACTGGGGGCGCGTCCAACTGCAATGGTCATGAGAGTAGATCTCCAAAATGTTTTATAAGTACGGATATTATGCGTATGTAAATGGCGAAAATTAGCCCTTTACATAAAGTCAACCAGATTGTTAATCCAGTTTACAATTTTTTACGCTTTCTATCATAATAGGTGAAAATCTCTAATTTTGCTAGTGGACTAAAAAAAATTTTATTTGGGGATTGGAGATACAAAAAAGTAGGCCAGAAAATTCTTAACAACTGACGCTAGAATGGGTTCTACAGTGAAAATTGATTAGTTCTAAATGTTTACCATCGACTTAAGCATCAGAAATACTGCCTTCCCTATATCAGTACAACGTAAGTCTACTGAGGATGCCGAAGCGGTCTATCAACTGATTTTAGCGGCAATGCGTTCTGGAAACCCTGATATTGTGGAACTCAAGTGCGAAGGGAAAACAGAAAAAAAAATTGCTGTCCGTGCTAGTGAAATTTCGGGAGTCCAAATTGTGCAGAAAGATGGTCCAACTACCAGTAGTGGTAAACCTCCCGGCTTTGCTGCTTTCACTACTGCTGAAGAAGCTAAGGTATAAAGATGACAGCAGTAGGCATCGAAGTTAATAATTTAAACTTCTTTTGGCCTAATGGAGAGCAGGTGATCAAATCTTGCTCTCTGCAAGTACCTAAAGGGGAATTTTGGATGCTTTTGGGAACAAACGGTAGTGGTAAATCTACTCTATTGAGATTAATAGTAGGACTATTAACACCTCAATCTGGGCAAATTATGGTTTTACCCCCCGTAGGCTTTGTGTTCCAAAATCCTGATCATCAACTAGTTATGCCTACGGTTGGTGCTGATGTAGCTTTTGGATTGGTGGCGGAAAAGTTACTACCTAATGTAGTTAAAGCTAGGGTAGAAGAGGCTTTAGATGCAGTAAACTTACTGTCTCTACAGCGACGACCTATTTATGCCCTTTCCGGTGGACAAAAACAACGAGTAGCAATTGCTGGGGCGATCGCTCGTCACTGTCATCTGTTATTATTAGATGAACCCACTGCTTTATTAGATCCAGACAGTCAACTTGATTTAGTGGTTACTGTGCGTAATTTAGTAAAAAGTCGCGGAATTACTGCTTTGTGGGTAACTCATCGCTTAGAAGAGTTAAATTATTGTGATGGTGCTTTTTTATTAGAAAAGGGTTGTTTAGTTGATACTGGTGAAGGACAACGTCTGAAACAGAGATTAATGCAAGCAAATCATCATTCATACTAGACTCATCCTGGACTGATCCTAGATTCATCAAGAATCAAGATAAATATGAGGAAGGATGCTAAAAAATTTTAAATTCCCCTTCTGACCCCTGACCAAAAATCTGGGATACAAGCCCCGTCCACTTCGGCCAGCTCAGTGCATCGCTTTTAGGACGGCTTTATGTTAAAATTTGGTCATAGTCGCCATAGGGCATTGGGAGACTTTAAACGGACATGGAGGGACGATAAGACCACTTGTGGCGTGTTCTGGTGAAGTGTCAAGTGTTTCCCCGCACCTTCAGGTCGGTGAGTATGTCAATTCGTTCTCCTAGACCCCACAAGAACACTTTTTAGCAAACCCTTAATAACCAGATACCACAATACAGGATGCTGTAGAGGTATCTGGTTTTTTAGTATGGTAAAACAGAAGGTTTTCAAGTCTAGATCAGGAATGGCAATAAGCCTGATATTGGTAGGCATTTCCCTAATTATGACTTCTATCTTGAGGTTGAATTTTGACTCAAGGCAGGATTTTTTATTTTTTGTAACATAAAGTTACAAGCAATTCTTCATTTACTATAAGTCTTATGAATGATTTTTGTTAACTCTAGATAATTGTGATAAAAAACCATGCCTTCTTCCATCGTCTCAGCCGTGCTATTAGTAGACGGCTACAATATTATAGGCGCTTGGCCTTGCTTGAAAAAAACCCGTGATCATGTCGGGCTGGAAGCCGCACGGGGAGAGTTAGTAGCAGCCATGACTAATTATAGTGCCTTCCAAGGCTATGAAACTCAAGTGGTCTTTGATGCTCAATATCAAAACACCCCTAGCAACAGAGAAACCATTACAGAATTTTTAACAGTCTATTATACGGATTTTGGCCAGACTGCGGATACCTATATAGAAAAAACCTGTGCGTCTCTCCGTCACCAAATAGCCCAATCTTTAATTTCTCGCATGATTGTCGCTACATCAGATCGAGCGCAGCAGTTAACGGTTCAGGGCTATGGTGCAGAATGGTTGTCAGCGCATCAACTATGTGGTGAAGTAGAAACTACAGTATCTAGGATGCGTCCTAGGTATCAGTCCAAAAAACAACCTAAAAGTAGATTTCTGGCCAATGCCATTGATGCTAAAGCCAGAGAACGGTTAGCAGAACTCCGCATGGGATTGTAAATTTCCAAATTCAAAAAACTCTGAACTTCAGCAATAGAAAGGGTTTGGGGTATTTAAGGCTGGTGATTTTCCCAGCAACCAAAAAAAAGTTCAAAAATTTTTTCAAAACCTCTTGCATTAATTTGGATTGTGGTTTATTATGATTAAAGTTAAGAGCGTTCCTCAGTAGCTCAGTGGTAGAGCGATCGACTGTTAATCGATTGGTCGCTGGTTCGAATCCGGCCTGGGGAGTTTAAATCAGGGGAAGTTTATTAAACTTCCTGCAAAATCACATCTTAATTGACATACTGCTTAATTTCTAATTAAAGGATAAAGTAGTAGGTCAATTATGGCTTTTTATTGCCTCGTTTAAGCGTTTTTGTTAACTCTTGATTCAGACCATTGTGCGTCCCTGGGTGCAAGAGAATGATAAGTTTTTCAAATCAGTCTTTTACAAAAAAAGGTAATCTTTATGTTTGTTGAGAAAAATATGGGTTCATTCTCAATAATCTTGAGAATAATGTCAATAATGCCACGATTTTACTAGGGTATTGACATCTTGACTTTTTGTGGTAATATGAGGGTGTATGATTTTGCGCCTGTTTATGGCAAATCAAAAGATTGATATGACAAGGTTTTCCCGAATTAAATAAGAATCTATTAAGATTGGTTTAATGGTTAATCGTTAAAATAGATTTATCTAGATTTTCTGAGAAATACCATGCCAAAGTGGATAATTATAGAAGTCAATAATTGGTTTAAACGTGATAGAATTGTTCGTAATTTGGAGATATTTCAGGATATTATTGTTATTTCCCTGTGCGTGGGTTTATTTTGTGTAATGCTGATTCGACTAGGGGATATGTTTTTATCTTTTTTGCGTCCCTTAGATATACGACAGGTAACATCTGATATTTTGTTTATTTTAATATTAGTAGAACTGTTTAGGTTGTTAGTTGATTATCTGCAAGAACGAAGTATTTCCGTAGGTGCAGCGGTAGAAATTACTATAGTTTCCGCTTTGCGAGAAGTGATTTTACGTGGTGTATTAGAAATTCCCCTGAATCAACTTTTTGGACTTTCTATATTCTTATTGGTTCTAGCCGGAATTTTTCTGGCTTTACCTTGGATGACTAGTTTATCAGAACAGGTAAAAATTAGTAAACATCAAATAATTGAACTAGAACCAGAATCATAATTCTATTTGGAGAATAGGGAAAGAATCATTTTAGGACTTATACAGGAGCTAGGAATGAACCACGAAGGAGCAAAGAACACGAAGCAAAGAAGATTTCAGAGATATTTTGTATAAGTCCTAGATTTAATTAATTTCCTATTCTCTGATATGAGTTACAAATATAGCAGATTACAAATCAATATTCAACATCTACCATTAATTAATTATATGCCTGAACTAACGCCAAAACAATGGATTTTAATTAAACAGAAAATCACACCATATTTATTTTTGTTACCCGCTTTAATTATTTTAACATTCACAGTTTTTTATCCAGCAATTCAAGCCTTTTATCTCAGCTTTACCAGCTACGAAAATATAGGAGATATTCCCCAGTGGGTAGGTGGGAAAAATTTTCTGCGTTTATGGAAAGATACCGTTTTTTGGCAAACTTTAGAAAATACTTTTCTTTATTTAATTGGTGTTGTCCCAATTTTAGTATTTTTCCCCCTAGTTTTAGCAATTTTGGTTAATCAAAAACTGCGGGGAATGAATTGGTTTAGAACAGCATATTATACACCAGTTGTAATTTCCATGGTAGTCGCGGGCATAGCCTGGAAATGGTTGTATGCGGAAACCGGACTACTTAATCAAATTCTCAAAACTCTAGGGATTTTTCCCGCAGGAATTCCCTGGTTAACAAGTCCAGATAAAATTTTAGGAATTGTTCCTATTTCCTTAGCTAGTGTCATGGCCGTAACAATTTGGAAAGGTTTAGGCTACTACATGGTAATTTATTTAGCGGGGTTACAATCTATCCCCGCTGATATTTATGAAGCTGCTGCTATTGATGGTTCTGATAGCATTCGCAAACATTGGGATATTACTCTACCATTAATGAAACCTTATTTAGCTTTAGTTGCTGTCATTTCTTCCATTGCTGCTACAAAAGTTTTTGAAGAAGTTTATGTCATGACTCAAGGTGGACCTCTCAACAGTTCCAAGACAATTGTTTATTATTTATACGAACAAGCATTTGATAATTTAGAAATTAGCTATGCTTGTACTATTGGTTTAGTATTATTTTTAATAATTTTGATTTTATCAGTTTTAAGATTGATTGTCAATCAGCAAGATGGTAATGATTTTAATGTTTGATATTTAAAAATCCCATTATTTAAAATTTAAATTGTTTACGTTTAAATTAAGGTTAACAAACCACTCTAGGCACAGAGGACACAGAGAAATTAGGGTTTGAGGGATATTTATCTACAGAAAGTTTTCCAGTAGTTTTGTTAAAAAGCAGAAAAAATAGTAGATACAAGCTGAATTTAAGTAAAATTTCCAATAATTACAGAGTTATAAATTGTTATACCTAGGCTAAAAACAGCAAAAAGAGTATTAACAGTTTTATAAAATTAAACTCCTGTTTATAGAATTAATATTCTTATAAAGTTACAAATTGCATTAGAGAAAAAACGCCATAAAATCAAGAAGTTAAAGCACTATTCCTAATAACACAACTAACTTCAACAAAAGCTTTGTATTGCAATACATTATTTTTGTTTTTTTATCCGATAGCTAAAGATATTAAAACAAATAGAATAGATTATTTAACAATCTTTTTGTATAATTTAACAGTAAATATTGAAAATAAACTTAATTTAATTTACAACTTTACTGAATTAAAACAAATTTTTGAACTTATGAAAGCAAAAACTTAAAAACTACCAATTTAAAATCAAGACTTTTGCGAATTTGTGACTTTGCACGAGAAAAAAAGTATATAAATTGTGAGAACTAACCTAAAACAAACTTAAACATTAACAAAAAACTAGATTTTTCAACTTATTTCCCTGCGCTTCTGCGTTTGTGCGTGAAACAAATCCATACTTTTATTTACTCATAGCAAAAAAGAATATATAGATTAATACTGTATATATTATTATAATTGAAACGAAGCCGTCAAAGCCAACGCTAAAGCATCCGCAGCATCATCTGGTCGGGGAATTTCATCTAAATCTAACTCGCGCATGACAGCTTCTTGTACTTCTGCTTTATCTGCCTTACCATAATTTGTTAAAGCCTGTTTAATTTGGGGAGGTGCAAATTCCACATAAGGAAGTTTACGTTGTCCTAAAACTAGCATTAACACACCTCTAGCTTGGGCAACGACAATAGTATTAGCCATGCGATAAAAAAATAATTTTTCAATTGCAACTAAATCTGGTTGTATTTCTTCGATAAGAGTGTTTAAATCATCAAATAAAATACATAGTCGTTGACTCATTTCCATATCCGCATGAGTGCGAATGACACCAAAATCAATCATCTGTATCTTTATCTCCTGCGTTTTATTTGCACTTTTTTGCCAATTAATCGCTCCAAAACCCACAATTGCTAGTCCTGGATCTATGCCTAAAATCCGCTTTTCCATATAATTCTCTATGATGGTAATTTTCCTAACTGCTGACTTTTTTCTCTTGCAAATATGAAGGAATGGATAATTCTGACAATTTCCCCTCTAGACTGGTGAGTCAATGATGTAAAGTTTTTGTTAAATATTGTTTGTATCAACAATCCCTATTGAGTATGTTCAGCGGTTTTTTCAAACGAGCGATTAATTCGTTACAATTACAATCCCATGGTCGCACTTCCCACCGCATTAACCAATGGTTTAAATGGTTATCCCCCGGGTTAGTGGTGAAACGCTGGTTACTCATCAGTGTTGGGGGTGTGGTGTTGGCTAGTTTGGGGTTGGCTATTTGGGTAAAATTAACCCCAATTTTTTGGATACTAGAATTTCTCACGGATCTTTTAGCATTTTTTGCGGACATTTTCCCCAACTATATCAGCGGTCCTTTACTCCTGCTATCTGGTGTTTTGTTGTTGTTGTGGGGACAATACCGCACTGTAGGTTCAATTACAGAAGTATTAAGACCGGAAGGTGAGGAGGAGGAATTGATAGATGTTCTTTTAGCTCACCGTCGTTTATATCGAGGTCCCAAAATTGTTGTTATTGGTGGTGGTACGGGACTTTCCACTTTACTCCGAGGTTTGAAAACCTACAGTGCTAATATTACCGCTGTTGTTACTGTAGCAGATGATGGTGGTTCTTCGGGTAGATTACGAGAAGAATTTGGTGTTTTACCTCCTGGAGATATCCGCAATTGTTTAGCAGCATTAGCAGACGAGGAAAGATTGCTGACGGAATTATTTCAGTATCGTTTTCGTGCTGGAGATGGATTAACAGGCCACAGTTTTGGTAATTTATTTTTAACTGCTATGACTGATATTGCTGGAGATTTAGAACAGGCTATTGCTGCTAGTTCTAAAGTGTTAGCAGTGAAAGGACAAGTTTTACCTGCTACTCTTAGTGATGTAAGACTTTGGGCAGAATTGACAGACGGCCGACGCATTGAGGGTGAATCTAATATTCCCAAAGCTGAAGGAAAAATTGTCAAAATCGGTTGTATTCCTGAAAATCCCCCCGCATTACCCGCTGCAATTAAAGCTATTGAAGAAGCTGATTACATTATTATTGGCCCTGGCAGTCTTTATACTAGCTTAATTCCTAATTTATTAGTCAGAGAAATTGCTGATGCGATCGCTGCTACTGATATACCTCGCATTTATATCTGTAATATCATGACTCAACCAGGAGAAACTGATGGATATAGTGTTTCTGATCATATTCAAGCTATAGATAAAGCTTGTGACAATAAAAGATTATTTGATGCTGTGTTAGTTCATAAAAAAATACCCTCAGCCCAAGCACTCATTCGTTATGCTCAACAAAATGCCCACCCAGTTTTTTTAGATAGAGAAGCTGTTATTCAATTAGGACGGCGAATCATTCCTGCTAATATTTTATTTGAAGATGAAAATGGCGCTGTTCGTCATGACCCCCAAAAATTAGCTAAGGTTCTACTGAAATGGTATAGTGGAGCGCATCACAGTAAAAAGTAAGTCTTTAATTTGATGCTGTCATTGCTAATTAATAAAAATACATTCTGAATCAATAAACAATTGCTCACGTTTAAAAAACAATTACTCACGATTTAAAAACAATCGCTCACGATAAGCACCCATTAAAAATGACATAAGACAAATGACTACAATTTTTCTTGCGGATTTAAAAGCAACACAGCAATTAGGTATTACTCTTGGAAAAACCTTAAATGCGGGAAGTGTGATTTTATTGTCAGGTGATTTAGGTGCTGGTAAAACTACCTTAGTCCAAAGTATTGGTAAAGGTTTGGGAATAATTGACCCTATTGTTAGTCCTACTTTTACTCTAATTAATGAGTATACAGAAGGACGAATTCCGCTTTATCACTTAGATTTATACCGTCTTGAAACTCATGAAGTGATAGGTTTAAATTTAGAAAGTTACTGGGAAGGAATAGAAGTCACACCGGGAATTGTAGCAATTGAATGGGCTGAACGAATGCCTTATTTACCAGATAGTTATTTGAAGATACGTTTAAACCATGGTGAAAATGGTCAACGTCAGGCCGAAATTACGGAAATAAACTGACCATTGACCACTGACTAGAATTATGAAAAAGTCAAAGCTTGTCCGCGAATTTGGGTATTTACCTGACCATGATCATAAACAATTTCACCACCGACAATAGTTGTTACAGGCCAACCCGTCAAATTCCAACCTTCAAAAGGACTCCAACCACACTTACTTAAAACTTCTTCCCGTTTAACTTCCCGGTAATTTTTTAAATCTACCAAAACCAAATCAGCATCATAACCAGGGGAAATTTCTCCCTTATTGGGGATACCATAGGCTACAGCTACCGCTTTAGACATCCATTGGACAACTTGAGCAACAGTACATTTTCCTGTCATAGCAGCGGTTAACATTAAAGGTAAAGAAGTTTCTACACCGGGCATTCCCGAAGGCGTGTTAGGGTAAGTTTGGGCTTTTTCTGCTAAAGTGTGGGGGGCGTGGTCTGTAGCGATAAAATCAATGATACCATCCCGTAAAGCTTGCCAGAGAACTTCATTATCGTGGGGCGATCGCAAAGGGGGATTCATTTGTGCTAAAGTACCAATAGTTGCATAAGCACTAGTATTTAAAAGCAAATGTTGGGGTGTTACCTCCGCTGTCACCCAACTGGGTTTATCATGACGCAGTAACTCCGCTTCCTCCGCTGTTGACATATGTAAAATATGCAAGCGGCGCTGATACTTTTTAGAGAGTTTTAACGCCAATTGGGTAGCTAACAAAGCGGCTTGATTATCTTGAATTTGGGAATGAATAGCCGGATCTTCAATACCCGCAAACTCTTGTTTGCGTTGATTAATTCTAGCTTGGTCTTCGGCATGAACAGCAATTAAACGATTTCCCTGGGCAAAAATCGCCTCTAGTACCTCCTCCTGGCTTACCAATAACTGTCCGTGCATTGACCCCATAAACACCTTAATTCCTGGTGTCGGACTAGCAGAAAGTAAATCTGGTAAATTGTCTCCCGTAGCCCCAATAAAAAAGCCATAATTAACTAAGCACTTACTAGCAGCCCGCTGTAACTTGTCATTTAAAGCCGACTGACTAATGGTTAAAGGTCTTGTATTCGGCATTTCTAAAAACGAGGTGACACCCCCCTTAGCACAAGCACAACTGGCTGTAAACAAGTCTTCCTTGTGTTCTAAACCTGGTTCGCGGAAATGCACCTGGGGGTCAATTACTCCTGGCAACAAAGTTAAACCCCGTGCGTCGATTTCATGGGTAGGAGCAGCATTAGTAATTTCTTGACCTAACTGGACTATTTGTCTTCCCTGAGTCAAGACATCCCCAATCATTGACTCACCATTAGGTAGAATAATTTCAGCATGACGAATCAGTAAACTTTGCGTAGTTGACATGGATGTACAATTTTTAAGTATTTATGGATCATAGATAACTTTTTCTTGAATAGGTTTATTGTCAAGTCAGGTCAGCTAAAAACCTGATTGTTTGTGGTTGAACACAGGAAAATACTAGATTTTTGACTTGATTTACCTACCATTTGCCCCATCTCGTTAAGATTAATAATATCAAGTCTCTCTGTCTGAGTTCCATACTAGTCTCTTAACATACTTCAACAATTTCATGCCAAATCAAGCGTCTGATCAAAACTCTAGCCAACAACCTGATAATTCCTGGATAGTAGAGCTAGGTAAAACGATGATCTTGAGTGTCTTTCTAGCTCTGGGAATTCGTACCTTTGTCGCTGAAGCCCGTTGGATTCCTTCTGGCTCTATGGAACCAACTTTACATGGTGTCGAAGACCAATGGAAAGCGGATAAGATTATCGTGGATAAGGTGAAGTATAAATTTGCTGACCCCCAGCGCGGAGATATAGTAGTATTTTTACCACCAGAAACAATAAAGAATCCTAAACGGGACGCATATATTAAAAGAGTAATTGGTTTACCCGGTGAAAAAGTGGAACTTAAGGCTGGTAAAGTATATATTAATGGCCAGCCTTTACAGGAAAATCTTTATCTATCTTCTGCTGCGCGGACATTCGTTGAGACTTGCAATAGCAGCGGTCCCCAGCCTCCTTTCTTGGCTAAACCCGAAATTATTCCCCCAAATTCCTACTTAATGTTAGGTGATAACCGAGGTAGTAGTTATGATGGACGTTGTTGGGGCGTTGTTCCCCGCGAACAGATTATTGGTCAGGCTGTAGTTCGTTTTTGGCCACTCAACAAAATTGGACCCATTGATAAATCTCCTGTTTATCCATCTGCAAAGCCATGAAATGATACCATATAAAGTCATATAAAGGAAGTTAGGAGGCGGGAAAACCCGCCCCCACAGAAGTCAAGCTAAGGCTACCTGGGCTATCAATACATATTTTGTATTTATTGTCAAGGCATAAATCCTATTACTAATCAAATCAATTTTCTTGATTACAGGCTGCAATTTATAGTCGAATCAAAGCATAATGGAAGTGTGACTGATTTATTAGCTCCCTTACAATCCCTAAAACAAGGTAACTGGTTCAAATTAATTTGCGGAGCCAGTTTCCAACACCTGCCTGCGGTCAGAAATTTAACATTGGCCTACACTTTGGCTGGTGCTGACTGTATAGATGTAGCAGCCGATACGGCGGTCATTGCCGCCACTCAAGAAGCTTTAATGGTAGCCAAGAGTTTGGCCAAGGTTGCCCAGGAGCGGGGCTTTGCCTTTACAGGTAATTTGCCCTTGTTAATGGTCAGCGTCAATGATGGTGAAGATCCCCATTTTAGAAAAGCTGAGTTTAATTCTCAACACTGTCCCAGTGATTGTCTTAAACCATGTGAAAAAATTTGTCCAGCCCAGGCAATTTTATTTAACAATACCAAAGATGAGCTATCGGGAGTAATTAGAGAAAAATGTTATGGCTGTGGGCGTTGCGTTCCCATCTGTCCCTATGGGATAATTTATACAAAATCTTATGTGTCAACGCTAGGGGAGGTTGCACCATTGATCATGTCCATGGGAATAGATGCTGTAGAAATTCATACTCAAGTAGGGCGGTTGGCAGAATTTCAACGGTTATGGGCGGCAATGACACCTTGGGTAGATAAATTAAAGTTAGTCGCCATCAGTTGTAATGATGGAGAAGGACTAATTGATTACCTAAAAGCAATTTACGATTTAATTGTCCCCCGTCCGCAGTTTTTAATTTGGCAAACTGACGGGCGTTCCATGAGTGGTGATATTGGTAATGGTACAACCATAGCCACTGTGAAATTAGGACAAAAAGTTTTGACAGCAAACCTACCGGGATATGTGCAGTTAGCAGGAGGCACTAATAGCTATACTGTTCCTAAATTGCAGGGCATGGGACTACTGAATGATTTGGGAAGCCAAGATCACAATCCCCAATCGAAAATAGCTGGGGTTGCCTATGGTAGTTATGCCCGTGTATTGCTGTCATCTATTCTTGACCAGTTAGAAAGTAAGGAGGTGATTAACACTGATAGTCAAGGTAACAGCCGCTTGGAAGCAAGACCAGAATTACTTTGGGAGGCTGTAAGGCTGGCCCATACTCTCGTTTCCCAGATTAAGTCTGGGCGTTTACGCTAATCACTCGAACCATATCTCTAAAAACGTCAGTCACCAATTATTGCCATGACGATTACAGAAGATCTCCACAAGTTGTTAGACATTTTACCCCAAGACCTCCAACAAAAACTAAAGAATCACCCTCAAGGACATAATTTAGTTGAAGTAGTTTTGGATTTAGGTCGTCGTCCAGAAGCTCGGTTTCCCCATGGAGCGGAGTATCTGAGCGAAACACCAGTCACTCAAGCACAGATAGATGATTGTATACAAAGAGTTGGAAATTTTGGAGGGGATAATCGGGCAGGAATTGAACAAACTTTACATCGCATCAGTGCTATCCGCAACCGTAGTGGTAAGATTATCGGTTTAACCTGTCGTGTTGGCCGCGCGGTATTCGGAACAATTGCCATGATCCGCGATTTGGTGGAAACTGGTCAATCAATTCTGATGCTCGGTCGTCCCGGTGTTGGTAAAACCACGGCTTTAAGGGAAATTGCCCGCGTGTTGGCCGATGACTTAAATAAGCGAGTGGTGATTATTGACACATCTAACGAAATCGCTGGAGATGGTGATGTTGCTCACCCTGCCATTGGTCGGGCTAGACGAATGCAAGTTTCTCAGCCAGAATTACAACATCAAGTCATGATTGAGGCTGTGGAAAACCATATGCCAGAAGTGATTGTGATTGATGAAATTGGCACGGAATTGGAAGCTTTAGCAGCCCGTACTATTGCGGAAAGAGGGGTACAATTAGTGGGAACTGCCCACGGTAATCAGATTGAAAACCTGATTAAAAATCCGACTCTATCTGATTTGGTGGGGGGTATTCAGGCTGTTACCTTGGGAGATGATGAGGCTAGACGACGTGGTTCGCAAAAAACGGTTTTAGAACGCAAAGCTCCGCCTACTTTTGACATTGCTGTGGAAATGTTAGAACGACAACGCTGGGTAGTTCATGACTGTGTGGCTGATACGGTTGATACTTTGTTACGTGGTCGTCAACCTAACCCACAAACTAGAACCGTTGATGATCAGGGTAAGGTGGGTATTGCTAGACAGTTGGCTGTGGTCAATGGTGGTAATGGCCACGTGACTAAGGTGGAAGAGTCTTTCTTGGCTGCTAAACCCAATGGTTGGCGTTCTTCTGGACAAATGGTGGCTTTACCACCTTTATCTATGGAAAGGGAAAGACCGACGGGACGCAGTGAATTTGACCGCTTGTTAGATGAATCTTTCAATTACTCAGAAAGTATTAATTTTCCCAGCCGCAAACCAGCAGGTCCCAATGGGGAAGATTTGCCATTACATATTTACCCTTATGGGGTGAGTCGTGATCAACTTGAACAGGTAATTAATGTGTTAACTTTGCCTGTGGTCTTGACAAAAGACTTAGATAGTGCTGATGCTATTTTAGCTTTGCGATCGCACGTCAAGAACCACGCTAAGTTACGACAAATGGCTAAAGCCCGTCATTTACCGATGTTCATGATTAAGTCCAGTACAATTCCCCAAATTACTCGCAGTTTACGCCGACTTCTGAATATGGATGATCCAGATATTGGCGATAACAGAGAGTTACAATTGTTACTACACAATGGTAGTGATGATGAAATGGACGCTTTGGAGGAAGCCAGACTTGCTGTAGAGCAGATTGTTATTCCTAAGGGTCAACCTGTGGAGTTACTACCCCGTTCTTCCCAAGTGCGGAAAATGCAGCATGAGTTAGTAGAACATTATCGCCTCAAATCCGACAGTTTTGGCGATGAACCAAATCGGCGGTTAAGAATTTATCCGGCTTAAGTTCTTGATCATTTTCCCCTTTTCTGCATTAAAAACCCAGGTTTAGTTACCCCACAAAAGTCCCCCATTGTCAAGGTGGGGAAACCGGAATCTAGTCCCCTCCCCTTAGCAAGGGGAGGGTTAGGGTGGGGTAAAAACCTTATTTATCCCAGGAGTGCATTTTATGAAGTTCAATCGTAGTCAAGTTAAAAAATACCTGCAATTAGCTGATTTTACATCGCTTTTTATTGAAGAACTAGGTTGGGATTATGCTGATAT
>NZ_BJCF01000030.1 GCF_005402965.1 Dolichospermum planctonicum
GGTTGTTCCACATAGGTTGAGCTTCATAATCTTGACTCCACAGAGAAGTGTAAACGGTTTTCTGATGATGTTTGGTCTTGAGAATTGATGTCAGTTAGAGTGTGTCCCCAATCAATACGGGCTTTGAGTTGCTCTGATTTCCACTGTAAACCGAGGCCAGTTCCGACCAAAGACCCATCTTTGTTGGTATTACCAGGATTTACCTTAGTATTACTACTACTCCATCCCGTGCCAAAATCTACAAAAGGAATCAGAGATAATCCGCCTTGTTGATTGACTGTACGTATAATAGGAAACTGAATTTCTGTGGATAGTAAGAAGCCATTATCCTTTAAAAGAGTATCCTGACGATAACCCCGAACGCTGGAAAATCCCCCTATACCAAACTGTTCTAGAGGTACAAGACCCTCTTTGCTCAACTGTAAGTTAGAACGCACTGTCAGTAACATATCATTTTGGCGATTTAAAGAACGTACATATTGTCCCTGTCCACGCCATGCAAAAAAATGACTATCGGGAATACCGTTATTATTGGTAGTAGCATCCAATATCCCTAGTCCAAAATTAAATTGAGAATAAAGACCTAGTACAGATTTTGAGTTGCGTGTCACCCAATTTTGAGAAAAGGCAATTTTAGAAATGCGAGTTTCACCGTTGTCATTTGCACCAATAGACAAAGGAAAACCGTCTGGACCGAGTTTAGTTTTACTGATTTGTCGGGAAAAAGCTAAACCTAAACCCAATTCTTGACTAGGAGTTTGCCATAATGGTTGATTAAAACCTATTTCATAGTAACTGGAGTTGCCAGTAATATCTAGTTGATCAAAGGGTGGTTCTGTGACGCTGGTTCTGGTTACTCCTCCAGAGACTTTAATTGTCCCATTGCGGGGATTTACTGGTAAACCATAGCTGACATCTAAGGCGTTGCTACCATCGGTGTTAGAGTAACTAAGACTAAAACTATCACCCCAACCAGACAGATTATTGTCGGTAATTGTCGTTCCCCGTCGCCAACTACCGACACTGGGAGCGCGGCCGTTATTGGTGAAAATATCAATATGAAAGGTATCTGCTTCTTTGACCGTAACTTCTAACACACTTAAATCCGGTCGAACTCCCTGTGATATTTGTGCAGAAATATCCCGAATTTGGGGGTCAGTTTTCAGCAGTTGTAAAGCCTGAAGAATGCGCTCTTGATTCAGGGGAGCTTTGGTACTTAAACCCAGCCGAGAACGAATATAATCGGGTTTTAAGCGTCGAGTCCCTTTAATAACAATATTTTCGATGCCTCCTTCAATAATTGTCACCTTAACTATTCCCCCTTGAGCGGAAATATTTTGAGGCTCAATCACCGCCGCAGAGTTGATATAACCCTGATTCCGGTACAAGTTATTTATGCGAGATTCTACTGATATTAAATCAGAAAATGTAATTTCTTGATCAATTAAATCATTGACTGCTGATCTTAATTTTTCCTGAGTAAAGGCTGTATTACCGACAAATTCAAATCCCTTGATATTCACAGTCCCCGGAACATTTTCCAAAGGGGAGGGAGTGACTGGAGAAGGGGGGGTTTCTAGTTTCGGTTCTTCTATAGGTTGGGGAGTGGGTAGAGGGGGTTCAGGTGTCGTTAATGTGGGTCTGGTGGGGATTTGACTCATGATTGATTGTGCTTGAACAACCCCTGCATTCATCAACCCCAAGGAAAAGATCCCAAAACAAGCTACACCTACCCAAGTTGTTTTAGTGGCAGATAGTACAATCGGAAAACTATGATTAGGAGGGTAAATTTTTAGCTTTTGAGAGTTTCCATGGCCGAAAATCCCTGATAGTAAGGAAAACCTGGCCAAGATGCTGGTAATATCATCTTGGCAATAATGCTGTTGCTGATAACTAACTCTCACACTAGATGCTGGCGGGCACATGGAATAACTCCCAAGTTTCTCAACACTCGCAGTATATAATGAATCGTAATTAATTTCACAATTATCAATTAAAAATACTGTTAAATTTTGTTAAATTTTTTAAATATAGGAATCCGGTTTGATTCGTGAATTTACTTGTGTGGTCAGGGAACTCTTAACTGGGAACTCTTAACTGGAAGAAAGACAGAATTGATACCTACTGAGTCTTGTATGGCTACGCCACGCAAGCTATCAAAAATCAAATAGGAGTCCTATATCTTTGAGAATTAATTCTATGGGACTACCCTTATTCCGCTTTTGTGAAAAGATTTACCTCCTTTAGTCCCTTGTGAAGAGTGAAAACAAAAATCCAGTCCCCTCCCCTTTACAAGGGTTAGGGTGGTGTAATTTAATATACCGCGTTCTCCTCTGACTTAATTAATATCTTTCAGCACCTCCTGGACTGACTCATATCTTTGGGTAAAGTCAAGATGTACCATCTTATTTAAAACTTTAACCAATTCGTCATTGTCATTAATATTTGCTATTCGTTGCCAATTTTGCAAAATCCCTTCATCGCTAGAGGATGTGTTAGCAATGACAATTAAACCCGTATTCCCATGTCTCCGAAAATCTCTGGGAGTTATCCCTGTTAAGGCTTGGATAGCGATAATTCCCAAAGCATAAATATCACTGTTTAATCTTGGCATTCCATTCAATTGTTCACCGGGTGCGTAACCGGAAGTACCAAACCCGATAGTTAAATTCTCTGGAGTCTGCTGTTGCGGTTGGATTTGTTTGACACCGCCAAAATCAATCAAAACAATCTTATGATCTTCTGTTCGCCTGATTAAGTTATCGGGTTTAATATCTCGGTGAATAACACCATAACCATGAACAAAAACAAGTACCTGTAAAACTTCTTTGAGGATATTGATTACCTGATCATAGGAGCAACATTTCCCAGGAGTTAACTCCTTAGTCAAAGTATGACCCTCAATATATTCCTGAATTAAATAAAATTCCTGATTTTGTTCAAAGAATGCGAGTAATTGGGGTATTTGTTGGTGTTTTCCCAAGGTTTCCAGAATATATGCTTCACTATTGAATAAACGAGTGGCAATTTTCAGGTATTCTGGATTTCGTTCAGCGGGACTGAGTTGTTTGACAACACAGAGGGGATTTCTTGGCCGTTGAGTATCTTGGGCTAGATAAGTTTTACCAAATCCACCACCACCTAATCTATCAGTAATTTGATAACGTCCTTTGAGGCGGGCATTGTTGTTTAATGGTTGTCCCGTAACATAATTGCCATTATTATAATCGGCATTGGTCTGATGCGATCGCAACTCTTCAATGTCCTTTGCTTGTTTCTCTAATATTCCCCTGATTTTTTGTTCTTCTTGCTTACTTGCATAATTACTGTAGGCAATCACGGCATTAGCTGTCAAAATTAAACTCAGTGCGGGAGCAATCACTGGCAACCATCCCCCTTGAGTAAAAATAATCAAGTTGCCGGCAAATAGAACCAATAAGGATATAGTTTGTCCTATACCTAAGCCTAATGGATGACGAATGCGGCAAGCTAAAAATCCACCAATGGCAGACCATGTTCCTATCCAGAGGAATTCACCCCAAGGGGGTAAAAACCAAAATAAAGGCTGGTTGTTTAAAACGGCACTGAGAATCTCACTAGTAATTTGTGCATGAATTTCTACCCCTGTCATCCTCCCAGAATCGTCCGCTTTTCCAGAATTAAATGGGGTATTAAAAACATCTTTTAAACTCGGTGCTTTAGAACCTATGAAAACAATCCGGTCTTTAACTAAGTTGGGTTGAATTTTACCTGTAAGTATGTCCGTAAGAGTGACTTGTGGGGCAATTTGACGGTGAGAACGATAATTGAGAAGAATTTGGTATCCTCGGGTGTCTGCATTTTCATAACCACCAGAGTGAGTTTCTAGGGGTTTAAAAACAACATCACGGAGTTTTAGTTCTTTTTTAGTTGTTAATTGGGGTTGAATACCGCCAACTGCTAGATATTTTGTGGCTAATTGCCAGCTTAAGGAATAGGGAGTTTGGCAATTATCGGATTTCTCTACATTCACTGAGATCAAATTACGGCGAATAAAACCATCAGTATCTTCCACTAGGTCACTAAATCCTACCTGTGATGGTTCTAAACCTTGGGGTGATGCAATACCAACACTTTTACTGTCAGCGTGTTTACAGACTGGGACGATTATATCACTTTGCTGTAGGCGTTGTAGTAGTTTTTCGTGACCGGGTTGTACTGGTAAATCACGGAAAATGTCTAAACCAATGGCTCTAGGTTGATATTGTTGTAGTTTATCGAACAACCGATCTAAAATTTCACCGGATAAAGGCCAATTCCATTTTTGCAGGTCTTCTTCCGTTATACCGATGATTAATAGCCGTTGATCTGGACCTTGATCAGGAAGTAGTTGTACCATCTGATCATAGATTTTCAATTCCATGGTCTCTAATACTTGCAGTTTCTGAAGTCCTATGACTAAGACTGTCACTGCACCACAAATAATCACTGGTTGGTTTCGGAATGTGAGGAGGTTTGACAACATTCTCCTCAGTTTATTGATGATATTGGAGTCATGTAAAATGGTCTTTTCCATAATTTTTTAACTTAGTAACTTAGTAACAAATCAAAACTAGTGTAATTTAACAACACTTATATTAGATAATCACTCTGGTATTAGTATAACTGGTATTAATATAATATATTCAGGATGGTTTCCTATAACTAATCCAAGATTTTCAGACTTATACGAGATGTGATTGATAGCGTCTGTGATGTAATTATAAAGCCTATGATGAGACAATGGTGATTCATGAATCATCCCTAGTTTTCTGATATTTGGCCTAAATCCTAATCATGATCAAAAAATTAAATCTTTTGCAAATAATCTGCATTAACATCAATCCCTTATTAAGGCTAAATCCCTTATCCAGCAAGAGATGTAACTACAATTTACATCACCAATCATCGAAAAATTAAAAAAATATAAATTGCATTTTTAGAGAAAAAAATGATAGGCTGTATACATACGGCAAATCTCAGGCTTATCAGGCACTCTAACTCTTAATCCCCCAATGCTTTCAAGAGTTTGAAACGGAAAACAGAATTTAGTCCCCCTTGCTTGATAAAGGGAGGGTTAGGCTGGGGTAAAAACCGGATGTTGTGGGAAAGTTGAGTACAGTTGAATCTCAGAAAAACCAATAAAAATCCGGCTGAAATCCTTACAGACATTGAGTTAGAGATGAGTACAAAGAAATCCTGAACCCCTAACTATAAATACTCGTACCCCTGACTATAAATACCTGCACCCCAACCCAAAAAAATCTTTTTTAATTTTTGTATCGTTGCAATACAAGGATTTAAGGATTTGAGTACAAACATAATAAATCTAATAAGTTCTATCCTTGGTCAACCAAGGGGGACAAAAAAAAAGGCTGCTATAAATCATTTATCGCCAATCACTTAACGCTCCTTAACAAAATCAAGTTAATAGTCAAAAGTGTGTGGAGGGATGAGATTAGCACCATGTCTAAGATTATATTGACATTGGCAGTAGTAACAGCATCTCCCACAGTGGCTCTCAAGTCCACCGCAAACAGCGAAATTCAATGACACTACCTGCTACCAACATTCTCACCTCCGACGGCCTGCGAGATCAGGATTCTATTATCATCCCCGCTAAATCTGGTAATTGCGGTTGCGACAGCAGCACAACTCCAGAAATGGACGAAAAACTTATAGAACGCATTGCTAAACACCCCTGTTATAGCGAAGAAGCTCATCATCACTATGCACGGATGCACGTTGCCGTTGCCCCTGCCTGCAACATTCAATGTAACTATTGTAACCGCAAGTATGACTGTGCTAACGAAAGTCGTCCAGGGGTAGTGAGTGAACTGCTCACACCAGAAGAAGCCGCCCATAAAGTGTTAGTAATTGCGGGTAAAATTCCGCAAATGACCGTATTGGGAGTAGCTGGACCTGGTGATCCTTTGGCTAATCCAGAAAAAACTTTTCGGACTTTTGAACTAATTGCAGACAAAGCGCCAGATATTAAATTGTGCTTATCTACTAACGGTTTGATGCTCACAGAATATATTGATCGCATTAAACAATTAAATATAGATCACGTTACCATTACCCTTAATACCATTGACCCCGAAATAGGCGCGCAAATCTATTCTTGGGTTCACTATAAACGCAAGCGTTACAGAGGTGTGGAAGGAGCAAAAATTCTTCTAGAAAAACAATTAGAAGGACTGCAAGCCCTCAAAGAAGCTGATATCTTATGTAAAGTTAATTCTGTAATGATTCCGGGAATTAATGACCAACATTTGGTAGAAGTTAATCAAGCAATTCGGGAGAGAGGCGCGTTTTTACATAACATTATGCCGCTAATTTCTGCACCAGAACATGGTACACATTTCGGTTTAACCGGTCAACGTGGACCAACAGGAAAAGAACTGAAAGAAGTCCAAGATAATTGTTCTGGTAACATGAAAATGATGCGCCACTGTCGTCAGTGTCGAGCAGATGCGGTAGGATTATTAGGAGAAGATCGTAGCCAGGAATTTACTAAAGATAAGTTCATGGAAATGACTCCAGAATATAACTTTGAAACCCGCCAAGAAGTTCACGAAGGTATTGAGAAATTTAGAGAAGAAATTAAAGCCGCAAAAGATAAAGTATTGACTGGCAAAAAATCTGCTAATAATCCTAAAATCTTGGTTGCAGTAGCCACAAAAGGCGGTGGATTAGTTAACCAACACTTCGGACACGCCAAAGAATTTCAAGTTTATGAAGTTGATGGTAATGAAGTTCGTTTTGTTAGTCACCGCAAGATTGATCAATATTGTCAAGGTGGTTACAGCGAAGCAGCTACCGCAGATAATATAATGAAGGCAATTGCAGATTGTAAAGCAGTCCTGGTATCGAAAATAGGCAACTGTCCTCAAGAAAAATTAGAAGCAGCAGGAATAAAAGCTGTTGAAGCCTACGACGTAATTGAAAAGGTTGCTTTAGAATTTTACGAGCAATATGTTCAGGTTAATGGGTAATTCAATTTTGGATTTTGGATTTTGGATTTTATTGAATTAACTCTAATCTAAAATCTAAAATCTAAAATCTAAAATCTCAGAGGTAAATAATCATGGCTTACAAAATTACTAGCCACTGTATTTCTTGCAAGTTGTGTTTACCTGTTTGTCCTACTGGTGCAATTCAAGAAGTTGATGGTAATTATTGGATTGATTCTCAACTTTGCACAAATTGCGCTGGTAGTATTCACACCGTACCTCAATGTAAGGCCACTTGTCCGACTGCTGATGGTTGTGTTCAACAATCTAGTGATTATTGGGAAAGTTGGTTTGCTTATTACCACCGTGTTTTAGCAAAATTAACAAATAAACAAGACTACTGGGAGCGTTGGTATAGCTCTTATTCTCAGAAGTTTTCCCAACAGTTGCAAAAGCATCAAGGCCAAGTAATTATATAGGTGATTTCATGGGTGATAGGTAATAGGTAATATTTTCCCCCATTACCTATTACCAATTACCAGTTAATAATTCTAGCTAATTACTCATAATCTTTATATGGAAACCATGCAAAATAATTGCATTTATCTTGATAATAATGCCACCACCAAAATAGATCCTCAAGTTGTTGAGGCTATGATGCCTTATTTAACGGATTATTATGCTAATCCTTCCAGTATGCACACTTTTGGTGGACAATTGGGAAAAGCTGTAAAAACAGCCAGAGAACAAATTGCTGCTTTACTCGGAGCCGAAGAATCAGAAATTGTTTTTACCAGTTGCGGAACTGAAGGTGATAATGCTGCTATTCATGCGGCGTTATTAGCTCAACCAGAAAAACGTCATATCATCACTTCTCAAGTAGAACATCCCGCAGTTTTAAATGTCTGTAAACAATTAGAATCTAAAGGTTATCAAGTTACCTATTTGTCAGTCAATTCTCAAGGACAAATAGACTTGAATGAGTTAGAAGCTTCTTTAACTGGTAACACTGCTTTAGTAACAGTAATGTATGCCAATAATGAAACTGGCACAATTTTTCCCATTGAAGAAATTGGTGTTAGAGTTAAAGAATATGGAGCTATCTTCCACGTTGATGCAGTGCAAGCGGTAGGTAAAATACCCTTAAATATGAAGACCAGCACCATAGATATGTTAACTATATCTGGTCACAAAATTCATGCTCCTAAAGGTATTGGTGCTTTGTATGTTAAACGTGGGGTTCGTTTCCGCCCTTTCTTAGTTGGTGGACATCAAGAACGAGGACGTAGAGCAGGTACAGAGAATGTTCCCGGAATTATTGCTTTAGGGAAAGCTGCGGAATTGGAATTATCACATTTAGCAGAAGCAACAAAGAAAGAAAGAAAGTTACGCGATTATTTAGAACAATCTCTTCTGGCTAAAATTCCTGATTGTCAAGTAAATGGTGATATTAAAAATAGATTACCAAATACGACAAATATCGGTTTCAAATATATTGAAGGTGAAGCAATTTTGCTCTCTTTAAATAAGTACGGTATTTGCGCTTCTTCTGGTTCTGCTTGTACTTCTGGTTCTCTTGAACCTTCTCATGTTTTACGAGCTATGGGTTTACCCTACACTACTTTACATGGCTCAATTCGCTTTAGTCTTTCTCGTTATACTACGGAAGCAGAAATTAATCAAGTAATTGCAGTCATGCCGGAAATTGTTGACCGTCTACGGGCTTTATCTCCCTTCAAAAATGATAATGCCGATTGGTTACAACAACAAGGACAAACTTTAGTAAATAGGTAATGGGTAATGGGTTATAGGTAATGGGATTCCTCTATTACCAATTACCAATTACCAATCCAAAATCTAAAATCCAAAATCTAAAATCTAAAATTAGCTATGTGGGACTACACTGATAAAGTATTAGAGTTATTTTACGATCCTAAAAATCAAGGTGCAATTGAAGAAACCGGTGAAGCTGGTGTCAAGGTGGCAACTGGTGAAGTGGGAAGTATTGCTTGTGGTGATGCTTTAAGATTACATTTGAAGGTTGAAGAAGCAACAGATAAAATTCTGGATGCACGTTTTCAAACTTTTGGTTGTACTAGTGCGATCGCTTCTTCTAGTGCTTTAACTGAAATGATTAAAGGTCTAACTTTAGATGAAGCTTTGGGAGTAACAAATAAGGAAATCGCTGATTATTTAGGTGGTCTACCTGAAGCAAAGATGCACTGTTCTGTTATGGGTCAAGAGGCTTTAGAAGCTGCCATTTATAATTATCGTGGTATTCCTCTAGAGGCACATGACGATGAAGAAGGTGTCCTCATCTGTAGTTGTTTCGGAATAACTGATGCTAAGATTAAAAAAGCAGTCGCCCAAAACAATCTCTTCAGTGCCGAACAAGTAACAAATTATGTAAAAGCTGGTGGCGGATGCGGTTCTTGTTTAACGAAGATTGATGATATAATCAAGGAAGTTCAGCAGGAGTTCGCCCAACAAAATCTCAACATCTACGGCGCGAAAACTAAAACAGAAATTCCTAATTCAAAGTTTATTGCAGAGCAACAAAAACCATTAACTACAGTCCAAAAAATTGCCCTGATTCAAAAAGTATTAGATGAAGAAGTCCGACCCGTGTTAATCGCCGACGGGGGAGATGTAGAACTTTATGATGTCGAAGGTGATAAAGTTAAGGTAATTCTTCAAGGTGCTTGCGGTTCATGTTCTAGCAGTACCGCTACTTTAAAGATTGCCATTGAAGCGAGATTACGCGATCGCATCAGCAAAGAAATTATTGTCGAAGCAGTTTAGAAATTAGTCATTGGTCAGTGGTCATGAGTCATTAGCAAAAAACAACTGACCACTCACAAACAAAAATCCCTACAACCCAATAAATACTATGAACACCACTAGATGTTTTGTAGAGCGATCGCCCCCGTAGCGACGTTCTACACACGCTCACCGCCGTAGAACTTGGCCGTGAGAACCGACAGACGAAAAACACGAAATCAACCAATTCTAGGAAAACACGAACAATGACTACTGACGCAAATATTAGACAGATAGCTTTCTACGGCAAGGGCGGTATCGGTAAATCTACCACTTCTCAAAACACCCTCGCAGCTATGGCTGAAATGGGTCAACGCATCATGATCGTAGGTTGCGACCCTAAAGCTGACTCTACTCGTTTTAATATAGTGATTCTTGATGCTTCACTGACAGATACTAACCGATTAGAGAATACTGATAAATAAGTCATACAAAACGATATAAGATTCTTGATTCTTGAGAAACACAAAACTTGATTTGATATTTAATTTTGTGTCTGAATAATAAAATAAATTTGTTCATCATCAACAGACAAAAATATCAAAAAATAGCTAGGCTATTTACAAGAGTTCACTTATTATGATATGCAGGAAACAGCGACTCAAGTATTGATTCGTGTCTCTAAAAAATGGTATAGGATTCGGTATTTAGATCCTGATACCAGAAAGAGATTAATGTTATTATCAGAGGAAGAATTTGAAGTAGAACTTCAAGGGCTGCTTAAACCCGCAGTTTGACTTCTTTGATTTCACCATTGGCAACTTTTACGTAATCAATTAATTCTTTATATATTAAAGATTTATCCGCCCAGGGTGTTTCATCCCAAAAATTAATATTGCTACAACAAAACGAAAGAATATCAAATAGTTCGCTGTTGATTTTGTTGACTACGGTTTCTTTTTGTTTGATTTTATTTATCTCTAAAATTGTTTGGTCAATCGCCTCTTGAATTATTGGGTTTTTAGGTAAAAGTCTCAGTGCCTTTAGTTGTTCTTGTCTAGCCATCAATTCAGGGCTATCCTGTGTTTCTACATTTGAATTTGTAATTGCATATTCCTTAATTTCCCTGTGCCGTTCTACTAAGGCTTGATCCACTGCCAAAATAATATCTGGTAGATAGGTACTAATTTTGTTGCTACAAAAATCATTGCCCATGTTTTCATGTTTTTTGCAGCGGACTCTATATGTCGAATTTCGTTTCTTGCAAAAGCATTTGTAACAGCAGTCAGCGCAAATAATCTGCCCCGCTAGTGGGAAAATCTCTGTTTCTTTTTTATCCCTACCGTAGCTGTATTTAGATTTATTCTCGTCAAGTTTTCTAACTATGCGTTTGTATATATCCTCAGTAATCAAAGGTGGGTGAGTATCTTCATGAATATCCCAGTTCTCAGGTTGGTTTAAATTGCCTTTGATATTATAGGCGGTACACCCTCTTAGTACGGGGTTTAAAAGCCAGTAACGCAGTCCGGCAGCAGTCCACTTGAGATGATAAGTTTGCAGTAAATATTGCGCCGTACTCCTCAATGTAGACCCATCACCGAGAAAATATTCAATGGTCTTGTGTGCGATCGCCCATTTACTAATTCCATTCATCTCAGATAAATCAGGAGCATACTTTTCATCCACGCGACAATACCCAAAAGGTGGACGGGGAGAAGCTTTTTTCTGCTCTCTAAAAAAGCTCATGCCATTTTTGATGCGATTAGCCAGTAGCCTAGATTCAAATTCAGCCAAACCAGCCATCTGATTCACAGAAAACCACCCAAAGGGGGAGGAGGGGTCAACAGGGGCATCCAAAACCGTGAGTTTGACGTGATACTCCTCAAAGATAGCGATCGCTTTGTGAATCCCCACCACGCTGCGTCCTAGTCGGTCAATTCTAGTGCAGATGACTTCAGTAATCTTCCCTTGTTTGCACTGAGCAATCATTTGATTAAATTCTTTTCTCTTGTCGCTGCGCCCGGACTCAACATCTGAGAAGATGACAATAGCCCCTGCCTTTTCTACTCGTGCTGTTTGTTGCTCCAAAGCATTGCCTTCATCCTGTTCACGGGTGGAAACCCTCACATAACCTGCTTTCATGATTATTCCTCATACTGCCCATATTGTTAATATAACTCTACTCGTTTGATGCTTCACTCCAAAGCTCAAACCACCGTATTACACTTGGCTGCTGAAAGAGGCGCTGTTGAAGATTTGGAACTCCACGAAGTCATGTTAACCGGTTTCCGTGGTGTTAAGTGCGTAGAATCTGGTGGTCCAGAACCCGGTGTAGGTTGCGCTGGTCGTGGTATTATCACCGCTATTAACTTCCTAGAAGAAAACGGTGCTTACCAAGATTTAGACTTCGTATCTTACGACGTATTAGGTGACGTTGTATGTGGTGGTTTTGCTATGCCTATCCGTGAAGAATAAGCTGTTTTTTCCAGGGTTTTTGTTGGTGCAATTGTTTGAGGTTTTTTGTTTTTTTATGCCCTATTTTTGCCCTGGGAAATTTTTGGTAAATGGGGTTTTTGTTTTGTTTTTCTGCTTTTGTTTACCCTATTTTGTCCCTATTGTCAAGGGGTATACATGATTTTTGATAAATGGGTTACTGATTTTTCAAGAGAGTTCTAAAAGTTGAATGTAAATACACTATCATAATTTCCTATGAACTCCTTTTCTGTTATCTATACTATCTATTAAAACCATTCTAAATTTTATAGCTAATAGCTACCAAAATATTACAGCAGTTTCCGATATTCACAAAGTACAGATATTAATAATAAAACTCTTGTGGTGCGGGCAAGATGCCCGCACAAAGTGTACCTCACTCAAAGCTACTTGCTGTAACAGGCATTTGAGTAGATATAATCTAATCGCACTCCAACCAGAAATTTAACCAGAAATTTACATTACACAGTATCATGGTATATGATGCTATAAGTAAGTATTTTTGCAAATTTGTTAGTAAAAACTTAATTATAAACTTAATTATATAGGTAGTTTTAGTCTATACTATTTGTTAAATCAAGGTCTAGATCTGAGGGTATTCTGCTATGTCACTTTTCAACCTACTACAGACGCTCATTTTTGGTATTCATAATCCTGAATTCGATGCAGCGCGAATAAATCATGACAGCTGGCCTCAAAGCGAATATTTTCAGGGTGAAAAGCCTTCAAAAGACCAATTGGAAAGGGATAAACAGATAACTTTTCAAAGAGCTTATCAATTGGGACAGAGTTTGAGAGCAGCTATCGAAGAACATTACTCTGCTCCAGAACAACAGCGAGTTACTGATAGTCTTATGAAAGTAATAGTATACCTTGGTAATAACGCCAGGATATTTCCTGATATGGGATCTGAGAATATCTGGTACACAGATTACCATGATCTAATTGAATTAGCGAAAGATATGGGCTTAGGAGATAAAACCTTACCTCACTGGCCTGAAGAATCAAATTTCTTTAATCGCTATCTAGAACTGACTAATTCTGATTTAGTTCAAATATTTCTGGGTTTTTTAGAAGCAGCTTTGCTTGATGAGTATAAATTTGGGGCAGATTTAGATAGCTGGGTTAGGTACTTATTAAGAGAAACCTTAAAATCGAGACAGCGTTTAGCTCATGAACAATAGACATCTGGTGGTAATTAAATCTGCATAACCACCAAACCCTTGTAGGGACAATTCATAAATTGTCCCTAGGATAATTTTCACTCCTATCTAACTTACCGTAGCAAAAGTAAAATGTGGTAATATAACCACAAACTAGTTTTAATTATATGTCCAGTCTTAACCTCAAACCAACCCATAAACCTGTCAAGCAATATTACGAAGAATTAGAAAATTTCAAAAAACTGGGAGTTGTCCATGAAACTGCGGTAAAAGTGGCTTTTCAAAAGTTGCTTGAGTCTTGCTGTCAACAGTTTAAATGGACTCTAGTACAAGAATATGCGATTAAAAAACGAAAAAGAGTTGATGGGGCTTTAGTTGATAGTTATAACTTAGCTCGTGCTTATTGGGAAGCTAAAGACAGTAAAGATAATTTAAAAAAAGAAGTCCAGAAAAAACTAGCTATTGATTATCCCAAAGATAATATTATTTTTCAACAACCAGAAAGGGCAATTCTTTACCAAGATGGTAAATTGGTAATGGATGAAGATATTACCAAACCCCAAAACTTAGTAGATGTATTACGACAACTTTTTGAATATCGTCCTCCCGCAATTGAACAATGGGAAAAAGCCGCTGATGAGTTTGGACTGCGAGTAGAAGAACACGCAACTGCATTATTAAGATTAATTAAAGAACAAAGCCAGAAAAATAAAAAATTTATTGATGCTTTTGCCGAATTTTTCAAACTTTGTCGTCAATCAATTAATCCTAATATTGCAGAAGCAGCGGTTGAGGAAATGTTAATTCAACATTTATTAACTGAGCGCATTTTTAGAAATGTGTTTAATAATCCTGATTTTGCTCAACGCAATATCATCGCTGTGGAAATTGAAAAAGTAATTAATGCTTTAACTTCTAAATCCTTTAGTCGCAGTCATTTTTTAAGTAGTTTAGATCGGTTTTATGGTGCAATTGAAGAAACCGCAGCAACCATTGATGATTTTTCCCAAAAACAGGATTTTCTCAATAAAATTTATGAGCGCTTTTTTCAAGGTTTTTCCGTAAAAGTTGCCGATACCCACGGAATTGTTTATACTCCTCAACCGATTGTTAATTTTATGGTCAAAAGTGTTGAGAATATTTTACAAAAAGAGTTTGGTAAATCCTTAATTGATAAAGGTGTCCATATTCTTGACCCTTTTGTGGGAACAGGTAATTTTATTATTAGAATAATGCGAGAAATAGCGGAAATTCAAAAATCAGCTTTACCTTATAAATATGAACATGAATTACATTGTAATGAAGTGATGTTATTACCTTATTATATTGCTTCTATGAATATTGAGCATGAGTATTTTGAGCAAGCAGGAGAATATAAATCTTTTGAGGGTATTTGTTTAGTTGATACCTTTGAAGATCAAAATATTCAACAATTGGATTTATTTAGTCCAGATAACATGAAACGAGTAGAAAAACAAAGGAAATCTGATATTTTTGTGATTATTGGTAATCCTCCTTATAATGCAGGACAATTGAATGAAAATGATAATAATAAAAATAGGAAATATACTACAAAGGATAAAACAGGTATAGATGATCGTGTGTCTGCAACCTACGCAAAAGCATCAAAAGCAACATTAAAAAATAAATTATCAGATCCTTATGTGAAAGCAATTCGTTGGGCAAGTGATAGAATCAAAGAAGAGGGTATTATTGCTTTTGTCACTAATAACAGTTTTATTGAACAAATCGCTTTTGATGGCATGAGACAGGAATTAGAAAAACATTTTGATCAAATTTACGTATTTGATTTAGGGGGTAATGTTCGCAAAAATCCTAAACTGTCAGGTACAACTCATAATGTATTTGGTATTCAGGTGGGAGTGAGTGTTAATATATTAGTCAAGAAACAAACTAGGTGATTTTATGCTAAAATCAAATTAATATTGATGATCTAAATTAGGAATTATTCTCAGTTCAACAGTAGATAAGGAGATAAAAATGCAAATCGTCGTCAAACCAGAACAAGAAAAATTCATTCTTCAAAAACTACAACAAGGTAAGTATCATAGTGTGGATGAGTTATTAGCAGTAGCTTTTCAACTGTTAGAACAACATGATCTTAAAGAAAAGCAACTGAGTGAACTAAGACGAAAACTCATGGACGGAACACAACAACTTCATGAGGGGAAAGTAGTTGAAGGTGAATTAGTTTTCCAACAACTACAAGAAAAGTTAAAGCAAATGGGACAGGGTTAAAAATGGGTAATTATTTTTTCTCTCAACTTGCGGTGAAAGACCTCAATCAAATTTGTGAATTTATCGGACAAACCAATATTAAAGCCGCGAGTAAACTTTTTGATACTATTCGGGAAAAATGTAAGTTAGTCTTTTCCTAGCATGGGAAAAGATTATTCTGAGATTTTATCAAATTTACGTGGGTTTATTGTTGATGATTATATTATTTTTTATTATCCCCTAGAAAATGGAATTGAAATTGTCCGTGTTGTTTATGGAAAAAGAGATTTAAACGCTGTATTTGAAGAATTTGGAAAACAAGAATGAAAAAAGCTAAAATATACTATGCGCGAATGGATGAATTTTGGACAAAGGAAGAAAAGTTAAAATATTTAGAAAACCTTAACTGGTATGATGTTGATTGGCAAGAAATTAAACCAGATAAAAATAATAATTGGTTAACAGACGGTTTAGAAAATGATTTTGATAATTTTATAGCAATTGGATCAAAAGAAGTCAAAAAGCAAAAAGACCCAAATCCACAAGTTATTTTTAAGCTATTTAGTTTAGGTGTAGCATCTAATCGAGATGAATGGGTTTTCTCTTTTTGTGATAATGATTTACAGGATAAAATAAAAACATTTATTCAAAACTATAATATTGAAGTAAGTAGATACTTTCAACAGCCATCAAAACCTGATATTGAAACTTTTATAGATACTGATTCGAGCTTTATAAAGTGGACAGATAGACTTAAATTAGCTTTAGAAAGAAAAGAGTTTCTTTTATTTGATAATTTAAAAATTCGGAATTGTTTTTATCGCCCCTTTATTAAACAATATATTTATTTTGATCATCTACTAAATCAACGTAGATACCAACAGCATATAATCTTCCCAACACCTGAAACTGAAAAAGAAAATCAGGTAATTTGGATCAAAGTTGGAACTGAAATTCCTATGTTTGCCCTTAGTATTAATTATATTCCTGATCTATTACCTCAAGGTGGTTCACAATGTTTCCCATTCTACACTTACAATGAAGACGGAACAAACCGCCAAGAAAATATCACAGATTGGGCATTAAAACAATATCAAAACCATTACCAAGATACTACAATCACTAAATGGGATATCTTCTATTATATCTATGCAGTGCTACATCATCCCCACTACCGGGAACGCTACACAGCCAACCTGAAAAGAGAACTTCCCCGCATTCCCTTTGCGCCCCAATTTCATCCTTTTGTCATAGCCGGAAAACGACTAGCAGAAATTCATATTAACTATGAAAAACAACCAGAATATCACCTGAAACACCTAGAAAATAAAGACTTACCCATTGATTGGCGTGTAGAAAAAATGCGCCTATCTAAAGATAAAACCCAAATCAAATATAACGACTTTCTCACCTTAACAGGTATACCATCAGCAGTATTTTTATATCGTTTAGGCAACCGTTCGGCCTTAGATTGGATAATAGATCAATATCAAGTTACCACAGATAAGCGCAGTGAAATTACAAATGATCCTAATCGTCTTGATGATGAACAATATATTGTCAGGTTAATTAAACAGATAATTACTGTGAGTTTAGAGACGGTAGAAATCGTTAATAATTTACCAGATTTGGGATTACCAAAAGATTGATAAGTACCAAGATCCCCGACTTCTTGAATGAGTCAGGGATCTATTGTTGTATGAAGATATTATTTTTTTGATGTTGTGGGTTGTCGAAATGCGATAAAAACGGTATAATACTTATATTCTCAAGGATAATGCTCATGGAAATCCAAGAACTTAAAACTCTTATTCAAGAAACTGTAAGAGAAACAATGCTAGAAGTATTAAAGAAAGAAAGACTTGCTCTTTGTTTGGCTTTGATACCTCGTGTTAGTGACAAAGAAATGCAGGAAATTCAAGAACAATTTGGATCACCTTCAGATTATGATCAAGATGATTTTATCAATATGACAGATTGGGTGCGAAATGGAACTAAACTTCAGTAAAAATGCGCTGAAATTTCTCAAGAAACTTTGAGATAAAGATACAGAAAAAGTACGTAATAAGATATTGCAATTGTTAAATTCAGTTGAAGAATCTGGTTTAGTACCATCTGGAGAACTTGATATAAAAACATTAGAAGGAGAATGGCAAGGTTTTTTAAGAATGCGGGTAGGTAAAATTAGGATTATTTTTACAGTGGATATAGAACAAGATGAACTACAAATTTATGAAATAGGCTTTAGAGGTGATATTTATAAAACTTAAAAAATAAAACTTAAAAATATCAAGAAAAATTAAATCCTATACAACAAGGTTAAAAATGAAAAACTCAATTCCTAATCACTTCACTATTGAAGTAGAACAAGAAGAAGATGGACATTGGATAGCAGAAATTTTAGAAATTCCCGGTGTTTTATCTTATGGTTTAACTCAACAACAAGCAATATTTAATGTACAAGCATTAGCTTTGCGTGTAATTGCTGATAAACTGGAACATGGGGAAATAAATTTAGGTTTAAAAAGTCTCACCTTTTAATATTGGTGGTAACAAAGTTAGACTAATTGCAGCAATTCATTATAACCGCCAAAAAATCTATATCCGTGCTGTGCTAACACATTCAGAATATGATGAAGGAAAGTGGAAAGAATAATGCAAACTTTAAACCTTGAACAAACCATTAATGCTTGGTCATCCATTGCGGAAAACGTCTTTGTTCCTCACACAGAGCAGGAATATGAACACTTAGTTGATATACTAGATTCTCTGATAGATCAAGTTGGTGAAGATGAAAACCATCCTCTTGCATCCCTCATGGAAGTCATCGGAGTTTTAATTGAAAACTATGAAAATGAACATATTCCTGAACTAGAAGAAGAGTAACTAAATGAATTATCATTACAGTATATTAATTCAGTGGTCAGATGAAGATCAAAAATATGTAGTCAGTGCGCCTCTGCATCTCTGCGTGAGGCTAACTGTTATCTTACAGCAGTTTCCGACATTATGAAGTACAGATATTAATAATAAAACTCTTGTGGTGCGGGCAAGATGCCCGCAAAAAGCCTACCTCATGAAGATGAAATCTGCTGTAACTCAATTTTCATCAAACTGTGTCCCATTTGTAACTTCAATCGTTCATTCTCAATTCTTAACCGATCATTTTCCCTTTCAAGGTCAATAACCATCTCTTGTAACTCTTCCACCTTTGACTTCTTTTTAATAGCTTCCTCAATAGCCACATTGCGATTTTCTAAACTAAACCACTTCTGATAAATTGAAGTGTGCATATTCACCGAATGACCCAAATTATCAGCCGCAGCTTTAATAGGAATCCCCATCAAATGCGCTCGAATTGCCCAAGCATGACGTAAATCATAGGGTTGAAAAGGAATCTCTACAAATCTAAACCATCTATCTGTACCATGTCGCACAGCATTAATTTGTTTACTGGTAATTTTATCTGCAATCTTTGTTTTTAATAACTCAATTGCTTCCCGATCAGTCTTTAAATTAAAACTCTCAATCCAACGGGGATATAATGGTAATGCTTCCCTCTCACCTGTTTTACATTCTTCATTTACCCGCCATGTATTCATGGTATTATCAGATGATAACCACCAATCTAAATCAGGGTTAACAAAAATTTCTAATGGTCTTAATCCATAAGTTGCTAACATTCCATATACCCATCTCCATAATTTCCAATTATTCCGATCTTCCCTATTTATTAACTTAGTAGGACGGTTCGAAGCATAGTTTTCAAACCTTAAATATTCCTTCTCAACCTCTAAATCTGTTGGGATATCCCGCTTTCTTTTAGCAGTAGATTGGATTTTAAAATTATTTAATACTGGAACTTCTAAACCAGAACATTTACATAACACCCGAATCACTTTAATTAACTCGTTTTTGACACTATCAGATGATGGGCAAAATTTAACAGCTTCAATAAAATTAGCATTGATTGCTAGTTTATCTTTAGGTAAATGCTTTTGGGCAATATATAGATAACTATTAAAAGTATTTTCACTTTTTAGAGTACGTTTTCTAGTTTGAAAATAGTTTTTTTCAAAATTTATAATTAGGTCACTAATATTTTGTAAATTGGCTTTAATCCTGGTTTTTCCTAAATATTTATCCGTCCATTGAAATTGTTTTCTAGCTATCAACTTTCCTAGTTCATAAGCCTCCTCTTCTGCGGTATTTAAACCATCAAAATTAAAGGGAATACCCAAAGAAATATCATATTGTTTTGTACCGCTACCGTTTTTATCAATATCCCCTGGCTTAATAGGTAGGGTACTTCTCAACTGTAAGCAATTACCAGATTTTCGGATATAAACACAAACCTTAGCAGCTTTTAGTCTAGTATTTACCGCCTTTAATTCCGTCCGTAACTTAGTTTTGATGTAAATTTCTTGGTCATTTACTGCTTGCATTCTACCTAAATATCCCCCGTCGGTCATAGCTGTTGGTTGAAAATTGGTAAATGCTTCCTGTGATCTGTTCATACCCTAGATTTACCCTAATAAAAAAACTGTCCATTTCTGACAATGATCGCAGTAAACATTGTAGAAAATAAACACTTTACGCGAATTTAGATTATATCAATCATCCTACCCGTGAAGGTAAAGCACAAGAAATCTACATCGTTACCTCAGGTGAAATGATGGCGATGTACGCTGCAAACAACATCGCTCGTGGTATTTTGAAATATGCTCACTCCGGTGGTGTACGTTTAGGTGGTTTGATTTGTAACAGCCGTAAGGTTGACCGCGAAATCGAATTAATCGAAACCTTAGCTGAACGTTTGAACACCCAAATGATTCACTTCGTACCCCGCGACAACATCGTTCAACACGCAGAATTGCGTCGTATGACCGTTAACGAATATGCACCTGATAGCACTCAAGGTAATGAATACCGCGCATTAGCGAAGAAAATCATCAACAACCAAAAACTCACCATCCCCACACCTATCGAAATGGATGAGTTGGAAGCATTGTTGGTTGAATTTGGTATTCTTGATGATGACACCAAGCACGCTGAAATCATCGGTAAACCCGCTGCTGCTACCAAGTAGTATTTAGTAATTGAGGAATAGGAAAAAGGAAAACTCTACATTACCTCCTTTTTACCTTCCTTTCTGCCCTTGGGGATTAATTTCCCCATCCCTACCCAATTAATATCTTTAAAAGCCAGAAGAGGCCAGACATGACAGTTCCAGACAACAAGAAGATTGTTGAAGAAAGAAAAGAGCTAATTAAAGAAGTTCTCAAAGCTTACCCCGAAAAAGCTGCTAAAAAGCGCGAGAAGCACTTAAACGTTCACGAAGAAGGTAAAACAGATTGTGGTGTTAAATCTAACATCAAATCCTTACCCGGTGTAATGACCGCCCGTGGTTGTGCTTACGCAGGTTCTAAAGGTGTGGTTTGGGGTCCTATCAAGGACATGATCCACATCAGCCACGGTCCTGTAGGTTGCGGTTATTGGTCTTGGTCTGGTCGTCGTAACTACTACTTAGGTACAACAGGTGTTGATACCTTCGGTACTATGCACTTCACCTCCGACTTCCAAGAACGGGACATCGTATTTGGTGGTGACAAGAAACTCACTAAATTAATTGAAGAATTAGATGTATTATTCCCCTTAAATCGCGGGGTTTCTATTCAATCTGAATGTCCTATCGGTTTGATTGGTGATGACATCGAAGCAGTAGCTAAGAAGACATCTAAAACCATCGGTAAGCCAGTTATTCCTGTACGTTGCGAAGGTTTCCGTGGTGTGTCTCAATCATTAGGACACCACATTGCTAACGACATGATTCGTGACTGGGTATTCCCCAGAGCAGATCAAGGCAAGAAAGACGGTACACTCAAGTTTGAAGGTACTCCCTATGACGTAGCCATCATTGGTGACTATAACATCGGTGGTGACGCTTGGGCCAGCCGGATCTTATTAGAAGAAATCGGTTTGCGTGTTGTTGCACAATGGTCTGGTGACGGTACAATCAACGAAATGTTGATGACACCAAACGTGAAGATGAACCTCATCCACTGCTATCGTTCTATGAACTATATCAGCCGTCACATGGAAGAGGCTTATGGTATTCCCTGTCTAAACTATGATAATGTGTCTTAAATCTACCAGAATTTAGTCTATATATAACTTTGTTTAATTTGCTCATTGTTCTAAATGGACTCAATTTTAATCCAAATTTAAGATAATGAGAGAAAAAGGGTTACAGGAAATTTTTACCGATTTTACACCACCAGCATCTACCGATGGCAGCTATTTAGGAACGCAGACACAAATGAAAGCTACTCGGCAACATCTGGAAGAGAAATTTCAACAAGGTTTAGTAGATGTCAAATCTCGATTAAAAGCAGCTAAGATCAAGGTCGGACTAGTTGTTAGTGGAGGTACTATTCAATTACAGGCTTCCTTACCTTTAAAACCTGGTGAAATTGATGTCAGAAAAACTGGGAGAAAACAATATAAACTTTCTTTAAATATTCCTGCTAATTTAGATGGTTTAAAAACAGCAGAAGAGGAAGCTCATGAGTTAGGTAAATTAATTGCTCGTCAACAGTTTACATGGAATGATAAATACTTAGGACAAACCGCTGATCAATTTGAAGATCCAGTTAAAACTATTGGTGAAATATTGGCAGAATTTGAAACTCAATATTTTAAAACTCACAAACTCACAGAAAAAAGTAAACACACTTTTTCTTATTATATCAGTCATCTAAAAAGGCTAGTCGGATTGGATACAGTTTTGACACAATCAGCAATAGATCAAAAATTACAAGAGTTAAATAATGAGTATGCAAAGTACAGTACGATTAAAAGCTTAAAGATATTAAGATCCACACTTAACTTAACTAGCTTTACTTTAGAAGGAATCAAAAATAAACAACCAAAAAGTCAACCGAGAGATATTCCTAGTGATGAGGATATAGTCAGATATTATCAATCATTTGCCAATTATGCACTGACGAGAAAAGGGACAATTAAAAGAGATTGTTTAACAAGTTGGAAAATGTGGCAATGGGTTTATGGAATGTTAGCTACTTATGGTTTACGTCCTAGAGAGTTATTTGTAAATCCTGATATTAGTTGGTGGTTTAATCCTGAAAATAAAGATCACACTTGGAAAGTACACCCTGATACTAAAACCGGATCTCGGGAAGCTTTACCCTTATATCCCCAATGGGTTGAATTATTTGATTTAAAAAATTTAGAATCTTTAGAACTTTTAAATAGCCAAGTTTCTGGAAAAAGTAGTTATACAGAAATTAATACTATTCGAGTTAATTGTTCTTCATGGTTTCGACGTGTAGATATTCCCTTTAGTCCTTATGATTTGCGTCATGCTTGGGCAATTAGAGCGCATATTATGGCAGTACCAATTAAGGCTGCTGCTGATAATTTAGGACATTCTGTAGAAATTCATACAGAAATTTATCAAAAGTGGTTTAGTTTGGAAAACCGGAAAAAGGTAATTAAACAAGCTGTGGATAAAAAGGATGATATCGAAGCTATAACACAAGAAAATCTCCAGTTAAAAGCTGAGATAAAACAGTTAAGACAAACTTTAGCAAAATATGAAATTGCTGAAGTATGGAAATAGACTATAGCAGTTCCCAATCTCCTAGGGAATAGGATATAAATTGGTGTGTACTTCATTAGATTGGGAAAGTCTATAAACAGTATTCATCTATCAAGATGAAAAACTGTTGGAGATAAACAATTTTATTAATTTGGGAATTTTAAGCCAAGGTTAAGCAAATTTTGTGAATTAATTTGAGGTGATAATTAGTTTTTAGATGCAGAAACAATATTTTTTAATCTATAAATAAGCTGATTTAGAAATAGCAGAATAAAAAATCTTATATATGGATATTTTTCAGAATATAAATTTATATTCCCTGGTTAGAATATAACTTCTTTGGTCCTACCAAGATTGCTGCTTCTTTACGCGAAATTGCTTCTAAGTTTGATGCTAAGATTCAAGAAAACGCAGAGAAAGTAATCGCTAAATACCAACCTACCATGGATGCGATCGTTGCTAAATATCGCCCCCGTTTGGAAGGTAAGACAGTGGCAATGATGGTTGGTGGTTTACGTCCCCGTCACGTTGTTCCCGCTTTCCAAGACTTAGGAATGAAGATGATTGGTACTGGTTATGAGTTCGCTCATAATGACGACTATAAACGTACTACTCACTACATTGAAAACGGAACTATCGTTTATGACGACGTTACCGCTTACGAATTTGAAGAATTTATCAAAGCATTGAAACCAGACCTAGTTGCTTCTGGTGTGAAAGAGAAGTATGTCTTCCAAAAGATGGGTCTTCCTTTCCGTCAAATGCACTCTTGGGATTACTCCGAACTTGGTAATGTTGGTGGAAAGATACCTTAAATATAGGTTTTTTAGTTGGGGAATTAAGAGAGTTTAATTTTTAGACTAAATGGATTTTATTATGTTCTATAATAACATTGTTTATAGATAACTGCAAGTAGTAAAAGTCTTATTATATCTGATTTTGAGATGGTTGTTAATTTGTGATGTTTGGTGATTTAGTTATATGGGATAACTTTTTGTGGATTGATTTTATAGACTAAATTTATCTAAATAAGAAAAACAGGAGTAGTATTTACGGCTTTTTATAAGTCATGTTTCCTACAGTTATGGAAGAGGGCTAAGAGGACTAATAATTCTGTGGTTACATAAGCAACAGATGATTTTACCTGAAGATAGCGGTGTGCAAAGAAGCCTCCGCACTAAATCCTTGATTTTATGCGTGGATAGTCACTCTGATCATTTTAACTGGAGTTTTGGGGCGATCGCATCACAATAATCATAAATTACATCCTGTAAATCCTGATTCAGACAATTAATGCTACAATAAACCAATAACTACTTGGTATCATACCATGATGATTACTCAAGCGCCAGAATCCCCATCTCACACATTAGAAGATATATCAGAAGAGATAATTTTCCCACCCAGTGACTTATATAGTGATGAACCTCCCGTGGAAACAGAACTGCATTTACGACAAATTATTCTCCTCCTCAAATGTTTAGAATGGTTATGGAAGGAGAGAACTGATTTTTATGCTGTCGGAAACCTAAGTATTTACTATAGTCCTCATCAAAAAAAATCAAAAGATGTTAGAGGTCCAGATTTTTTCGTAGTGTTAGGAACAGAACGAAAAACTAGAAAAAGTTGGGTAGTGTGGGAAGAAAATGGCAAATATCCTCATGTCATTGTCGAAATTCTTTCACCAACTACAGCTAAAACTGATAGAGAAACTAAAAAACTACTTTATCAAGATACTTTCCGTACACCTGATTATTTCTGGTTTGATCCTTATACATTAGAATTTGCAGGATTTAATTTAATTAGTGGCAAATATCAACCCTTACAACCTAACGAAAAAGGACATTTATGGAGTGAAGAATTGGGTTTATACTTAGGGATTCATGAGGGTTTATTAAGATATTTTACATCATCAGGAGTTTTAGTTCCTACACCGGAAGAAAGCGCAGAGATGGAAGCAACAAGAGCAGCAATGGAAGCAGAAAAAGCGAAAATATCAAATGAAAAATCTCAAAGGTTAGCCGCAAAATTGAGAGAGTTAAATATTGATCCAGATACAATTTAAGCAAATCTCAAATCAAATTGTGTTTGGTTGAATTACCCCAACTTTGTATATTAGGAGTATTATTTTATGCCAATCATGACTATTAAAGATGTAGAAAAACTGCAAACTGCTATCAATGATGCAGGTTTAGATTACGATGTTGAATTAACAAACGGGAGAATTTCTATTGTGGGTCCATCAGATATTGTATCTAGCGAAATTGGTATTCTTTTTAGCCGACTATTAGCGAATTGGGTTTATCCCCGTCGTTTAGGAAGAGTATTTGATTCTGCGGGAGGTTTTATTTTACCTGATAGCAACCTCACCGCTCCCGATGTTTCTTTTGTCAGTGCTGCACGTCTGCGTCAAAGTCCCCGCTATTTTGGCGAACTTGTACCAGATTTAGTAGTAGAAATTAAATCTCAAAGTGATAGAATTAAAACATTAAAAAATAAGATTCTCAACTTGATCAAATTAGGTGCAATTATTGGAATTTTAATTGATCCTGATGAAGAAACTGTAACAGTTTATCGTTCTCAAGGTGAAGCAATAGTTTTTCATAATGGCGATATTTTAACTTTACCAGAACTTTTTCCAGGTTGGGAATTAGCTGTTTCTGAATTATGGCCTCCTATTTTTACTCAAGAAGAAATAGAAGGCTTAACGGGCGACAAGGAGATTGAAAAAAAGAATTAAAAAACCCAAACATCCTCTAAAATTTCACACCGATTTGACCATTAACTCCTCGCACAGAATTGTAACCAGCACCCAGAAAAACATGATCGCTAGTGACTACTTGTACACCACCGGAAACAGCCACTCCTTGATCTTCCGAATACCAACCAATTCCGACATAAGGTGAAATAAATGGTAAACTCAAGAATTTTAAAAAATCTCCTCCCATAGCACCTTCAGGACCCCTTCCTACTTCAACACCAAAACCTAAAACTTTAACACCCGCACCATAAGTAACTTCACTATCTTTACTTCCCACCGTCACCCAAGGTTGCGGTAACAGTTGAGCCGCAACCTGATGAGGAGTAAATATATTTAAGCAAGTTAGGGATGAAATGAGTATTTTGATCATCAATGCTTTTTTCATCGTTGTTTTCCTCTACTACCACTGATATCGTAACATTTTCATAAACATAATTAAAATTTTTTGTGTTGTGTAGGTATAATTTAACATTTTCGCAGTCATGTTATAATCAACAAATAACTACTTGGTATCATACCATGATGATTACTCAAGCACCAGAATCCCCATCTAACACATTAGAAGATATATCAGAAGAGATAATTTTCCCACCCAGTGACCTATATAGTGATGAACCTCCCGTGGAAACAGAACTGCATCTCGAACAAATAATGCTCTTAATAAAATCTCTCAAATGGTTATGGAAAGAGAGAAATGATTTTTATGCTGTCGGAAATCTCAGTATCTACTATAGTCCTCATCAAAAGAAATCAAAAGATGTTAGAGGTCCAGATTTTTTCGTGGTGTTAGGAACAGAACGAAAAACTAGAAAAAGTTGGGTTGTATGGGAAGAAAATGGTAAATATCCTAACCTGATTGTGGAAATTCTTTCACCAACCACAGCGAAAACTGACAGAGAAACTAAAAAAGAACTTTATCAAGATATTTTCCGCACACCTGAGTATTTTTGGTTTGATCCCTATACTTTAGAATTTGCAGGTTTTTATTTAATACATGGTAAATATCAACCTGTAGAACCTAATGAAAAGGGACATTTATGGAGTCAAGAATTAGGTTTATATTTAGGAATTGTTCAGGGTTTATTAAGGTATTTTACATCTACTGGATCTTTAGTTCCTACACCGGAAGAAAGTGCAGAAATAGAAACCCAAAGAGCAACAATTGAAGCCCAAAGAGCAACAATTGAAGCTCAAAGAGCAGCAATTGAAACTCAAAGAGCAGCAATGTTTGATGAAAAAGCTCAACGGTTAGCAGCAAAGTTGCGAGAATTAAATATTGACCCAGATAGAATCTAATTTAGAATTTAGATCCCTGACTTCTTGAAAAAGTCGGGAATTTAGGGATTTAATTATAATCTAGTTTGTGGTAAAATTTCCTAATCAGAGATGAAATCTTTAAACTCACTTCTGCATTTATTTGTTGGGTACAAAGAAGAAAACGCCTTTTTAGGGATTGAATACTACAAACTATTAGCTCATAAACCTGATGACTATTTTCCAGTTCACTTAATAAAATCGAGCCATTTTGACCAGCTAGAAAATGCAGTAATTCTACTTCTGATGCTGGTAAGATATCTAAACTTTGCTCTAAAAAAGCCGTTAATTCAATATCTATAAAAGGTTGATCTAAGTAGGCTGGCGTTAAAAATTGTCGTTATGACAAGGGAACTCTTAACTGGGAAGAGGTTTTGGGTAACTTTACTTTTCGTTACTTATGTCGGTTTTTTTCCGTTTACCTACTTAGCTGCAATAATTTATTGGTGTCACCTGCAAATAATTCTTGAATAAGATAACCAGCGATCGCTTAAAATGATCAATCACATCCTGTAAGCTATCAGACAATGTACCACAGCGATCGCTACCAATTAATCACCGTCAAATTAGCAACCTCATCTGCAAATAGATCCCTCATCCTGTAAATCCTGGAAATCCTCATATAGCTTGCGCCACGCTATCAGACAAATGCTACAATTAACTAATAACGACAAGAAGTAAACAAAATGGAAAGCAGAATAACTATTCATCCAGATATTTGCAATGGACGACCCATTATTACTAATACTCGAATTTCTGTACAAACAATTATGGAGTTTTTAGGCGCTGGTGATTCAATTGAGGAAATTCTGGAAGAGTACCCCTCTCTACAACGAGAAGATATTTATGCTTGTATTCAATTTGCAGCAAAGTTGATGGGGAATCACTACGAAGTGAGAAAAATCGCATGAATGGGTTTTTATTCGATGAAAATCTACCCGTGAAAATTCAATTTACCCCATCTTTACTCATTGTCCATGTTTCCATCTTAGGTGACAGTCCAAGTGATACCCAAATATGGCAGTATGCGAAAGAAAGAAAACTGGTAATTGTTACCAAAGATGCAGATTTTTCCGATCGCATGATGGTTGATTTACTCCCGCCTAAAGTAGTACATCTACGCTTTGGGAATGTGCGAAAACGTCAATTTCACTCACTCCTGTCCAGAGTTTGGCCAGAAATTGAAATTTTAGTGGCTGATCATCAGTTAATTAATGTTTATTTAGATCAGATTGAAGCTTTTAAATAATTAATGTTTGATACTAGAAAGCGATCGCTTAAAATGATCAATCACATCCTGTAAGCTATCAGACAATGTACCACAGCGATCGCTACCAATTAGACATCTCCAGAAAAGAATGTAGAGAAGTTCCATGGAACGTCTCTACAAGGGTTGTAAGTCACGCATATTTAATTTTCGGAGATGTCTATTAATTACCGTCAAAATATTGATCTTTGCAAATTCTTGATCAACAGTCACTAAGCTGGCTGAATTTTGGATTATCATGGCCGCGATTACTGCATCAGGTAATTTTAAGCGATATTGCTGACGAATTTCGATGATCTTCTCAACCAATACCCCATCACCCCCGTCAAACCAACAATCTCCACTCGCTGAAGAAATTGTCCAAAAAGTCAAAAAGTTGGCGATCTGCTTGCAGCAGCGGTTACGCTATCGCTTTCCTGTCAACTGTCAACTGTCACCTGTCAACTGTCAACTCCGCGACTTCCGGGAGAAGTCGGGGATCTATTCCATGTTTATTTTGGACTATAGGGCAGAGAAGAATGGTGTACGATAATACGCAATTTGCCATTATTACCCTTAATAAACTGCCAGGTTTTATCTACTGTTGTGACTTTACCTGTTTTATCAGTAATGTCAACATTACCCATAGTTGTAGCAGTATTACCGTCAATAAAAATACCAGCGTTGCGAATTTCCACTTTTCGCCATCCTTTGAGAGCAAAACCAGTATCTTGAGGGAAAGAGGAATCACCACCCACAAAATAAGACAAAGCTCCTTTGTGTGTTGTGCGGAAGGTCTGGTCTCCAGTTGTCAAGGTGGGCTTAAACAACACTAATCCCGACTGATAAGCATATAATTCATCTATCACCTTCTTAGCCAATGTTCTAGCGGCGGCTATCCCCTCTTGATCATAGGTAGTGCTGATATTAACTAACGCATTACCCCAGGCTTTTTGGGCGGCCAGCACTTCAGACTCCGTAATGGATATATTAACTACTGATGTCTTAGGAGTTGATGAGACTGGCTTAGTGATGGTACTACTAACTTGAGCATGAGCCATGGATGGCGCTGTCACCAACAATGTAACCCACAAGGCTATGGTAGCAGCAATTACAGAAAGATTGACTCGTAATTGTTTAATCGGATTGGTTTGCATATTAAGAGCAAGTTACAAAAGTTTTCAGTAACATCTAACCACGTTGTGCCAATCCAGTCAATAGTTACCATCAGTAATTACCATGCTATCATTTAATGATCTGAGAAGTTGGGCATCTAGTTTGTCGGGTGAACAATTAAAAAAACAGAGGATTTTGCCTGAAAATAGGGATGTGCGGAGAAAATCTCCGCACCAATTTTTCGGTTTATTCTAGTTTATTCGTGGACAGTCACTTTGATCATTTTCACCGGAGTTTTGGGGCGATCGCCAGATCCTGTTGGAGTGGTTTCAATGGCTTTTAATACATCCATGCCTTCAGTCACTCGACCAAACACGGGATGCTTAGATTGACCGGGGGTAAACCAATCCAGATAGGAGTTGTGGACAGTGTTGATGAAAAACTGACAACTACCACTATTAGGCCGCCCGGTATTAGCCATAGATAGAGTTCCCGGTTCATTAGAAAGTTTCCCATCTTCAGGATGCTCATCTTGAATGCACCCATCAGGACTATTACCTGTTCCTGCACGGGGGGAGCTAGGATCTTTGCTGTAGGGACAACCAAACTGCACCATGAAGTTATTAATCACCCGGTGGAAATGTAGACCATCATAAAACCCACTTTTAGCCAATTTGATGAAATTTCCCGCCGTTATGGGCATAACATCAGTGAATAGCTCAAGAGTAATAGTACCAAGGGAAGTTTCCAGAGTTGCGGTGGGATTTGCCATGAATATTGAATTACCAATCTGTGTAATGGTTTACTTTATCGCTTCTAGTTTACCCAATATCTTGAAAATAAATAAGTTGGCATGAAAAAACTAAACTCTGTAAAGAAATGTAAAATTATAGTTGGGATTTTGATCTTTAGTTTGATCTTTAATAGAGATATTTCATATCCCCGAATTCTCCCAGAATTCAGGGATCTAAGCGATGTTTATTTTGGACTATAGGGCAGAGAAGAATGGTGTAAGATAATACGCAATTTTCCATCATTACCTCTAATAAACTGCCAGGTTTTATCTACTGTTGTGACTTTACCGGCTTTATCAGTCAGGGAAACATTACCCATAGTGGTAGCAGTATTACCGACAATAAAAATGCCAGCGTTGCGAATTTCCACTTTTCGCCATCCTTTGAGAGCAAAACCAGTATCTTTAGGGAAAGAGGAATCACCACCCACAAAATAAGACAAAGCTCCTTTGTGTGTCGTGCGGAAGGTTTGGTCTCCAGTTGTTAAGGTAGGCTTAAACAACACCAATCCCGACTGATAAGCATATAATTCATCTATCACCTTGTCCGCCAATGTTCTAGCAGCGGCTATCCCCTTTTGATCATAGGTAGTGCTGATATTAACCAACGCATTACCCCAGGACTTTTGAGCGTCCAGCACTTCAGCCTCAGTAATGGATATATTAACTACTGATGTCTTAGGAGTTGATGAGACTGGCTTAGTGGTGGTACTCTTAACTTGACCATGAGCAATTGATGGTGCTGTCACCAACAAGGCTAAGGTAGCAGCAGTTACAGAAAGATTGACTTGTAATTGTTTAATAAGATCGGTTTGCATATTAAGACGAAGTATGAAAAAGCAAATTACGAAAGTTTTCCACAACATCTAACCACATTTTGCCAATCCAGTGCAATAACTACTATAAATAGTTACCATCAGTAATTACTATTCGAGTTAGGTACAATAAATCATAATTAAACGCAGATAAACGCAGATAAACACAGATGATTTGTTAATTAACCTTTTAATCAGGAAAAGCTAAACCGGTTCTAGGATCTCTGATATATAATCCTAGTGTTAAACTCCGCATGACTTCATCCCAAACCGGTATTAATTGTTCTGCTTGATCTGCCCAATAATCAAAGGTAATTAAACATTGAATATTAGAACCCAAACCAACACAAGTCCGAGAAAAAGCTTCCCTGGGTTCGGCTTGAGTATCAATAAATTTAATTTCACACCACATAATTTTAGCCGTTTGTCTTTTGACAGTGATCACCTCTCCTCTTGCAATTACATCACGACTATCATCTTCCATGATTTTCTTTAAAGTAGATTTGAGGGGAAACAGAGTCCAATCATTAGGAGGTAAATGATTGTAAGACATTTCTAAGCAACAATCATCATCAGGTGGTTTTTTATCTGTAAACTTAAATGATTTTTCCTGGGGTTGAGTTATCCAACCACGAGGGACATTAAACCGCACTGCCCCCCTACCTGCCACAAAAATATTGTATTCTGGAGGAGATTCCCAATGATGATCTGGTTTCAGTTCTAGGGTTTCCTTAATCCATTGAAGATTGCTTTTTTTCCGCTTTGTCATAATTTTAATAAGGGATTAAATTTTATCTGAAATTAGTCAGATTTATTTTGGAAATGTGATTTTATGTTTCTGTTTCCAACCCCACACTATCATAAAGCATTTCTATGGGAAATTCAAATGCAATACTTGATAAAGTAATCATGTCTCCAGTAGTGTAGGGATAATAAAGCCACATTCTTCCTTCTCCTCGACAATAACGTTCAACAGAGATTTTTTCAGAATCAATCAAGATATATTCTTGTAAAGTGGGTATGGTGAGATAATATCGGAACTTTTCACCTCTATCTTTACCGCTTGTACCGGGAGAAAGAACTTCAACAATTAATTTAGGATTTTGAATAAATTTACGGGCATTGATGTCTTCACTGTGACAACTGACGATCAGATCAGGATAGAAGTATGGACCTTTAGAGGTAACTTGCACTTTTACATCTGATACATTGATTCGACAACCTCTAGGACGGAGATGAGGACGTAAAGATGTGTAAAGATTGAGAGCAATATCATTATGGGGAATTGTACCACCAGTCATGGCGAAAACTTCACCGTTGATGTATTCATAGCGAATATCTTGGTTAAGTTCCCATGCAAGATATTCCTCAATGGTCATTTTTGCCGGTTGTTGGGGAATGGCTATCATAGCAGGATTTTTCTCAGTTTGTTTTGATTATAGCAACTGATAAGAAAGATGTTTTAAACTTGTCTCTAGCCAACATACAGCAGTTTCCGATATTATGAAGTACAGATATTAATGATAAAACTCTTGTGGTGCGGGCAAGATGCCCGCACAAGGTGTACCTCACTCAAAGCTACTTGCTATAGCTTTTCCCGTTCCATATTTCCTGTCAGTTGTTCAACTACTACTTTTACATTTCTGATTCCTTCAGGTTGGATAAAATTTTTGATTTTTGATGGTTGTTCACGAATTAATGATAGAAATTAGTTTAGAAGGTAAAGGAATTGGTTTTTTACCACTACAATAAACAGTTTCTATCCATAACTCTCTCGCTTCATTAATATTTTCTATTGCCTCCTCTAAACTTTCGCCCTGACTCATACAACCTGGTAAGTCAGGAATCATTACTGTATATCCTCCGTCCTCTTCTGGATAAATAGACATGAGATATTTTAAAGACAGATAATATTCTAAAGATTGATGCTCAAGTTGAGAATTAGTTTTCATCTTGCCAATTTTCCAAATCTAGTAATCTAATCGTTTCTTCAATATACGTTCGTTTAACTTTTTTACCCCCTTTTTTGGGAATAATAATCACTTCTCCTTGATCATTTTCAAAAGCGTGATGACTTCCCTTCGCTCTAATTTCCTGATATCCAAATGCTTCCAAAACATAACTAATTTCTTCAAATCTGGCTTCAGGAAAGAGAGAAGATATTTAATTAATTTACTTAGTTTACCCATTGACTAATCATAGCATTTTTTCGGCTAGGTGGTTGAGATGATTGTTGATTGACCAGTTATACCATACTTTACAAAAATAATATTAGTAGGTTATTGAGGTTGCAAATGGTCAATAGAAAGGGGGGCTGTGCTGAGAAGTTCAGGGTAGTGACAGTATTCACAGCGACATTGAGCGCGTTGTCTGACCTGCTGATAAAGAGTTTTAGGAATGGGCATGATCTTGAGCAGCAACAGCAGCGTTAATATAACTGAAGATGTCGTCAAGTTCCCCTATTGCCTCTAGTTCTATTGCTTCCTCTGGGGTGAGGGTATCCAATTTGTTTTTATCAAGGAGTTCTTGCATCCGTTCACTTAGCTTATCGGTAAATTTGAATAGCATGAGGTTCTTAATACGCTTGATGCAGATTCCTTCAGGTAAGAATTGGGAGGGTTTAACGAGTGTAGTTGTCATTGGTCGATGATCTTTAGTTTTCTTAATTTTATGCCATCAATACGGCTAAATTCCCGTGTATTGTGAGTAACTAGAGTGAGATCATTTGCTAATGCGATCGCCGCAATTAACAAATCATTTTGTCTTGATTATAGCAACTGACAAAAATATCCCATCAAAAAAAGCGAGGAAGTCAAACTTCCCCGCATGAGTAAAATCAATAAACTAAGTTATTGTTTGTGAAAAATCCGAGTGTAAGTAATAACTCCAGATTAAACAGTAACAATGAAATCACTAGCAGCTAAAGTAGGAGTACCAACGATAGATGCAAACTGAGCACCGGTACCAAAACCAGGAGCAGCACCATTTTGGTTATAGTAGAGGCCACCGTTACTTGTACCTGTACCTAGGACATAAACAATTTGAGCGCTGCTTGTTGCTGCACTAGCCGCACTTGTAGCAACGGCAAAGTTTGAAGCCACACTAAATCCGGCACCAGCAACACTGCTTACAGCCGCAAATACTGCCTTGCTCAAAGCGATCTTGTCACCAGCGCTAAAGTCAGCGATGATGTCTATACCATTACCAGTTGCAGCGGCACTGAAAGCTGCGGTGCCATTGAATACGAACTGGTCATTACCAGCACCACCAACTAAGCTGTCAGTACCCAAACCACCAACCAGGGTGTCATCACCGGCACCACCATTAAGGGTGTCATTACCAGCACCACCGGTTAAGGTGTTGTTAAGAGCATTACCAGTGAGACGGTCAGCACCCAAACCACCAATGGCGTTTTCAATGGCATCTATCGCAGTTAATGTGATTTGTGTATTAGTCACAACGGTTTGAGCAGTGTTGATACCCAAATTCACAGTGGCACCTAATGAAGCCGCAGCACCATCAAAGCTAATGGTATCTATACCAGAGGTATCCCTAATGATGTCGTTACCTAGTGTAGCGAGAGTGAAGCGATAAGTATCATTACCAGCACCACCATCAAGACTGTCATTACCAGCACCACCAATGAGGGTGTCATTACCAGCACCACCAATGAGGATGTCATTACCAGCAGCGCCATCAAGCTGGTTATTACCACTGTTACCTGTAACGGTGTTATTACCAGCGTTACCTATACCATTAACGGCAGTTCCAGTTAGGGTCAGGTTTGTTTTTGTTGCCCCTAATGTAGTAGCAGCAGCAGTAGCAGCAGAGATAACGGTATCAGTGATAGTTACTGTGCCAGTTACGAAGGGGATAGTTGCACCAGAAGGGTTAGTTAATGTGACGGTGAATCTTTCATCCGCTTCAGCAGTTGTATCAGATGTAGTCCTAAAGGTGATAGTCTTGCTGGTCTGCCCTGGAGCAAAGGTGAGTGTGCCGCTGAGTGTGCTACCAGTATTAGCACTGTAGTCAGTGGTCGCAGCAGTACCAGCAGCGGTAGCGTAGTTAACTGTTACATCACTAGTACTAGCTTCACTCAGAGTCACTGTCACCACAGCATTTGATCCCTCTACCGCAGTTACATCACTGATGCTTAGTCTTCTGGGTATGTTAAGAGGAGTGTCTAGTCTCAAGAGAGCGACTTCAGTTCCATCTACTTGACCGGGGGTTCTGCTGCCGGCAACGAAAGGAAAATCGTTGTCGTTTGTTACCAGAATGGTATTTTTGTCAACGATAGTCAAAGCTTCAACGTTTTGGAATGGCAATTTAAAGCTGGTTGAACCATCACCATTCAAGTCACTGGGGTCTTGAATGTCTAACAGGTTAGCGACTTCTTGCTTGATCAGAAAGCCATTGGCGTCTACCTGGGTCAAGTCAATTTTATAAATCCTTTTGAATTCAGCAGCAGCCCCAGTTAAACGGTCTTTTTCAATGACCAAGTATTCATTATCATTGATAGCTGTCAAGTCATTGATTGACTGGGAGTTAGAAGTCTTCTCCAGTTTATATTTGTATTGTGTGCCGAAGGTTTTGCTGGTTAAGTCAAATTCGTAGATACGGAGAACATCGTTGGTAGCACTGTCACCAGTAACGACACCTTCCAAAGCGGTGATGAGCTTGGTCTTGCTGGTATTGATTGCTGTACTTTCCAACCCTCTAGAACTTAAGTTAGCAGTGGCATTTCCAGCCAATACAGCAGGGTTTTGGGGAGCGAAGACGTTAGGTACAGCAATGGGAGCTTCTAGCAATTTACCAGTAGCATCAAAGCGCAATAGGTAAGGACCGAACTCGTCTCCCACCCAGATTGTGCCGTCTTTATCAAAGACGAATGACTCGATATCAAAGTCACCACCTGTTAGGTTTCTCTCAGCAGTGTTTTCGTTAACCAGAGTGAAGTTAGGAATGTTAATCTTCTTGTCTGGGTCGCGGAATTGAATAAAGTTCAAAAACTGGACACTACCATCTGCACCAGTTTCCGCTCCTTTTAAGCTTGGGTCAACTTGGTAAAGACGTAACAAAAAGTCGGCACTGTTAGTTTTTTGACCATAACCGTTATCTGGTTGAAACCAGTAAGTGCCATTGTTACCAACTTGCATGGAACTGAAACCACCAAGAGGCAGACCAAGAGTAGTGAAAGGTACGGTGACACCATTGGTGTTAGTAGTAATCTGACCACCGGATGTAAATGTGTCCCAAAAGGAGCTACTAGAGAAGGTTGCACCAGGAAAGCCAGCGAAACCGGTTAGTGTTGTTGTAGGCATATTATATCGAGAATTTTTCTGTTGATTTCGTTTTTACGTGCCAGTTCAGTTTTTTAATTACATTGCCCGTCAGGTCAGAAACCAGGTTCTTATTCCCACAGGGGGTCTAACCTAAAACTCGAGCAACCATGCTCTGAAAACCTTTCTTGACAAGGAACAAAAGATCTAAAAACTCGTCACCAAGTCTTTAAAGACTGTGTTGAGCTATTATCTTGAATAATGTCAGGACTAAGTACAGCATGAAACACTCAGTTTTGATTGGACGATGAAGTAACAAAGAACTAATCTGAACAGTTAAGATATTGGCACTGGAAGGTTAACAATAAAATAAGCAAAGTACAATAAATGGTTAAATTTATGCGTTGCATCATGCCAATATCAATTATGTTTCGCTTCTAATTTTATTATCTATATCAGCAATGTCTATTGATTAAAGAAGTATATGTATTTGTGCTTATTAGCGATTAATTTACGCATCCTAATTCAAGCTTAAACAATACTTATATATTCTTTCCTAAGTAAGCTGTGACCCAGCTAAATTGTAGAATCCTAGGCTAAATCTTGTAGTGCAGGCATACTTCGGCCAAGCTCAGTACAAGTCTTGCCCGCTATAATTACACAAAATAATTACACAAATTAAATGCAGTACAGCTTATATCAATTAATAAGCGAAATTAACTATTTTTATAAACCATTTCCATTCTCAACTTTTCCACCTCAATCTTCAACCGTTCATTTTCCATTTTCAACCCTGTATTTTCATCCTTAATCAACTCAACTTCATTCCGTTTATTCAAAGCCTGATTTATTGCTAATTTCCGCATATCCAAAGAAAACCAACGTTGATAAGTTTTCGTATGAATCTGCACACTATGACCTAAATTATCCGCCGCTGCTTTCATAGGAATGCCCAAAATATGCGCTCGAATTGCCCAACCATGACGTAAATCATAGGGTTTAAAATCCAAACCAATTTTTCTAAACCACCAACTCACCCTTTGAATTAAAGCCGTGATTTCTGCATGATTGTTCTGGTCTTTTTTACTGATTGCGATCGCTAACATTTGCAAATATTTAGGATTTCTTAAATCAAATTCATCAATCCATTCTTTATATAAAGGTAAAGCTTCTCTTTCCCCAGTTTTACAATCTTGATCAACCTTCCAAGTTAAATCTATATTTTCATCACTCAACCACCAATGAATATGAGGATTAACAAAAAGCTCACGAGGACGTAACCCAAAAACCGCCAACATTCCATAGATCCAACGCCATAATTGCCAACTATCTTTGACATCTTGATTAACTTGCTTACCGCGATGATTGAGATATTCATCAAACTTGTAAAATCCTGTAACTATTTGTTTATCAGTGGGAATATTGCGAGAATTACTTTCAGGAACTTTAGCATAATTAGTTAAATTAATTTCAATTTTAAAAACTTGACAAAATACAGAAATAGCCCTCACTGCATTATATTTAGCCCAATCCTTATCTATTTTTTCAATTGCATTAATCAAACTTTGCCCATTAGCCAAATCATCAGTATTTGTATAACGTTTAATTCGGGAAAAATAATAGAAAAAAGTATGTTCACTTTTAGTAGTGCGTTTATGGCTTTTAAAATATTCATCTTCAAATTTTGCTAATAACTTACCAATAGTTATTAACTCTTTTTTAATGCCGTCATTTCCTAAATTTCCCAAATATTTATCATTCCAAATAAATGTTTTTCTAGCAATTAACTTACCTAATTCATAAGCCTCCTCCTCCGCAGTTTTCAGTCCTGATAAATTGGCTGGAATGTTTAAACTGAGATTATATTGTTTTTTGCCTGTGTTGTTGATATCTGCATCACCTGGTTTAATAGGTAAAGTTGCCCGTAATTGCAGACATCCATTTGATTCTCGGATTGTTACCCTGGTTTTTGCAGACTTCAAACGCAGATTTACCTGTTTTAATTCCCATAATAGATTTTCTTTCATCCTTTGCTCCTCCGCGTCTTTGCGCGAAACTTAATTCTTAAACTTTTAGACTATATTGAGACTAAAAATAAATGCGTTAACCGCAAACATAGTTTATCGCTGACAATGCAGAAATCATCAACTTTTCTAGTTAAAACCTATTAAACCAGCAAAATAAATACTCCGGTCCTTACCACGGTTACGACGGATTTGCCATTTTCGCTCGTGACATGGACTTGGCGCTCAACAGCCCAACCTGGGGATTAATTGGCGCTCCCTGGAACAAAAAAGCTCAAGCTAAAGTTAAAGCTAAAGCGGCCGTCTAGGGAACAAAAATCTGGGGTTTTACCCCAGGAGAGTTGGAAATTCAAGATTCAAAATTAAAAATTCTCAGTTTTGAATTTTGCATTCTGAATCTTGAGTGGTATTTCCGACTCTCCACCAAACGCAAACATCATACACCGCAGGAGATACAGAAAATGCCTCAGAATCCAGAAAAGATTCAGGATCACGTTGAGCTATTCCACCAACCAGAATACCAACAACTGTTTGAAAACAAGAAACAGTTTGAAAATGGCCACACTTCCGAAGAAGTACAACGGGTAGCAGACTGGACAAAAACCTGGGAATATCGGGAAAAGAACTTTGCGCGGGAAGCTTTAACCGTTAACCCAGCTAAGGGTTGTCAACCTTTAGGCGCTATGTTTGCGGCCGTAGGTTTTGAAGGTACTCTTCCCTTCGTTCAAGGTTCTCAAGGTTGCGTGGCTTACTTCCGTACCCACTTAACCCGTCACTACAAAGAACCATTTGCGGGTGTTTCTTCTTCCATGACAGAAGACGCGGCTGTATTCGGTGGTTTGCAAAACATGATTGATGGTTTGGCTAACTCTTACAAACTATACAATCCTAAAATGATTGCTGTTTGCACCACCTGTATGGCAGAAGTTATCGGTGATGACTTACAATCATTCATTGGTAACGCTAAAGACGCTGGTTCAGTTCCTCAAGATTTCCCAGTCCCTTTTGCTCACACTCCTAGCTTCGTTGGTTCTCACATCACTGGTTACGATAACATGATGAAGGGAATCCTTTCTACCTTAACCGCAGGTAAGAAGAAAGCCAAGAGCAACGGTAAAATCAACTTTATTCCTGGTTTTGATACCTACGTAGAAAACAACCGCGAAGTTAAGCGCATTGCTAACCTATTCGGTTTTGACTACACCTTATTATCTGACAACAGTGATTATGTTGACTCACCTAATGATGGTGCGTACAATATGTACCCAGGTGGTACTAAGCTCGAAGATGCAGCAGATTCCATTAACGGTAAAGCTACCATTGCTCTTCAAGCTTACTCCACAGCCAAGACCCGTGAATACATTGCTAAGGAATGGGGTCAAGACGTTTGTGTTTCTCGTCCTTGGGGTATCAAGGGAACTGACGAGTTCTTGATGAAACTCAGCGAAATGACTGGTAAGGCTATTCCTGAAGAGTTAGAAATCGAACGTGGTCGTGCAGTTGATGCGATGACTGACTCCCATGCTTGGTTACATGGTAAGCGTTTCGCTATCTATGGTGATCCTGACTTAGTTTACAGCTTAGTTGGTTTCATGTTGGAAATGGGCGCTGAACCAGTACACATCTTGGTTCACAACACCAATGAAGCATTTGAGAAAGAATTGCAAGCATTGTTAGATTCTAGCGCCTTCGGTAAGTCCGCTAAAATCTGGGGTGGTAAAGACTTGTGGCACTTACGCTCCCTGTTATTTACCGAACCCGTAGACCTATTAATTGGTAACTCCTACGGTAAGTATTTATGGCGTGATTGTGGTGTACCTTTGGTTAGAATTGGTTATCCTATCATGGACCGTCACCACTACCACCGTTACGCAACTGTTGGTTATAAAGGTGTTATTAACCTGTTGAACTGGATTGTCAATACAATCTTTGAAGAAATTGACCGTACTACCAATGTTCCTGGTCAAACCGATATTTCCTACGACTTAGTTCGTTAAGAATTATCTAGGGGTGGGATTTTCCCCTCCTTTCCGTCGCAAATAAGTAAAGGGGACAGGAAATTGGGTAAATTCCCTAAAATCCTCTCCCCTATCTTCAGTTCCATTAGCTTAACTAGCCTAATCTTTGTTCCTTTCATCTACCTGACAGATGAATTTTCCCATAAGTTCCCAGAAAAATTATCTCTTTTGATCAGCGTTAATCAATGTTATGAAAACCCCACTCTGGAAAATATAGATAAATACATATCTTTTTTGCAGGTTTATCTGTGTAAATATTAAGTTAATCTTGTTTCGCGCTCAGAAGCAAAGGAGCAAAGACGCAAAGGAAGAAATATATTAATTTAAACTGTAGTCTAAATATGTGAAGTCCGCTGTAATTTTGTAGAAATCATCATTTTGATGATGGACTTTTATCAAGATTTGTACTGTTAATAGCGAGAATAAAAATGAAAATCACCCAAAGTAAAATTAACGAATTGCTGAGTGAATCAGGATGTGAACATAATCAAAAAAAACAGGGAGAAAAAAAGAATAAATCTTGTACCCAACAAGCTCAACCAGGTGCGGCTCAAGGGGGTTGTGCTTTTGATGGTGCGATGATTGCTTTAGTCCCAATTACTGATGCGGCTCATTTGGTTCATGGTCCGATCGCTTGTGCTGGAAATTCCTGGGGAAGTCGTGGGAGTTTGTCTTCAGGTCCAATGCTTTATAAGACGGGTTTTACTACCGATGTTGGGGAAAATGATGTAATTTTCGGCGGTGAAAAAAAGCTTTATAAAGCGATTTTAGAAGTTAATCAAAACTACAAGCCTGCGGCGATTTTTGTTTACGCCACCTGCGTTACAGCCCTAATTGGTGATGATATTGATGCAGTTTGTAAGGTAGCAGCCGAAAAAATTGGAACTCCTGTCATTCCTGTTATTGCTCCGGGATTCATTGGTAGTAAGAACTTAGGTAATCGTTTTGGTGGTGAAGCTTTACTAGAATATGTAGTGGGAACTGCTGAACCTGAATATACTACCCCGTATGATATTAATTTAATAGGTGAATACAACATTGCGGGGGAAATGTGGGGAGTTTTACCCTTATTTGAAAAGTTAGGAATTAGGGTTTTATCAAAAATTACTGGTGATGCTCGTTATCAAGAAGTGCGTTATGCTCACCGGGCAAAATTAAATGTTATGATCTGCTCACGAGCGCTTTTAAATATGGCGCGAAAAATGGAGGAACGTTACGGTATTCCCTACATTGAAGAGTCATTTTATGGCATTAATGATATTAACCGTTGTTTGCGAACTGTGGCGGCTAAATTAGGTGATGCTGATTTACAGGAACGCACAGAAAAACTCATTGTTGAAGAAACAGCGGCCTTAGATATTGCACTTGCTCCCTATCGAGAAAAATTAAAAGGAAAACGCATTGTTCTCTATACTGGTGGTGTGAAAAGTTGGTCAATTATTTCCGCTGCGAAAGATTTGGGAATTGAAGTTGTAGCCACAAGTACCCGCAAAAGTACGGAAGAAGATAAAGCTAAAATTAAAAATTTGTTGGGTAATGATGGTATTATGCTGGAGAAAGGAAACGCTTCCGAACTCCTGAAATTAATTGCAGAGACTAACGCAGATATGCTTATTGCTGGCGGTAGAAATCAATATACAGCTTTAAAAGCCAGAATTCCCTTTTTAGATATTAACCAAGAACGTCATCATCCCTACGCGGGTTATGTGGGTATGGTAGAAATGGCGCGGGAGTTGACAGAGGCTTTATATAGTCCCGTGTGGGAGCAAATTCGCAAGCCCGCTCCTTGGGAAGTTTAGGTGACAGGTGATAGGTGACAGGTGACAGTAAGAAGCTAAAAGGTAAAAGATCAATATTTTCCTCCTGAACTCCTGAACTCCTGACAAATTATTTTGAGATTATTGAGATTATTGAGATTATTGAGATTATTGAGATTATGGCGATCGCAATTGTTCCAGAAAAGTCTGTGACTGTCAACCCCCTCAAACAAAGTCAGGCTTTAGGCGCTTCTTTAGCTTTCTTGGGTTTAAAGGGAACTATGCCCTTATTTCATGGTTCTCAGGGTTGTACAGCCTTCGCAAAAGTAGTTTTAGTTCGACATTTTCGGGAAGCAATTCCCCTTGCGACCACTGCAATGACGGAAGTTACTACTATTTTGGGTGGTGAGGAAAATGTCGAGCAAGCTATTCTCACTTTAGTAGAAAAAGTACAACCAGAAATCATTGGTTTATGCACTACTGGGCTAACAGAAACTAGAGGTGATGATATTGAACGTTTTTTAAAAGATATTCGAGAACGTCACCCCGAACTTAATCATTTAGCCATTATTTTTGCTCCCACTCCCGATTTTAAAGGTGCTTTACAAGACGGTTTTGCAGTCGCAGTAGAAAGTATTGTTAAAGAAATTCCTCAAGCAGGGGGAATTAAACCAGAACAAATCACAATTTTAGCTGGTGCTGCTCTCACTCCTGGAGATGTTCAAGAAATTCGAGAAATAGTTACAGCTTTCGGACTAGAACCCATATTTGTTCCTGATTTAGGAGCTTCATTAGATGGACATTTGGAAGATGGTTATAGTGCTATAACTGCTAGTGGAACAACTTTAAAAGAATTACGTTCTTTGGGTAGTTCAGCTTTTACCTTAGCCTTAGGTGAAAGTATGCGCCAGGCGGCGAAAATTTTAGAAGAACGCTTCGGAACTAACTATCAAGTATTCAGAGATCTAATAGGATTAGAACCTGTAGATGAATTTCTGCAAAAATTATCTTTATTAAGTGGAAATCCTGTTCCTGAAAAATATCGTCGTCAACGTCGTCAATTGCAAGATGCAATGTTAGATACTCACTTTTATTTTAGTGCCAAAAGAGTATCTTTAGCTTTAGAACCAGATTTATTGTGGACTATAGTTAGATTTTTGCAATCAATGGGGGCAGAAATTCATCATGCTGTCACCACAACTCGTTCTCCTTTACTTCAAAAACTTCCTATTAAAAATGTCACCATTGGCGATTTAGAAGATTTTGAAAAATTGGCAATAGGTTCTGATTTATTGATTGGTAATTCCCACGTAAATACCATCTCTAAACGCCTTTTTATTCCCCTCTATCGTTTAGGCATTCCTATTTATGACCGATTAGGAAATGGTCTATTTACCAAAGTAGGCTATCGCGGTACTATTGAGCTTCTTTTCGGCATGGGAAACCTATTTATAGAACATGAAGAATCATCAATGATCAACCAATGGTCATCAGTAATCAACAAATAACAACTAACAACTGACAACTGACAACTGACAACCAATAAAGGACAAATGAAAGTGAAAATTGCTTTTACGACAACTGACAGAATTCATGTTAATGCTCACTTTGGCTGGGCTAAGGAAATAGATGTTTATGAAATTTCCGACAACGGCTATGAATTTGTAGAAACTCTCAAATTTGAAGGTGATCTAAAAGAAGATGGTAATGAGGATAAAATTACCCCTAAACTTCAAGCACTTAATGATTGCACAATTGTTTATGTTGTGGCTATTGGTGGTAGTGCAGCGGCTCGTTTAATTAAGAAAGGTGTAACCCCAGTTAAGGCTAAATCTGAAGAGGAAAAAATTGCAGAAATTCTCGATAAATTAGTCAAAACTCTCAAGGGTAATCCTCCACCTTGGTTACGAAAAGCTTTACAACAGAAAAAACCTAGTTTTGCTGAAGAAATTGAAAACGAAGCAACAGTATGAGTACAAATAATGTGAATGGAACTGGTAACAATTTAGAGGTTATTTTACCTCCTTTTTTGAAAGCATTAGTTCAACAAATTCGGGCGCAAGATAGTTATGGTTTCTACCGAAATTGGACTGATGAATTAATCCTCAAACCCTATATTGTTACTAAACAAAAGAAACGAGAAATTTCTGTAGAAGGTGAAGTTGACCCCGCCACTATTTCCCGTATAAATGCCTTTTTTCGAGCGGTAGCTGCCAGCATTGAAAAGGAAACTGGACTCATTTCTAATGTAGTTATTGAATTAGGACATGAGGGTTTTGGTTGGGCTTTAGTATTTTCAGGACGCTTATTATTAGCTGTGAAAACTTTGCGTGATGCTCATCGTTTTGGTTTTGATTCTTTCGAGAAATTAGACGAAGAAGGCACAAAGTTTGTGGAAAAAGGCATTGATTTAGCCAAACGTTTCCCCGAAGTAGGCAATCTTTAATTAGTCATTGGTCAGTAGTCAGTGGTTAGTGGTGATTAGTTAGAGGAGACTTGCAAATTTGTTCTCTTCTATAGCTGCAACGGACAAAGGACAACTGACCAATGACAAAGGACAAAAAATATGACAATTGAGGAAATCACAACCAAGATTAAAAAGCTAAATAGCAAAGCAGGTCAAATGAAAATGGATCTGCATGATTTAGCAGAAGGACTACCCACAGATTACCAAAAACTGATGGATGTTGCTGCGGAAACTTACGAAATCTACTGTCAGTTAGATGGACTCAAGCAACAACTCAAAAAAATGGAGAATTCTAAATGAGTACCAATATTGATGAATTTAAAAACCTCGTAGATGCCGAAGAGTTTTTCATCTTTTTTAATCTACCCTATGACCAAAAATTTGTAAATGTCAACCGTTTACATATTTTGAAAAAGTTTTCTCAGTTCATGAGTCAAATTGATGATAGTTATCCTCAACTCAGTAACCAAGAAAGATTAGAGAAATATTGTGTTGCTTTGCAACAAGCTTATCAGGTGTTTATAGAATCTACACCCCATGAACAAAAGCTGTTCAAGGTATTTAATGATAAGCCCAAAAATGTTGTCACCCTGACAGAAATCACCTCAGATTAGGAGTTAAAAAGTGATTAACCTAACGCCTACCGAATTGGAACGCTATAGTCGCCAAATGATGCTTCCTAATTTTGGTGAATTAGCTCAAAAGCGCCTAAAATCAGCGACTGTTTTAGTGTCAGGTGTGGGTGGATTAGGTGGTACAGCGGCGCTTTACTTAACAGTAGCAGGCGTTGGGCGGCTGATCCTAGTCCGAGGTGGTGATTTGCGGCTGGATGATATGAATCGTCAGGTTTTGATGACTGACGACTGGGTGGGTAAACCCAGAGTATTTAAAGCCCAAGAAACCCTCAAAGCCATCAATCCTGATGTTCAAGTGGATGTAGTTCACGATTACATTACCGCAGAAAATGTGGATGGGTTGGTACAGTCGGCGGATATGGCTTTGGATTGCGCTCATAATTTCACTGAACGCAATTTGTTAAATGAAGCCTGTGTCCGCTGGCGCAAACCCATGGTAGAGGCAGCCATGGACGGTATGGAGGCTTACCTGACCACGATTATTCCCGGTGTCACCCCTTGTTTATCTTGTCTGTTTCCAGAAAAGCCGGATTGGGACCGACGCGGTTTTTCCGTGCTGGGGGCTGTTTCTGGGACCTTGGCCTGTTTGACGGCTTTGGAAGCGGTAAAGCTGATTACTGGTTTTAGTCAACCGCTGTTATCAGAATTACTAACCATTGATTTAAACAGAATGGAATTTGCTAAACGTCGTTCTCACCGCGATCGCAATTGTCCAGTCTGCGGTAATACTGCCCCTTGGAGATATTCCCAATCTCAAGCCGCAACGGTGTAAGTTACCACTTCTTGAAAATCCACATCCAAATCAGAATATTCGCTACAGAATAAGACATAAAATGACTGTTACTTTAACAGAAAAGGCAGAATTTCGTCTCTGGGCATTTGTCAAGGGTTCTGCAACCGACGAAACTAATAACGCCACAAAGGGTGTCCGCATCTCGGTTAAAGATGGTGGTTGCAGTGGCTACGAGTATGGCATCGAAATTACTAGCAAGCCCCAACCTGATGATATCGTAACTCAACAAGGAAATGTGTTGATTTATGTTGATGCTAAAAGTGCGCCGTTATTAGCAGGTGTGGTAGTTGATTTTGTAGAGGGAGTTATGGATAGCGGTTTTAAGTTTTCCAACCCCAATGCAACTGATACCTGCGGTTGTGGCAAGTCCTTTAAAACCAGTGACGGTACTCCCAATGGTGTACCTTGCGGTAAATAGAATAGTTCAAACTTCAAAAGTTAGCTCCTTTATTTTGAATTTTGACTTGATCCAGGAAAACTTAACGAACTCAAAAACTCACTTCATTAATCTTTGAGGAGAATCGAAAAATGGCGACATATCAAGTAAGATTGATCAACAAAAAAGAAGATATAGACACCACAATTGAATGTGATGAAGACATGACAATTGTAGACGCAGCAGAAGAAGCTGGTCTGGAATTACCTTTCTCCTGTAAATCCGGCGCTTGCTCTAGCTGTGTAGGTAAGATTGTTGAAGGTGAAATCAATCAAGATGATCAATCCTTCTTAGATGATGAGCAAATGGGCAAAGGATTCGCCTTATTATGTGTTAGCTATCCCCGTTCTAACTGCACAATCAAAACCCACCAAGAACCTTACCTTGCTTAATACAATATTTGTCGGGATTTAGAAATCCTAAATTCTTTCACTTTCACAATGATGGAGGATGTTTATCATCTTTCATCATTTCAATTTTCACTTTTTATTTTGATAATCCAATGTTTACTAATTTTACTGTTATGGGTTGTTCTTTAGAGTTACTAAAATCAGGAGAATGTGGCATAGTTACTTTTTGTCAAACTCAGGATGAGACAATTAGAAAAAAGCTGATATCAATGGGCATTAAAACAGGTAATACCATTACTGTAGAACAGCAATTTCCTACTTTTATTATTAAATGTGGTAGTTTATCTATGACTATAAATCGCCAAATAGCGCGGGCTATTTATGTGCGGGTAATTGATGGGTGAAAATGGTGATTAAGTTTAGTTATTGGTTTAAATTGTGGTTTTTACAACCAAACTCACGTATAGTATTTAACACAGAATTTGAATTTATAGACTTAAACTTAAAGCCTAAAGCAAAAGATGTTAAAATACTATAAAGTTAGAGAGGTGAAATAATATGAGCTATTAAAAACTTAATCATAAGAAAAGTGAGAATAAACAATGGGGAAAACTTTAAAGGAAAAACTAGAACAGTTACCACTAGAAAGACAGCAAAAAATTGCTGAAGAATCTAACTTTCTCATTGCTGAAGAAATGACACGACAACAATTGAGACTAGCACTCAAACTCACTCAAGAGCAAATGTCAAAACTTCTTCAAATTGATCAAGAAAATGTTTCTCAAATGGAACAAAATACTGATTTAATGCTTTCAATTCTGCGAAAGTATATTACTGATTTAGGTGGTGATTTAAAGCTTGTTGTTGAATTTCCTAACCGTCCACAAGTTACTTTATCAGGAATTTCTGAGATTGATATCTGACGAAGATCTTCAACTAAAGTCAACTAAAGATAAAATTTTCTCTAAAACTCGCTCATTTATGGTTGGTGGTAAATTTTTCAGTACAAAAAAGGTGCGTTATGCAATCGCTAACACACCCTACAAAACTAAATCAAAGGTTAAATTTTATTAAATTTGTCAGGTTAAAAACAAAAATGCTGTATGGCTAACACACCCTACAAAACTAAATCAAACGTTAAATTTTATTAAATTTGTCAGGTTAAAAACAAAGATGCTGTATGATAGTTTGAAAATCACAATTTAATTAATATAATTAATAATTAAATTATATGAAAGTACAACAACAAATATTAGACTTTAGAAATAAAATTCTTCTCGGTGACAATCTATCTATTCTCAAACAAATAGAAAGTGATACTTTTGATTTAATCATCACTTCACCCCCATATTTTCAGCAACGTGATTGAAGAAATAAAAGACTGTGTAGATATTTTCGTTCATAAAATAGAAACTGATAAATCTTTAATTCAAGTAATTATTACCAGTTTACTCAAGAAAATAATTAAACCTGAGCAAGATATTAGGTTGCATAATGTCAATAAAAATAAGCATTTTTCCAATTAGGAAATTATTTAATTTTTGACTTGTTGGAAAGTTTTATAATTTCTACAAACAACCTCTAAACAAATATCTCCTTCTAAATGAAAATAAATTAGTGATTGTAAATTGGTGTTAATTATTCCAGTTTGATTGACAAATGGATAGGATGTAGATAAAAATTCCGGGATATTATCTTCAATTTTCTTGAGTTCAACTTCTCCTACCCAAAAACAGATATCTTCATCATTTGCATTTAGAGGTTGAGAAAAAACCAGGTGAATAATTTGATAAAACTCAATAGCTACATCATCAGCTTCAGGACCAAAGGTAAAGTCAAGACGTAATCCCAAGTTTTGAGGATTTAAAGAAATACCAACTAAGTCAGCACTTTTTAAATCTTCGAGAAAAGTAGTGAGGGTTGATGTAATTGTTGTTGTCATAGATTCACAATTTCTCCAGTATTATGAGTATTAGCTCCAGAAACAAATTCTATCTGCTCTCCATATTGATTATAGCGACGACGGTAAGATTTGCCATCAATTGCTTTAATTTTCGGACCTGTGCGAACAATTTCCCCATTTGGTCTAATATGAATTTGACTACCATCTGGATGCTGAAATGTTTCATAACCCCCTTGAGTTTGCGTTTTAAATTCAAATCCTTGGTTGCTGAGAATTATTAAGACTTCTGATCGTGGTTTTCCTGTTAAGTTAGGTAGTTGTTGAGCGGCTATATTCATTTATAAGAGCTTGTTTATTATTCCCATTTTACTCTTTATTTTTTAGGGTGATTTGTGGTTAGGTAATACACAACTAATTACCAAAAAAGGTGCGTTAGGCGATCGCTAACACACCCTACAAAACTTGTAAATTTTGTTCTATTAAATCTTCTTCATCTTCTAAAAGTTGTTCTTCTAGAAATTCCAACACAGAGAGAAATTATAACTATAAGGTAGGTTAGCAACAGTATAATTCACCATAAATAGTCACTGAAACTCAGATTAGATTCGCCACGATAAAATAATTACTGAGTTGGATATTTCTGATGTTTTATATTATGCTGCGTTGTCCAAAACCACAACGCACCCTACCATTACTTAAAACTATCTAAAGATTGTAAAGAGTGTAAAGCCAATTAGAAGAACTGAAAAGGTACTAAAAACTTCGATTACAAAATTTTTATCACTAATTAATTGCTTGATATATTCAATGTTATCTGAACTATCACTTACTAAATCTTCCTTTATAGGTAAAGGTTTTGAGAGGTTAGCTGAATCTGGGGAAGATTCTTTCTCTATTTCAGAATTATCGATTTCTAATTCTTTTCCTGGCTGAGAAGTTTCTGTTATCAATTCTGAATCTAGTGAAGATTCTTGCTTTATTTCAGAATCACTAATTTCTAATTCTTTTCCTGGCTGAAAAGCTTCTGCTATCAATAATGTAAAATTATACTTTTTGGAAAGAATTACAGAAAAAACTGATACAAAAAAAAGGGTCAAAGCATTAATAATATATGCTATAAAAGTGTGTTTACTCATACTCTGTATAAACTCTTGTAGGGCATTCTAAACTTAACCAACCACAAACAGAGATTCTAATCTGTTTTCCTACCCAGTTTCCAGCAATCTTTCCTTTATAAAAGCCGTCGCCCAGTATAACGGTCTGATCAGGTTGGATGGTAGGAGAATCTATCTTTGGAGTAATACCTGGCTTGGTATAATTTTCACCTTTTATAACTCTCAAGTCAGCTTGTGAATTTTGCGTAACTAGTGTATCGTTTCTAACCAAAGATTCTGCTCTCGACTCTTGACTCTCAAAGAATGGCAATGAGCATATTGCTAAGATGAAAATAGTGAAAGTGAAAAATTTTCTGATCATGTCATGAATCTTTTCTACAAGTTCTTAAAATCCAAGTAAACCTGACGGAAGCTCTACTATGAACCCAAGCAAAAATGCAGCAAACCATAAAGCAAATAAACCTACAAATAGTGTAATTACTTTATTGATCATATTTATCTCCTATTTCCGATGAATTTTCCTAACTTCAAACTTGTGTTTATCCCTATTAACCATACACCACTTACCTAAACCTGAAAAGCGGAAAAAAGCGGATTGCAAAAAAAAATTACAAACAGACGGAAAAAAGCTGAAAAGTACGGATAAAGTCTGCTATCATTACTTATGTCGCGTTACATTTTTAGCCATGCAGGTTCACGAACTACTACAACTTGTGGATGACGCTGTTTATCTCAACACGGGAAAGCATCTCAATGACTTGCAACGTGGAGTTATTGAGGGGACATTAAAGTATCAAAAGTATGCTGATATTGCGGAAAATTGTGGTTGTAGCGCGGGTCATGCAAAGGATGTAGGTTACGAACTTTTAAAAATGTTATCTGATATTTTTGGTGAACCAGTTGATAAAAGTAATCTTAAATCAGTTCTAGAACGACAAGGAAATGTGAATATTTCTTTGGGTAATAATAGTAGTAATATATTTGGAAACGGCTGTATAAATATTGGTTCTAAACAACCTAAAACTAAACCAGATAAAAGTCATCCTGGTAATTCTAAATTAAAGCAACAAGATCAGAATAAAACTCAGATAGAAAAGATTAGTAAATTAAGGTATTTTGGCTTAAATGATGAGCAAATTGCAGAGGTGTTAGAGTTACCTTTAGAGGTAATTAAACAGGTAGTATCAGAATGATAAAGCTTTTAATTTCCAAGACGCTAGAAATTCAACGAAGTTAAAGCATCTTTCAAATCTTGTTATATAATTAGATTTATCATGGATGTTATGACACTTGCGTAAGTGCTATAATAAATAATGGTAAAATTTCACAAAAATTCAAGTTGATTTTTCATATCTTCTGGTTCAAGTGTTTCCCAAATCAAAATTAAAGTATTTAAAATTTCACCAATCGAACGGCGTTTCTGATCACAATACGTAATTCCTGCATGAGTTATACCACTACGATGAAGGATGACAAAATCATCATCATGAGTAATTAAGATCCGGTTTTCAGATAAAGAAAAAGCAATTTGTTCTCTGTCTGATACACCAATTAATCCGGCTTCTGAAGTTGTAGTAACATTAATTCCTCGACGACGCAAACCTAACGCAATTGCATTACTTACACTTTCATCTAAATGAAATTTAATTCTCTCTATCATTGCGTTTTTTCAGCTTTTGTTGTAAAATTGAAGGAGTTTGCCCTTGTATTTCTTGAATCAAATTCTCTGATTCTGATATTTGCTTCCTAATTTCCTCCCGATGATCATGATAGTATGCTAAAGCAGCATAGACATCAGATAAGGTAATACTAGGATAATGGTAGAGAATTTCATCAGGAGACATTCCCATTTGTTCATGCCAAATCACAATATCCTGAACTCGAATACGATGTCCAGCAATACGAGGTTTTCCTCCACAAATACCAGGAGTGATTTCAATATGTTCTTTGATTACGTTGACGGACATACTATTGTCAGGAAAATTATTTACTCTGATCCTGATTATATCACTATTTTATTAAGTAGGTGCGTATTGTCGTTATTTTCTCTAAAACTCCCTCATTTAATTGGTTCTTCTGTACCTAAGTAGGTTGGCGTTAAAAATTGTCGTTATGACAAGGGAACTCTTAACTGGGAAGAGGTTTTGGGCAACTTTACTTTTCGTTACTTATGTCGGTTTTTTCCGTTCACCTACTTACTTTAGAAAAGATATATCAAGATATTGCGGGTAAATCCCTCTGCGGGGGGTTTATATCCTACGAAAGTTTATGTACAGACACGCGGTGTACAAGGAATAATAGTTGAGAATAATTGTCTGACCTTAATTTATAAATTAGGCAATGATGGATGAGAAAATTATGTTATACCAAATAAATGTATCAACAGATTCATCTTTTTAGTTAGTTGTGTTTATCATAGGTCTAGCTGGAAATATCAAGACAGGAGTTGTAGATATTGTTTGTTGGACAGCGGACACCATTTAAGCGCTATCGCTGCTTGAGCATATCTTCACGAAAAAAACATACAACTATGTTTTGATTTTGATAAACTTATTCTCAATGCAGATTTGGGATTTGAGAACCAGGAGTTTATTACTAGTTGTGTGATTTCGACAAGCAGCGCGAAAAAAACTAGTCAGACGCTTAAGACTACCTATATCTTTTGTCTGTAGTCTTGGCCATTGTTAATAAATGTGTGGAAGATGTCTATCAAGCAACGTCTTTACAGCCTAGTCACCAGCAAAAACTAGAACATCCTCAATTTACAGCGATTTTCACCGAGAACGGTTTTTTGATAACGTTGGGAATAGACGTTCTATTAGGCGTTTTCAAAAACATTCTGTTTGGAGAAAATGTCTATTGGCAATTGCTTGAGCAGTTCAACCACCAATAGCGACGGAGAATTTTGAGGAAATTTCTATTTACTCAGTGGTGCATGATATCGAGGGAATTTCACCAGGGTTCTATAAAAATACACATCTCATTGAAGCGGGTAACTTTAGGGAAAAAATAGGTTATTTGTGCATTAATCAAGCTATAGATAGAGATTGTGCTGTAACTTTGTTTTTTGTGTCCAATTATTTGAGTTATCAAACCGCTGTGCAATTAGCCGGATTTATTGGAAAGAGTGTGTATTTATTTAGCAATTATTGGGAAATAGATTGTAGTAGGATTGGTGCTTTTTATGATGATGAAACCCAAGACTTTCTACAAACCAATAAGGACGTATTGTACGCAATGGCAATTGGTAAATAAATAGGAAAATAACGGGAAATGACGAAAAAAGAATCTCAATTCCATGCTGATGATAAGCACCCTATACAGCCAACATCAGTAGATATTATGCTTAGGCAACAATTGGAACATTCAATTAGTAAATACTTTTATGAAGGATGCGATCGCATTATTCATAATTTATTGTCTAATTGTCGTTGGTATGCCACAACCCACGCTAGTATTTTCACTTTAGTCATTGAATGTCCCGACCAAGTTACTAACTGGCAAATTTTGCAACAAATTGTTCCCATGGCCAATGTTCTTTCTGGCATTGTTAGCAGTGCCAAAATTCGTATTTGTCCACCTGATCATCAAACTGTACCTTTTGAAATGAGGGTAGATGAGTTACCAGTTTATCGTGATTGGATCTGATTTAATTGAGGATTTGAGAATTTAGGATTTGAGATTGTTGATTAAGCCATGACATTCTGCTGGATAACTGTAATTAGTTCAGCAAAAACTAAATCAGCAGAACGTCGAACCACGGGACTTAATTCCAGCCCCAAATCCAGATTTCCAGCTTCAATTAAATAAACTGTCACCTCTTGAGGAAAATCATCACCAAAGATTTTTCTCCCAGCCGCCAAAGCATGATCCCAACGAAAATCATGTAAGTTGTAACTAGGTTCGGGTAGCGCCTCTAATTCGTTCCCTGGGACTTTAAATATAGCACCTGCTTCTGAACCTGTGCAACTAGCATCAAGAATAATTAATTTTTTACTTCCTCTCGCTTGAAACATCACTTCCATTCCCGCAGTTCCACAGTCAAAAACACGGATTTTGGGGTGAGGATTTTGGGCGAGATATTGCTGTAAACCTTGGGCAATAATTACGCCGACAGCATCATCACTGCGATTCAGATTACCACAACCAATGATAGTTAGCATGAGATATTTATCCTAACATGAATATTATCAACTTGGCACAAAAAATTAAAATTTATGGAAATTCTGACTACATCTTTAATCATTGACTTTATACTGAGTTTAAATAAGTGAACGGAAAAAAACCGACATCAGTAACGAAAAGTAAAGTTGCCCGAAACCTCTTTTCTGTTAAGAGTTAAGAGTTAAGAGTTCCCTCACTATAACGACAATTTTTAACGCCAACCTACTTACGCAAAACACCAAACATGGAGGTTATTGTGCCAAAGTATCCAAGTTGGCCTATAATAACAATATTGATATAGTGAGAGAGTGTCCAGTGCCTGAAACCCAGGTTGTTTTCTACCAGGAGGAGGATGGGGAAGTACCTGTTCTGGAATGGTTGACGCGACTTTTAAAAGAAGACCGCAAAGGATATGCAAACTGTGTAGCCCGCATCAAGCAGCTTGCGGCTTTAGGATACGAACTGCGTCGCCCTGGGGCGGATTACTTGCGAGATGGAATTTATGAATTGCGGGCAAAGCATATTCATGTCCAGTACCGGATTTTGTACTTCTTTCATGGGCAAAACGTGGCGATTCTGGCACAAGCCATTACGAAAGAACAAGCAGCAGTACCAGCAATTGATATCGAACGAGCGATAGCGCGAAAGCGTTTATTTGAGGAAAACCCAGAAACACACACTTACTACGAGGAGGAAGATGATGATGGCCAAGACTAAGGATGCGATTAAAATTATCGACAAGATGACTCGTACTGATCCTCAACTTGAGGCAATGGTAGCGGTATCTGCCATTAATGGAGAAGTGGCACAGTTAATATATGAAGCCAGAACCAAAGCAGGGTTAACGCAGAAACAGTTGGCTGAACTGATTGGTACAAAACAACCAGTAATTGCACGGCTAGAAGATGCTGACTATGAAGGACATTCTCTTTCCATGCTGCAAAAAATCGCTCATGCTCTGAATCAGCGGGTAGTAATTCATCTAACTCCAATGGATGAACAGCAAATTGCATAGTGACTGGCAGAGGGTAAGGTGGAGTAAAACTTTCAGTGGGGAAATAGATTTTCTGCGATAGCGAAGCGCTCCGTAGGAATCGCTTATTTCACCCTTTTTATTGATATCAGGGTCTTGGTAAGAACTTACTTATATTAAGAATTTTGCTAAAAATATCATTGATATTATTGCTTATAAATATATTCGGGAAGGTCAAGAAATTACGATTAATTATAATGGACAGGTTGATGATATTTCTCCTGTGTGGTTTGATGTGGAGGAATAAAGCTCACCCAGTGGCGCACAGTCCCAGAAAGAGGAAGAAATGAGCAGATGTCTCGTACTTACATTAATTTAGTAAAGTAGGTTGGGTTGACGCAAGGAAACCCAACACTTACAGCACTTCCCGGTGTTATGAGGTACAGTAACAACAATTAGTGAACCAATTTTTTAAATGTTGAGGATTCATCAAATCGAGAGCAACAGAAATAACTTTATCAACTATTTCAGTGGTAGTTGGA
>NZ_BJCF01000031.1 GCF_005402965.1 Dolichospermum planctonicum
CCACCCCCCTTTTAATGATATGTATTCTCATTAAGCTTATTTCTCTTTAATTGATCGTTAGTTATTATGTACTACTATCTCTGCTTTTTTGATCTGTGACAGTTCAGGGTGCGGAATGTGGGTTATATAGCAAAGAGTATCTTTTAGGGTACTTATAATCACAAATATCTTTGATCACTAATCACACTCATAGTGTGTAGATGATTGATAACGATAAATATGATGATGAACTATTTAATTGTCAAGTAACAGTTTGCTAATCCCACAAAAGCTCTAATTCTGAGAAATAAGCTACAATATAGAATCAGAAATTGTTAGAAAAATTTACCTTGGTAGCTGGAAATTTCCTGTGTCACAGCCTCAGACCACTCAAACCTTTAAATTCGATTCTATTGAGTCCGCTTTATCTGATTTTAAAGCGGGTCGTGTCGTCGTTGTCGTAGATGACGAAAATCGAGAAAATGAAGGAGATTTAATTTGCGCCGCCCAATTTGCTACGCCTGATATGATTAACTTTATGGCTGTGGAAGCCAGAGGGTTGATTTGTCTAGCAATGACAGGCGATCGCTTGGATGAATTAGACTTACCATTAATGGTTAGTAAATTAACGGATACTAACCAAACCGCTTTTACCGTTAGTATTGATGCTGCTCCCCATTTAGGCGTAACCACAGGTATTTCCGCCGAAGACCGGGCCCGGACTATCCAAGTTACCCTCAACCCAGCCACAAAACCGGAGGAGTTACGCCGTCCTGGTCATATTTTCCCCCTGCGGGCTAGACCAGGGGGGGTACTGAAACGAGCCGGACATACAGAAGCCGCTGTAGACCTAGCCAGACTAGCGGGACTGTACCCAGCGGGAGTCATTTGTGAAATTCAAAATCCTGATGGTTCGATGGCACGTTTAAACCAGTTAGTGCAATATGCCCAAAATCACCACCTGAAAATTATCAGTATTGCTGATTTAATTAGTTATCGTCTGCAAAATGATCGCCTCATATATCGAGAAATTGTTACCAAACTACCCAGCGAGTTCGGTCAATTTGATATTTACGGCTACCGTCATACAGTAGATAATACAGATCACGTCGCCATTGTCAAGGGAGATCCAGCAAATTTCCAAGATCAACCTGTCATGGTGCGAATGCACTCGGAATGTTTAACCGGTGATGCTTTGGGTTCTTTGCGCTGCGACTGTCGGATGCAGTTACAAGCAGCATTAAAAATGATTGAAAACGCTGGTCAAGGTGTCGTTGTTTACCTGCGTCAAGAGGGACGGGGAATAGGCTTAATTAACAAATTAAAAGCCTACTCTTTACAGGATATGGGATTGGATACAGTAGAAGCAAATGAGCGATTGGGATTCCCCGCTGATTTGCGTGATTATGGCATGGGGGCGCAAATTCTCATGGATTTGGGAATTAAAAAAATACGTCTTATTACCAACAACCCGCGAAAAATTGCTGGACTCAAGGGCTATGGTTTAGAAGTTGTAGACCGTCTTCCGTTGTTAATTGAGTCCAATGATTACAATACCTATTACTTAGCTACCAAAGCTGAGAAATTGGGTCATATGTTGTTGCAAACTTATCTTGTCACAGTAGCGATACATTGGCAAGATGAACCGGAATCAATCACTAAACGCTATGAACGTTTGGAAAAGTTACGGTATTTATCAACCCTTCAACATTTATTATTACAGGAAGAAGCCCGTCCGCTGGGAATCGCTTTGTTTGATCAACCTTCTTTAACAGTGCATTTGGGTTTCGATCAAGCTAATATTGCTGAAGCCAATTGGTATCAACAAAAGTGTCATCCTTACCTGCAAGCAATTTGCTTGATTTTAGATGAAATCGCTACTTTACCCTATATTCTCAAGATGGAATTTCTGATTTCTACTGGTAGTGATCCGCTGAGTAATTTACAAGTACAGTTAGACAGACAAACTTTCTCAGGTGGTGTATTACCGTCATCTTTGAAAGATCACTTGCAGACTCAACACATCTACAGTTTTATTAAGTAAAATATCCTCAAGTTCCAGAGTCGGAAAAACCTTTCCCTTCCTCACCCTCTCCTTTTGGGGAGGGACAAAGGAACTCTTGTCCATATTTTTAAAATAAAATAGTTCTTCCTTATCAATTTCAGTATATCATGTTTTAAATGAGATGTCAATAGTTTTATTACCTTTTTTTGGCAATGCTTTTAAGATGTTAGGAGTTAATGTTTTATTGCTTTGGTATATTGGTTTATAATTAGATCAAAATTAGTTTTGTGAGAGTTTCCTAAAAAATCGTACTAAAAATCGTACTATATTTATTTAACTCAAGCATGAGCTTATTCAGGATTTTAGTAATTTATCAAGTATTTTGACATATTAATCATAAAATACAGTAAGGAATACAGTAAATAAGTAAATAAAGCGGGTGGCGGGAATCGAACCCGCATTATTAGCTTGGAAGGCTAAAGTTTTACCACTAAACTACACCCGCAAATTTCTAACTTAATCACTATAACATGAATTTTCTAAAACTGCAAGCATTTATTGGGAATTTATTGGCTCAATTTTCAGTTGGAGACGAATATATAAATTGCTCAGGTCTGGTTTTGATCCATCTTGATTATAAGCAGCAAGAAACCTCTCTTGTGCAAATATCCGATTAATTGCTTGCTCGTAAATGCTTCTTTCCCCGGAAAGTACCTCCGGCTCAATGGTGATAATTTCTGCTTGTTGAAAGGATCCATTACTATCAATTATTAAACTAGCCAGTATATTTGCTGATTTAATGATTTCGTCGCCAGGAAGTGAAATAAGCTCTAATTCCTTTTCTGTACTTCCTTTGTATTCAGCAAGAACATCTGGTAAACCATCTGCTCGGATTTGTCCTTGTTGTATTAATTCATTCACTTCTTCTTTCTGTACAGGATTAATAGTAGCGATCGCTCCTCCCTGATTTACTGTTGGGGAGGGTTCTGAGTTAGGATTTAAAGGAGGTTCTACTGCGGGAGTTGGGGAATCAGCGGGAATGTCTGAGGGGAGAGCGGTTTCTTTACCTAGTATAACTTCTTGACGACGATTCCAAGGCAGTTCCCGTTCTGGAATTATTGGTGTTGTTTCTGGTGTTACATTGGTAGGATATGATTGTTGTCTAATTAGTGGTTTTAGCACTTCTGGTTTTAGCACTTCTGGTTTTAGCACTTCCGGTTTTAGCACTTCTGGTTTTAGCACTTCTGGTTTTAGCACTTCTGGTTTTAGCACTTCTGGTTTTAGCACTTCTGGTTTTAGCACTTCCGGTTTTAGGACTTCCGGTTTTAGGACTTCCGGTTTTAGGACTTCCGGTTTTAGGACTTCCGGTTTTAGGACTTCCGGTTTTAGGACTTCCGGTTTTAGGACTTCCGGTTTTAGGACTTCCGGTTTTTGATTTTTATGCTTTTGTGGTAAATTAATACTAGAACTTATCTCACTATGATCCTGATTGTTGTGTGTAATAGGTAATGATTGTGGTGAAAGTGAAAAAGAAGACTGTTGTTTAACCTTTGGAGTAGTTGATTTTGGTTTAATTATAGGTTTTTGTTCCGAAGAAATCTCCAGGAAGTCAATAGGAACAGAACTTTGATGAGACTGGGGAAACCAAGCTGGAAACTCATCAGTAGAACGTATTAACCAAAATACGAACAAGTGAAGAGACACAGAAGCAGTAGATACAACAATCCACAACCAAGCTGGATCAGTACGTCGTCTAAAATTTTCAGATTTATTTGAATAGTTATCTATAACCGTTGGTATCATTTTAATTTAAAAGTTAGATATAATTAAAATAGCATTTGAGTATAGCTGGCAACAGTTTAAAGTATAAATCAAATTAATCCTTAACTAGCCTTGAAATCCTGGTTTTTTCACCCTCCCCACCCCCAATTAAGCTCAAAAACTGGTAATCTATCTGTCGGACTACCTCAAGTTCGTGTAGCTACATCTGATGATTTGATGAGTATCGCCCAAATTGTTGCTGAAAGCTTTCACTCCCAAAAGGGTTTATGGGGTTGGGCTTTCCCTTTATTTCGTTTGGGCGTTTACGAGGATTTAAGGTATCGTCTCCAGTTTCCCACACACCATCATGTTTGTTTGGTTGCTGTTGATACTACCACTAAAGATCCTGAAATCATGGGAACTATAGAAATGGGTGTGAGAACCAGTAATTCTTGGGCTGGTATCAGCAAATGTTTTCCTTACTTATCTAATTTAGCAGTTCACCCCAATTACCGGAGATTGGGTGTGGCTTCTAGCTTACTAATTCACTGTGAGCAAATTTCCCAAGAATGGGGATTTCAAGACCTATATCTCCATGTCTTGGAAAATAATCATCAAGCTCGTCAGCTTTATTGTAAGTTAGCATATCGGGTGTATAAAGTCGAATCTCTTTGGAACGCGCTTTTACTTAATCGCTCACGGGAGATATTGCTACATAAACATATACATCTACGATAAAGCTGCTTGTATCCGTTCTATTGTGCGATTGTTCTCCGCTGGTGTACCAATGGTAATTCTTAACCCGTTGGGTAGAAGTCTGATTAATGTACCTTGACTTCTAAGCTTTTGGTTGAGATTCGTTAAAACGTGATTTTCTGCGTCCTGATAGCCAGGTTTAACACGCAAGTAAATAAAGTTAGCTCTGCTGGGTGTAATTTCTAAGATTGAGTGTACTGATAAAGCTGTAATTACTTTGGTTCTTTCATTCAGGGTTTGGGGAATTGATTGTAATAAAAGTTGCCGATTTTCCAAAGCCATGAGAGCGGAAGCAATGGAAAAACTGGGAATATTGTAGGGAAGACGGACTTTTTCTAAAATAGCGATCGCTTGTGGATGTGCGATACAATACCCTACACGCATGGCTGCAAGACGGAACGCTTTAGAAAAAGTACGTAATATTATCCAGTGAGGATGTTGTAATAATTCTGCTGCTAGAGTAGTTTGGCTAAATTCAAAGTAAGCTTCGTCAATGACTACTAAAATCTCTTCTGGTAAACTTTTCAACCATGTTATTTCTGCTGCTGTTAAGCAATTAGCTGTAGGGGAATTGGGGTGGACAACAAAAACGACGCGAATGGGGGGATTTTGGGTTTGTATAATTGCAGATTTTGCGGCTTCTAAATCAGTTTCAAAATTGTGTTGATTTCTCCCAATTGTCACCACAGAAATTCCCAAAGTTTGGGCTAAAATTGCATACATTGAGAAAGTGGGATTAGCGACTAAGATAGAACCTTCTCCTCCTAAACAAGTCGCAATCAATAGGGATCTAATTAATTCATCAGAACCGTTACCAACGGAGATATTAGCAGCAGTGAAAGTTGAATTTGACAGATTTGCTGATTCATTAACATATTCAGATATAGCATTTTTCAGAGATTCATGACCACCATCTGGATAACGATTAGTTTCGATAATTTGTTGATAAATAAAAGCTAATTTCTCTTTGATTTCTGGTGGTAGATCTAAGGGACTTTCATTAGTATCTAATCTATCAAATTGGATATTAACTGGTTCAGTGCTATCACTTCCGTGGTGAGGTTTGTAAGCGTTAAGTTGGGATAAATCAGAGCGAATAAATTTGAGATTTTGCATTGGTAATAGTAAAAAGGTCTTAATTAACTTTTATTGTTCATAATAGTTGACAAAATAGAGAAATTTCTTGCCAGATTTCTTGACTAACATTCCCTAAAGCGTGATCACTATTGAACTCTTTTAATTCTACCCAACTACGGGAATTAGAAAAAGAGCGACTAGCCTGGACAGGGATTACTTTATCATATTTACCATGTAAAATCAAGGTCGGGAGGGGACGTTGTAATAAATCTTCTGAATATTGGTGAGCATCGTTAACAAAGTTATAATGTAGAGGGAGTAATTGTTGATAGCCATAATGGTAAATCATCATATATTTTGTTAATTCCCATAATTTTAATCCTGTTCCTAATTTTGGTAACCAATGGGATAAAAAACCGAAGGCTGGTGCTAATAAAATTAGTCGTTTTACTTGTAAATATTCTTGTGCTATGTAAGCAGATATCAAACCTCCTAAACTAGAACCAATGAGGGTGACAGGTTGAGAATCTGGAGGAAGATTAGCAGTAATTTGTTGAATTTGTCGAGTTATGGTTAAATCAGAAAATCCACCTGTATTTAAGTCAGGAATAGACATTAATATTTGGAGTTTTGATAATCTTTGTTGAATATCTTGGGCTTTTTTGGATTTAGGACCAGAAGCGAAACCGTGAAGATAGAGATAATTCATAATTAGGGAGTTTTTATGGTATTAATTACATGATCTATCACAGTAGAAACACGGGGAATAGCGATCGCCTCTACATCTATTTTTAGAATACCATAATATAGCAATAATATAGTAAGATTAATTAGGGCTTGGTCAATCACTCTAAAAAGAATACCAGATAAAGCCTTTATTCTTTTTTCGTTCCCAACTGACTGCTGTATAATCAAATCCACAGAGGAAACCGCAAAATAAAAGTAACTACACTAAAAATTGAGGTTTTCGGATGAATAAGATAGTAAGTGCTTAACCGTGCTGGTAATTTGGTGATACTATGGTGATGCTATCCCTGTGCTGTTTTCTCTAATTTATCCAATTTACTTTTTTTTACAAAAAGTGCTTGACCGTGCTGGTAATTTAGTGATACTATCCGTGTGGTGTTTTCTCCAATTTACTTTATATCATCATACATATCATGATGCCAAAAATCAAGCAATTAACAGCCTTACGCAACTCAGCCATTCTAGGCCTTTCCTCGATTGTCCTTTCTGCCGTTAGTCTTCCTGCCCAGGCGATTCAATTAAATAGCTTAACAGGTTCCTGGACAAGTGTTAATGGCGGAGCCTTTGTTAACGGTTTGGAGACTGACCAAGTTCGTTGGGGGGATCCTGTGTCAGGAAGTGGACAAAGTGGGTTGGGTTTTGTGGGTTCCGCGCCTCCGTCTGTCTCATTCCCCGTTAATACGAATTTTGTTTTGGGGACATTAACTCATTATAATTTCGTAGTCGCCGGTGGCACTGCGGCAAGTGGGGCTAATTTGGGGATCTCCTTAAATCTTTCTAATGCGGGAGAAACGATTAATCCTCAGTTTAACTATGCTTTCAATATTGATGAAACAGTGAATCAGGAGGGCAACGTTGATGCGTGCGATCCCACTAAACAAATTAGCAGTGTTCCTTGCGATGATGTCATTACCTTTGATAATTCCCAACAGCAGATTTTTATCCTGAATGGGAATCAGTATGAGTTGAAAATCTCAGGATTTAGTAGTAATCCAACCAATTTCTCGCCGATTGCACAATTTACGACGATCGAACGTCAAGAAAATAATGCCTATCTCTTGGGTAAAATTACACCACTAACGCCTGCAACCCCTGTTCCTTTTGAAACCGATGCTCTGCCCATTGTTGGTAGTATGATCGCTTTTGGTTTTGGTCTGCGGGCTAAACAAAAACTTGCTCAAAAGAAATTAGTAAAGTTTGAATAGTTTTGGATTTGCGCGGTATTCCTCTGCTTCTGTGGTAGAACCGCGCTTTTGATTTGGGTTTCATTGCTGATTTAGATATTAGACATCTTGGCAAAAGAATATAAAACCCTTGTACAGTCAAGGGCGATGCCTCTTTTCTGGAGATGTCTATTATTTAGATATTATTACGGGAAAAAAGCCATTTTGGCTTCCTGGGACAAAACCCTCAAACTGTGGAATTTGCAACCAGGTCAGCATTAATTATCAAAGAAAAGCTAAGAATAATTACTTGACAGCGCTGGTAATTTAGTGATACTATACGTGTGGTGTTTTCTCCAATTTACTTTATATCATCATACATATCATGATGCCAAAAATCAAGCAATTAACAGCCTTACGCAACTCAGCCATTATAGGCCTTTCCTCAATAGTCCTTTCTGCCGTTAGTCTTCCCGCACAAGCTATTAATCTAGTGCAGAATGGCGGGTTTGTTCCCAACAATATTCAATCATATAGATCATCGGGCATAAATGCGGGAACGGGCACATCTGGTACTCTACCTTCTGGTATCACTTTTGACGGTTGGACTGTAACGGATAACCCGAATAATGTTTCTGGTTATGTCAATACTTTAATGTACGTTGTTTCAGATGGTAACACCTTCTCAGCAGAAGGTGGTGTGGGGATGAATAACAAGGGAGACAATCAAAGAAAAAGTTGGACTCTTTTTGCCTCTTCAGGACAAACGGTTAACAGCATTGACCAAACTGGGTGGTATATAGCCTCAGATGGTGATCCCCTATATAGTGCAAGTATCAGCCAACTGGTAAGCGGTCTTACTGTCGGTAAAGAATACACCCTGAAATTTTCCCAAGCGGCGGGACAGTTTGACTGTAACTTCGGTACCCAATCAAATCGGTCAACAAGCTGTTCAGAAAGAGGAACTTATTCTGGTGAGACCAACAGATACTGGAATGTGACTTTTGGTGACGTAACTCAGCAGTCAACAAACATGGCACTCGCTAGTCAAGCTCCTGTTACTCCTTGGCAGTTACAAAATATGAAGTTTACTGCTACTGCTTCAACTCAAACACTTTCCTTCTTAGCTTTTGGTACTCCAGGAGGTCAGCCTCCGGTAGCCCTATTGTCAGGAGTTTCACTCGACGACGGAACGCCGCCGCCAACGCCTGTTCCTTTTGAAACCGATGCTCTGCCCATTGTTGGTAGTATGATTGCCTTTGGTTTTGGTCTGCGGGCTAAACAAAAACTTGCTCAAAAGAAATTAGTAAAGTTTGAATAGTTTTGGATTTGCGCGGTATTCCTCTGCTTCTGTGGTAGAACCGCGCTTTTGATTTGGGTTTCATTGCTGATTTAGATATTAGACATCTTGGCAAAAGAATATAAAACCCTTGTACAGTCAAGGGCGATGCCTCTTTTCTGGAGATGTCTATTATTTAGATATAGATATCATTAAAGTCAAAAAAATCAAAAAAATTTGAGAAATGCAACAATGATCACGTTAAATATTTTCCGATTGTGTGTATGGTTGGTATTACTGTCCATCATTTTCATCCCACTGGAAAGACTTACCCCCCAAAACCGACAAAAGGTATTCCGTAAAGAATTTTTGATAGATGTAGGCCATTACTTCCTAAATAGTCTTCTCCCCCCGGCAATGCTTATCTTCCCTATGCAAATCGTTGCCTGGGTAGTTCATCATCTTGAACCGATTGGGCTGTATGGATGGGTGGGAAGTCTGCCCTTTTTATTGCGTTTTGTAATGGCAATAATCGTGGGAGAGTTCGCAGCTTACTGGATTCATCGTTGGTCTCATGAAATTCCCTTTCTGTGGCGTTTCCATTGTATTCATCATAGTGCGAAGGAGATGGACTGGCTTGTTAATACCCGCGCCCATCCCCTGGATATATTCTTTACCAGATTATTTAGTTTACTTCTAGTGTATGTTCTCGGTTTCGCACAGATAACTAGTAAGACAGCCGATTTGGTGCCGATGCTTTATGTCTTTGTTGGTACAATCTGGAGCTTTTTCATTCATGCTAATGTCTGCTGGCGTTTCGGTTTTCTAGAGAAGTGGGTATCAACTCCTGCTTTTCACCATTGGCATCACACTAATGATGATCCGAAATATATAGACAAAAACTACGCCGCCATTTTACCAGTAATGGATATAATTTTCGGTACATTTTACCTACCAAAGAATCGATTACCAAGTCAATATGGTATTGATATGCCCGTTGCACCCAGTTTTAAGGAACAAATTTTGCAACCTTTAACAATATTTAACAATAAGAACTAAGGCATCCTTCAAGTAGCTTAGGACTAGCTCAATTTATTTAATTTAATTTTGATAATATGTTGAAGTTAATAATCGCTTGTAAGCAAGCCTGAGGTTAATATGAAGCGATTGTATTACTTGATTGAACGGTGCGTTACGCTGTCGCTAACGCACCCTACAAAATAGACTACAAATACTATCTCATAGTGACAAATTCCTCTGCTGCGGAGGGGTGAATACCGACGGTAGCATCAAAATCAGCCTTAGTTGCACCCATTTTAACAGCTATAGCTACACCTTGAATAATCTCTGCTGCATTGTCTCCCACTATGTGAGCGCCTAAAATCTTATCAGTTTGATTATCCACAATTAATTTCATCATGGTTTTTTCTTGCTTACCCGCTAAAGTGTAATACATTGGGCGGAAATTGGTACGATAGATTTTAATATCATCACCATACTTTACCCTAGCTTGAGACTCTGTTAAACCCACCGTAGCGGCTTCTGGAGTGGTAAATACCGCTGTGGCCACGGTTTCATGACTAAATTCCCGACGGTTATCACCAAATTCACTATCAGCAAAAGCGCGTCCTTCACCAATAGCAACCGGAGTTAAATTTAATCTATCCGTAACATCACCGACAGCGAAGATATGAGTTTGACAAGTTTGACTATACTCATTTACGGATATAGCATTGGAAATACTGTATCCTGGTTCTGCTTCTGAACTGGGAACACAGTCAAGTTGAGCATTTTCTAAACCTAGTCCTTCAATATTGGGACTACGACCGGTTGCTACTAAAAATACATCAGCAATAATTGGTTCTTGATTTTCTCCAGATAAGGTTAATTTTAACCCTTCTGTTACTTTTTCTATGGCTGTGACTTCGGTATTTTGAATAATGCGAATACCATGATTTGTCATTCCTTCTTGAATACTGGTGCGGATATCTTGGTCAAAACCATTTAAAATTTGTTCCTTACGAATAATTTGTGTAACTTCTGAACCTAAACCGCGCATAATACAAGCAAATTCACTCCCAATGTAACCAGCACCAATAATAGCGATATGTTTCGGTTGAGTTTTCAAGTGAAAAATCTCATTAGAGGTAATAGCGTGTTCTATACCTGGTATTTCTGGTTTTATAGGACGACCACCTACAGCAATTAGAATTTTATCTGCTGTATATTTTTTACCATTAACTTCAACTGTATGCGGATCTATAAAGGTAGCACGACCAGAAATTAATTTTACACCAGCTTTTTCTAAAAAACTGATGTGTAGTTTTGAAAGTCTGTTAACTTCATTATCTATAGATGTAATAAAATGTTCCCAATCAAATTTTACATCTCCTACTGTCCAACCATAACCTGCTGCTTCTTGAAATTGAGCAGGAAAATGAGAACCATACACCATAAGTTTTTTAGGTACACAACCGCGAATTACACAAGTACCACCAACTAGATCATATTCAGCAATTGCTACTTTTGCACCATAACTAGCTGCGCGTTTAGAAGCAGCTAAACCACCTGAACCAGCACCAATGACAAACAGATCATAATTAAAGCTCATAATTCTCTACCTCTTTTAGCCAAACAATTAACAATGTATCGTAAATTATTAATAATGTATCATAATTTATTAACAATGTATTGTTAGCGATTGACACTGTACTGCAAACAATTGACAATTGAATACTATTAATAATTACTGATTAATGATCATAAACTACTGACTATTAACTAATAACTAATCCAATCACTCCAACTACCAGCGTAAAGTTTAGCGGTAGAAATTCCAGCTATTGCTAAAGAAAGTAGATTTACACAAGCTGTAATACCAGAACCACAATAAACTAAAATTTCTTTAGTTGTATCTATATTTTCCCAGCGTTGAGATTGTTGTAGTTGAGGAAGTATAACACCAGAAGGGTCAGTTACTTCTTGCCAAGGATAATTAACAGCACCAGAAATATGTCCAGCAATTTTATCAATTGGTTCTTTTTCTCCACGATAACGTTCTCTTTCTCTAGAATCTACCAAAATTACATTTGGACTATTTTGGCAATTTTTAACATAAGCAAAATCTACGACTTGATCTTTTTGTACTTTGGGAATAAATATTCCTTTTTCAGAAATAGGAATGACATTTGTCACTTCATAACCTGCATTTTTCCACCCTGAAAAACCACCATCTAAAACAGCTACTTGTTCATGTCCTAAATACTGTAATAACCACCATAAACGAGAAGCAAAAGCTAAACGAGAATCATCATAAGCTATTACTAAAGTTTTTTGAGAATTTATACCAATTGCTGCTAATTTTTCCGCTAGTTCTGTAGTATTGGGTAAAGGATGTCTTCCTCCATGTTCTTTTACAGGACTAGATAAATCTTGATTTAAATCTAAATAGTGAGCATTGGGGATATGATTAGTATGATACTGCTGTTTTCCTAATTGTGAATCAGTTAAAGAAAACCGACAATCAATAATTATAACATCAGGATTGTGAAGATGATCAAATAGCCATTGTGGAGAAACAGTGAATTGATTTATCATGATCATAGATAATCGGTAATGAGTAATTGACAACTGATTTTTTTGTTGATAAAATGTCGAACTTAGAAGATTTTACACCACAACAAACACAAGATGGTTCTTTTACCTTCTTTTCTAAAGAATTTAACGAAGCCTTTCACAGCCACTATGGAGCAAAACAGGAGAGTTTGCTCAAGTTTGTGATTCCCACTCAATTACCAATATTAGCAAAGACGGGATTTGTGCGATTGTTAGATATTTGTTATGGTTTAGGATATAACACAGCAGCGGCTTTACAGACAATTTGGGAAATAAATCCTCATTGTCATGTAGAAGTGATAGGCTTAGAAATAAATCCCGCAGTCCCCATAGCAGCAATTACCAATCAGTTATTTGATGGTTGGGACGAAAAATATATAAAACATATCAAAGTTTTCAGTCAAATAGCTTTTGAGCATGAAATCAAAATAGATCATCTTCAAGCTACCTTACTCATTGGTGATGCTAGAAGCTTGATTTCACAAGTATATGAATCTGGTTTTCAAGCGGACGCAATTTTTCTTGACCCTTTTTCACCCCCCCAATGTCCGCAATTATGGACTGTGGAATTTATTAAAAAAGTATCAGAGTGTTTAGATAAAAATGGATTAGTTGCTACTTATTCCTGTGCGGGAGCTGTACGGACTGCGTTCTTAACTGCTGGCTTGGTTGTAGGTTCGACTTCACCAGTAGGAAGACGCACCCCAGGGACTATAGCAGGATATCATGAACATGAGGAAAAATCAAGTAAATCATCTTTTTTAGCTCTTTCCCCAGCGGAAGAAGAATATTTACTAACTCGTGCTGCTATTCCTTACCGAGATCCTACTTTAAGGGATTCTGCGGAAGATATACTAAAAAGACGACAAGAAGAAGTACAAGCTTCTTCTCTAGAATCAGCCTCACAATGGCGCAAAAGATGGTTAAAATCGGGAAATCATAAATAATGATCACAGAAAATATTAGTATAAAAAATAGTTGCAGTCATGTGATAATAGTATTGGTAGAACCAGCAGGTCCGTTGAATGTAGGTTCAGTGGCCAGAGTGATGAAAAACTTTGGCTTATCTAAATTAATATTAGTCAATCCTCAATGCGATCGCTCATGTTTTGATGCTACAAAAATGGCAGTTCATGGTCAAGATATTTTAGCATCTGCGGTCATAGTAGACACATTACCACAAGCATTGCAGGGCTGTGTTCGTGCCATTGCTACCATTGGTCGGGACTACAGTGGAGAAATACCTGTAGAAAACCCGCGCACGGCTTTACCTTGGTTATTAGAAACACTAGAAAAGCCCGTAGCTTTGATTTTCGGGAGGGAAGATAGGGGGTTAACCAATGAAGAATTAAATTATGCCCATAAATTAGTGTTCATTCCCACTAGTCCAGAATATCCATCTTTGAATTTAGCGGCTGCGGTTGCCATTTGTTGTTACGAATTGTCACAATCTAGTAGTCTATTCATAGATGATAATAAAAGCACTGTAGAAATTGCTCCCCTAGATGCTATGGAGGCATATTATCAAGAATTGGAATCATTACTGCTGGCTATAGGTTATCTTTACCCCCATACCGCAGCTAGTCGCATGGAAAAATTCCGCCATTTATATAACCGCGCTTACTTACAAACTGGGGAAGTGGGGATGTTGCGGGGGATTTTACGACAGGTAGAATGGGCAATTAATAGGTCAAAATAATGAAAACCTTTATCCGCGACCTGGGTGATTATCAGCCCAGTAATTACCCAAAAAGTACCCAAAAAGATAAATATAGTGTAAAGTAGATACAAAAATGCTACTTAGTCCTAGACGGTAAACTAAGTATCACGGTGCATCAATTAATAATAATAATCTGGGTCGAAGGTGGCAAGGAGTACCTATGTCAGAATCAAGTAACAAACTGATACCTATATCACGGGGGCAGCCAGTACAGCGTCGCCGGCGTAAACGTGCAGTCCCAAAGACAGGACAGAAAAAAAGCGGTCAGCAGCCAGTTTCTAGCCCAAGAGAAGCGGGAAAAGTAACACGTCTAGATAATAATAATATCAGTCCGGCTCTGATTTCGGCTGGGGGGCGAAAACCAGCATCACAGGTGATGGTGTATCCAGGGGTTAAAACCGTAACTACAGTTAAGAAAAATACTCAATTTTCCCAAGGGGGGACTGTGAGGTTAAGGACTGTACCCATAGAAAAGTCAAAAATAGAAAGAAAAGGATCACGCAAGACTAGGTTAAAACCCATGGCCAAAGTCATGTTATATGCCTTGCGCTTTTTGATCGTCGGGGTAGGTATTGGTGCGATTGTTGGTACTTTGTTGTCAGTCCTAGACCCTGCTAGTCGCATTAATTCAGTGGCGGTATTATCTCAAGCTCCAGCAACTCAAAAAGCCCCTGAGTCTGCTAGGACGGGTTTATATATGTCCCAGGAAATTACCCCTTTAAAAAATACTCTGCAAAGCCTCGCTGCGGCTAATTCTGATTTAACACCGGGTGTATTTTTATTAGACTTAGATAATGGTGCTTATGTAGATATTAATGGTAATACGAGTTTTCCGGCCGCTAGTACGATTAAAATCCCGATTTTGATCGCTTTTTTCCAGGATGTAGATGCGGGTAAAATCCGTTTAGATGAAATGTTGACTCTGGAAAAGGAGATGATTGTCGGTGGTTCGGGAAATATGCAATATCAAGCTCCAGGTGGCAAGTACACGGCTCTTGATCTGGCGACAAAAATGATTACAATTAGCGATAACACCGCGACAAATATGCTAGTTGCTAAATTGGGGGGACAGGAGGCTTTAAATGGGCGTTTTCGCAGTTGGGGACTAACAACAACGATGATTCGTAGTCCGCTCCCAGATTTACAAGGGACTAATACCACCAGTGCGCGAGAATTGGGGAATTTAATCTCTATGGTCAATCAAGGTAATGTGGTGACTATGCGATCGCGTGATTCAATGCTTAATATTATGAGCCGTACGGAAAGAGATAATCTTTTACCTGCTGGTTTGGGAAAAGGCGCAAATGCGTACCACAAAACTGGTGATATTGGTACAATGTTAGCAGATGCGGGTTTGATTGATGTCCCGACGGGTAAGCGTTATATTGCGGCTATTATGGTACAACGTCCAAATAATGATCCTCGTGCTGAAAAATTAATTAGTTCTATTTCCAGTTCTGCTTACCAATACTTTAGCCAAGCTACAGTACAACCTAGTAATTTTACTAATAATCAACCTAATCAACCTATTCCTAATTATCAAGTACCGATTCAGCCTGTTCAGCCTGTTCAGCCTTTTATTCAAGCGCCGATGATCAATCCAAACGTACCAAATGGAATGGTTAATAATGTACCTATGGGTACTTATCAAGCCCCGATAATCACTCCCCAATATTATCCACAACAATAAGCAAAAGGAAGAAGATATAGCGATTAGAGGTATAGCGATCCAAAAAAGCTAACTAATGCTAACATTAGCTTTTGAGTTACTGTTAATTAGACCTGTCTAATGAAGTACACAGTAATTTATTCCCTATTCCCTATTCCCTATTCCCTATTCCCTATTCCCTATTCCCTATTCCCTATTCCCTATTCCCTATTCCCTATTCCCTATTCCCTGTCACCGTGGCGTAGCACCTGTCACCGTGGCGTAGCACCTGTTCCCTGTAACCTGTTCCCTTACAGTTTTTGATATCGCATTCCCGGAAGTTGGGTAACTAAACCCATAAGTTCTAACTGTAATAAAGAACTGGATACTATTGCAGCATTCATTCCTGTTTTTTGAATGATAAAATCAAAAGATAAAGCATCAATGGCTAAAATATTTATTATCTGTTGTAATTCCGGTGCTAAGTTAGGTATAGGAGGAGATTTAACTAGAGGTGTTTCTATTTCTATATCTATTTGGGGAATTGCTCCCAACATGATTAATAACTCATTAAGTTCATGATTAATTAAACCCGCACCTTGACTAATTAATTTTAAACAACCCTGTGATGGTTGCTCATCAATTCTTCCCGGTAACGCATAAACATCTCGACTAAATTCATTAGCATAGGTAGCTGTAATTAAAGCACCAGATTTTAGCGGCGCTTCCATAACTAATACCGCACGACTCAAACCAGCAATAATTCGATTTCGACGGGGAAAATGGGTGCGGTTCGGTGGCGTTTTTGCGGGATATTCACTAATTACTATCCCAGATTTCAAAATCTGTTGATATAAATCTCGATTTTTATGGGGATAAATAACATCTACACCTGTTCCCATAACTGCTATTGTTCTTCCTCCCGCTTTCAATGCTGCTGAATGACTTTCGGTGTCTATTCCTTCGGCCATACCGGAAACAACGGTAAAACCATTTTTTGCTAATGCGGTACTAATTTGACGAGTCCATTTAATTCCGTATTCTGTGGGTTGACGAGTTCCCACAATTCCTACCAGGGGTTTTTGTCCTAAATTTTCCTGTAAATCAATTTCACCTCGATAATACAACAGCGGGGGTGGAGTAGGAATTTCTCGCAATAGTTGGGGATATTCTGGGTCTGCTGGTGTCCAAAACAGGGGGTTTATTTGTTGGTGTTGGGTAAGTAGTTGTTCGGGGTTTAAACGGAATCTTTGTTGAACAACTTTTTCTAAGGTCTGAATTCCAAAACCTTCGACTTTTCGCAATTCTCCAGGACTGGCTTTCCAAGCTGTTTCTAAATTACTAAAGTGCTGTTGTAATCTTTGTATTAGTATTGGACCAATACCAGGAATTTGTGACCAAGCTAACCAGTATTTACGTTCTTCTATACTTGACATTTTTGCATATTTAACCTTTGCTAAGTCCTACAAATTATCTAAACCAGGAAAACGAACCACTCCAGGCACAGAGGACACGGAGGAATAAAAGTCTAAATTCATACTAATTAGGGTGATTCTAAATCGCGGCTACACAGATAAAACCTACCTGCGTGGGTTGGAAAGGCTTGATTTTCTGTTAGTCTGTGCAAGGTGGATCTGGTTTGTGTAGTAGTGTATTATATTCGCTAAAAAGTTTTCAAACATCCTCTAAGATATTTTTTGTGGGTGGTTGACTGTTTTTTTATTGGGAAGTCTTTAAATGTTGCTTTTTTAAATAATCAAATACTGATTTATCTCCAATGTCGGGAGGAATAGGTTGAATGATTTTCCGCACTGCAAAAATTAAAAAGCAAATTGTCCAAGTTGCTAATAAAATCTGTTCGGTTTGGGTGGATAAAATTCTTGTTAAATGTCCTAATAATAATATGGGAACTATGGGAGTTAAGATTTTAGTTTCTAAACGATTAAAGCAAAAACCTTCTTTAAAATAAATTCCTGTTAAAGCTGCAAAGGTGAAACCAATACCTAATATGGTCAATGGTTGATTATAAACGGTAATTGCAAAGGCTTGACTATCACTATGGGCGAAAATTAAGGCGGAAATGCTACCAATTATCCAGAAAATTTGCAAAATTTGGTGCAAAAATTTCATATAAATATGAATGGTTAATAAACTAATACCAAGTGCCAGACTAAAACAGGTGTAAATAGGTGTAATGGCTTGAATTACAGCGGGTTGGGGAGAAATTAAAACTAAACTACTACCCAGGGCAAAACACAATGCTGCTATCATTAATCCTGTACGATACATTATCACACTTTGGCGATCGCTCTGAGTAATTATAAATTCCCCAAATTGTCCTTGATATATTTCCGGTGATAATATTGTTTGTGTGGTCATATTCTTTAATTGTCTAGTCGTTTGGTTTTATATTCCCGACTTTTTTAAGAAGTCGGGGTCTGATTTTGATTTGATTTGATTTGATTTAATGTCTCTTCCCAGCACCTAAATATAATTCTCCCACTTTTGGATCATGTAATAATTCTCTACCAGGTCCTGAGATAGCGTCTTTTCCTGATTCTAACACATAACCTCGGTCTGCCATTTCTAAGGCTTTACGGGCATTTTGCTCTACTAAAACTATAGCAGTTCCCGATCGGTTAATTTCCTTAATTTGCTCAAATACCTGATTTACCAAAATGGGAGATAATGCGGCTGAGGGTTCATCTAAGAGTAGTAAACTAGGTTCTAACATTAATGCTTTCCCCATGGCTAACATTTGTCTTTCTCCTCCAGAAAGAGTCCCCGCTCGTTGACGCAAGCGATCGCTCAATCTCGGAAACATATTGTATATTTTATCTTTAAGGGGTTTTAATGGCGTATTCCTGACAAAAGCCCCCATTTCTAAATTTTCATCTACGGTTAATGATGGAAAAACATTCGCAATTTGCGGAACATAGGACATACCTTTTTCTACAATTTGATTAGATTTTAAACCTACCAAATTCTGATTTTTAAAGGTAATTTTTCCGGTATGGGGTGTTAATAGTCCAAAAATAGTTTTTATTAATGTTGATTTACCTGCTCCATTGGGACCAATTACTGTTACTAATTCCCCATTGGTAACGTGGAAGTTGATACCTTGTAAAATGTCTACATCTTTAATATATCCTGCATGGACATTTTCTACTTTTAATAAATAGTTATTCGTCATTTGTTCGTTGTTATTTGTCGGTTGTTATTTGTTAGTTGTCAGTTGTCGGTTATCAGTTGTTTTTCTTTTACCACTGACCACTGACCACTGACCCATGACTATTTTGGGGTTTTTTGCAATTCTGGTCTTTCTTCTGCCAAAATCGCATTTTCTACCGGACAAACTTGGAGACAGATGCCACAATCAATACAAGTAGCAAAATCAATCCAGTACCAATCTGTGCCTTTGACGTTTTTCCCTGGACCTTCATGAATACAAGCTACTGGACAAGCTTCTACGCAGTCAGCAACACCTTCACAAACGTCTGTAACAATACTATGTGGCATTTTTCCGATTCCTCCTCTTTTTTGTCCGTTATTCTTGACTTAGGATCCTGCTTCAATGGTATGAGAACCATCAGCTTTAATCCAAGCAATTTTGGTAATGGAGCGATCGCTTGCATATTGACGAATCGCGCTTACATCTCTCCCACCTAAGTCTATTTCTACTCTCGGCAACTCAGTATTATTACGCAATTTTTCCGCATAATCAAAAGCCGCAGCTTCAGCGCCGGGAGTTTCTGGAACTACTAACCAATGACTAGCGGGGATATTTTGGGGTAATTGCTGATTAAATGAGAGAATTTGGTATAAATCATCAATACTCAGTTCAAAGCCGATACCGGGAATACTTTCACCTTGGGGATGATATAAACCTAGTAATTGGTCATAACGACCACCTCTTCCTAAAACCTGTGCTTGAGATTTTGTATCACTCACTACTTCAAATACAATGCCTGTGTAGTAGTCAATGGTTTGAATTAGGCTCAAATCAAGGATTAATGGGAATTTACCCTCTAGTAATTCTACCAGAGACTTGAGATTATTTATTGCTTCGTCCTGGTCTGGTTCTAGATCTAGACTACTGACTTTTTCTAAAACCTCTTGACTATCACCCCGCAAATCTAACATGATTTTAGCCCGCTGGTGTAGTTCTTCGCTCAAAGGCAAGGTATCAAGAGTTACATAATCCAAATGAGCGATCGCAGTACGGACTTGATTTCTAATTTCCGGGGGAAAAGCATTAAACAGGGAGCGAGTAATTCCCGCTTCCCCCAGAATTAACCGCCACCCTTGTAAATCCAATGCTGTGAAACAATCTGCTACTAATAGCAATACTTCCGCATTAGCTAATAATCCTCCCGCTCCCAGTAACTCCACCCCAGCTTGATAATACTCTTGCTGACGATTATGGCGGCCTTCCCAATTACGACGAAACACATTAGCATTGTAATAGAGTCGCTGGGGGTAGGTCGCATTTGTCATGCGAGTTACCACTGTCCGGGCGATAGAAGCCGTCAATTCTGGACGCAATCCCAATTCTTCATTTTGACCATTTTGGAGTTGAATCACCATCTGACGCTGAATTGCTTCACCGGCCATTAAGGTATCCATTCTTTCCAGGGTTGAGGTGATAATCCTGTGATATCCCCAACGCTGAAATACTTGTTCTAATCTATCTTCAATCCAGCGTTTTTGCGCTACATCTAAAGGTAATAGATCCCTGGCTCCCGCTGCTGGTTGATACACCATTATTTTTTCTTCCCACCAAACAAACCGCCAAACAAACCGCCATTTCCAGACTTATCTGGTTGCTTCTCTTCATTTTTGGAAGAGTAATTCACTGGAGAATCACTATTTATCTTTCCTAAAGCCTGATCTACTTTGGGTTTCCATTTCCAAGCGATATTATCCTTGGGATTGAACTTCAGAGCGTTATCACAGTGAATTTTTGCCATTTTCAGTTGATTTTGCTTTAAATATACCATTGCTATCAAGCCATGGCAATGACTATTTCGCTGCTCTAATTTTAAGGCATCCTGTAATTTTACTGCGGCTTGGGACAATTAGTTTGTTTCTAGTAAATTTTCAGCGCGACGCAGGTATTTTTCTGTTAAGGATTCTTCTGTTAATGGTCAAGTGGGAGTTGAGGATAATTTTTGACTAAGTATATATATTTAATCAACCCCACCCCTAACCCCTCCCCCCAAGCGAGGAGGGGGCTATGATTTACTTTGTTTAAGTGGATAACGCCATGTTGATAGGAAATCATAGCAGAAATTTTTTATTTAGTGAACATAATTGAGTCAAATTGGCGTGTATTTTTCGGCAATATTTAGTTCTAAATTTGGTAATTAAGTTTGCAGAAAATGAGAATGAATTATCTAATCACTCCTCGATATTCTATGAACAAGCGAGGGGGAAAACGGCAACCGAGCAGTAAACAACCCCCAGCGATAATTCAAATCAAGGAGAATTCAGTCATGTCTACTTTATTTACCGCAGTATCTGTTGAACAACAAGAAATCGTAGCTGGTGGTGGTAGTGCTTTACTTAATGAAACTTTCATAAGCGCTCTCAGAAATGTACAAACAGGATATAGTATTTCAAACTTGAATGGTAGCCAAACTGGAAGTCAACAAGCTGTTGAAAAAATCAATTCTGCTGGTCGTCAAATTGGACTAGCTGATTTTCCAACAGTTATCTTACCAGCACAATTGTTCAACCAAGTAATGTAAGTAAGTTAACGAAACAAATTAAGCAGGTAGTCAGAAATATACTTGAGTTCTGATCTTTTCTACCTGCTGCAAAGAAGTGGTAAAAGAGAATAAAAATCTAGGATCATTTAATAGTATTTAATGATCGTTGAGATTTTACTCATGGCACTTCTCGTAACAAATTGGAGAAAGATTTATGTATCACAAAAAATGATACATAAATCTTATTTTTTAGAAGCAAGAGGTTTTACCATGTCTGATCATATAGAAATAGAAAACTCCGACCTGTTCATAAATTTATCAGAAAAAGAACAAGAGTCTATATCCGGGGGTGGGTCATCATCTTCACCCTTGGAAAGGTTTGATATATTTTACCAAAATATAAATATATCTACTAGGGGAATGAGTGAAATGAATGTTTCTCAAGGAAACTCTAGCGGATATGTGAGAAATGAAACTGAATATCAATTTTCTCAAACAACCTTTATTTTATCTTCATTATTTGGTAGAGGTGGTGGCCGTCGTCGCAATAGAAGCAGAAAAGGTAATAGCTTTTTAGCGAGTATATTTAATCTTTTCTAGCACAAAAATAAAACCAGGATCAGATAATTTTATATTCTACTATTCGGATTATATTTACCAGTGTTTACTACCAATTCAATAGAAATAAAAATAATATATTTTGATTCTTTTCTATGGTTATTTATTTATGAAACTCCAATTTGTTAAACAACATAGTGAAGAAGATTGTGCAGCAGCTTGTTTAGCTACAATATCCAAATATTATGGTCGTAATTTTACCCTCAGCCGCATTCGGGAAGTTGTTGGAACTGGACAATTTGGAACTACTTTATTAGGGTTAAGACGAGGTGCAGAAAGCCTGGGTTTTAAAGTTAATCCAGTCAAAACATCATCGGAAATAATTAATCGAATGAATGAAGCTCCCTTACCAGCAATTATTCACTGGAAAGGAAATCATTGGGTTGTTTTATACGGTAAAAAAGGCAAAAATTTTGTCATTGCAGATCCCGGAGTTGGGGTTCGTTATCTTTCTAAAAAAGATTTAATTGATGGTTGGAAAGATTGGTTAATTCTCTTGCTAGAACCAGATCCTATTCGCTTTTTTGAACAAGAAAGTGATAAAACTGGTGGCTTTTGGCGTTTCTTTCGACGAGTTTGGATTTATCGGGCCATTTTAGTCCAAGTTATACCTTTAAATTTGATCTTGGGTTTGTTATCTTTAGCTTCTCCTTTTTTATTACAAATTCTTACTGATGATGTGTTAGTTAGAGGTGACACAAAATTACTAACTACTGTAGCGATTTCCGTAGTAGTTATGAATTTTGTTTCTAATAGCCTTTCCTTTGTCCAATCTAACTTAATTGCTAACTTTGCTCAACGCTTACAATTAGGGCTAGTTTTAGATTTTGGTAGACAAATTTTGCGTTTACCTTTAAGTTATTACGAAGCTCGACGCAGTGGTGAAATAGTTAGTAGATTGCAAGATATTGAACAAATTAATCAATTAGTGGCTCAATTGGTTGTTACCTTACCCAGCCGATTTTTTATTGCCTTGATTTCTCTAAGTATCATGATTTTTTATAGCTGGAAATTAACCGGAATAGCGTTATTAATCTCCGTATTAATGACATTATCAACTATTATTTTTCAGCCAACTTTACAACAAAAGACTCGTGAACTTTTAGTTCAAGAAGCGGAAACTCAAGGGGTTTTAGTCGAAACTTTTAAAGGAGCATTAACTCTCAAAACAACTACCTCAGCACCCCAATTTTTAGATGAATTAGAAAGCCGTTTTATTCGTCTAGCTAATCTCATGTTTCGCACTATCCAAATTGGCATCATTAATAATACTTTTTCTGGTTTTATCTCTGCTATTGGTGGTGTTATTTTACTTTGGTTCGGTGGCTATTTAGTAATTAATCCCGCTGAAAATCTCAGTATTGGTAAATTACTAGCATTTAACTCTATGAATGGGAATTTTTTGGGTTTAATTGGTACAGTTATCGGCTTTGTTGAAGAATTTACTCGTGCGAAAACTGCAACCCAACGTTTAACAGAAGTTATTGATGCTACTCCAGAAAATGAAGATTATGGCAAAAAACCTGTTGTAAAAATTCCCGAAAATGTTGATATTTATTGTAAAAATTTGAAGTTTCACTATGCAGGAAGAATTGACTTTTTAGAAGGTTTTTCTTTAACAATTCCTGGTGGTCAAGTTGTGGCTTTAATTGGTAAATCTGGATGCGGTAAAAGTACCTTAGCTAAATTAATAGCTGGATTATATCCTCTGCAATCTGGTAATATCCAAATTGGAATTTATAACCTTCAAGACCTTTCTTTAGAATGTCTGCGTCAACAAGTGGTTCTTGTTCCCCAGGATGCTCATTTTTGGAGTCGTTCTATTATTGATAATTTTCGATTAGGAGCGCCTCATGTTAGCTTTGAACAGATTGTTCAAGCCTGTAAAATTTCTGGTGCTGATGAATTTATCAATAAGTTACCGGAGACATATCAAACTATTTTAGGAGAATTTGGTGCTAATATTTCTGGTGGACAAAGACAAAGATTAGCCATAGCTAGAGCCATTGTTACAGACCCACCAATTTTGATTTTAGATGAATCTACTGGGGGACTTGATCCAGTTAGTGAAGCCCAAGTTTTAGACCAATTATTTAAACATCGTCGAGGGAAAACAACTATTTTAATTACTCACAGACCTAAAGTAATTAATCGGGCTGACTGGATTGTTTTGATAGATCAAGGTAGGTTGAAATTAGAAGGTTCTTTAGAGGATTTACGCAATAAACCAGGAGATCATTTAGATTTTCTAATTCCTTAATTTCCCTTGTATTTACCTCTTATAAAGGGGGGAAAACCATCTGGTACTTCTGATAGGAATCCTATATATCATTCATTATTTAGATAACTATGCTTTACACTGATAATCAAGAATTTAATTCTGTAATTGGAAATGATAATTCACTTCCACCTATAAGTAGTTGGACATCCCTAGCAGGTTTATTTCTGATTGGGACTGTTATTACTGGTATTTATTTATCTTCATGGGTGAAATATAATGTTACTGTCAAAGCTAATGCTATTGTTCGTCCCATAGGTGAAACTCGTGTAGTGCAATCAAAGGTAGAAGGGACTATTAAAACTATCTTAGTCAAAGAAAATCAAATTGTTAAACAAGGAGATGTAATCGCCATTTTAGATACTGAACAATTGCTAATTAAAAAAAGTCAATTAGAAGAAAATATCAACCAGAATAAATTACAAATTTTACAAATTTATGCTCAAAACCGGACTTTAAATAATCAAATCATGGCTGAAAAAAAAGTCATACAAAGGGTTGTTATTGCTGCTCAGGAGGATTTATTAAAAAATCAAAGGGAATATGAAGAGCGAAAGGTTAATACTGAAGGTGAATTAATAACAGCCCAGCTAAATATTCAAAAACAATTAGTAGATTTACAAAAGGCTGAAGCTGACTTAGAATTTGCAAAGGTGGATCGTGATCGCTATCAACAGTTGGCAGAAATGGGGGTAATTGGTAACCGAGAATTTGAGCAAAAACAGCTAGTTGTTCAACAAACAACCTTAACACTGGAAACTGCAAAAAAAGCTGTTGATATCGCTAATATAAAAGTTAAATTAAATAAAGCTGCAATTAATCCAACTACGGCAATGATGAATATGGCACAAGAACGTATTGCTCAAGAAACTGCTAAAGGTGAAGCAAATATAGCTGCTCTAAATAAAGAAAGGGTAGGCTTAATTCAGCGTTTGGTTGAAATACAAACTCAAATAAAACAATTACAAAAAGAACTTCAACAGCTAGAAAATCAGCGAAAAAATAGCACTATTGTTGCTACTAACGATGGGATTATTTTGAAACTAAATTTACGAAATTCTGGACAAGTTGTTCGCGCTGGTGAATCTATTACTGAGATTGTACCTGATGATCGTAATTCTTTAGTAATTAAAGCTCTGATTCCTAGCTCAGAAATTAATAAAATTGCTGTTGGTCAAAAAGCACAACTTCGTGTTGATGCTTGTCCATATCCTGATTATGGAACTGCTAAGGGCGTTGTTAAAACGATTTCTCCTGATGCAATTACACCTCTAAGCAAAGATACAAATACTGCAATTTCTCCTGGTGCTAACTACTTTGAAGCTACAATTCAACCCGAAAAAAGTTCATTTGGAAATAATGATCGTCAGTGTTTTCTTCAGTCGGGAATGAATGGTACGGCCGATATTATTTCTAGGGAAGAAACAGTATTACAATTTATGTTAAGAAAAGCCAGATTGATTGCTGATTTGTGATTAGCTAACCAAAAAGTAGCGACATTCCATCAAACCTCTCTACAAGGGTTATAAAAAACATACAGCAAATTTTAGGTTTATGAAGTACCACAAATATCTCACCCTAACTTTTCCTTTTCCTAAGAGTGAATAATCTCCCCCCCTTTACAAACAGGGTAATTTCTAATTTAACTAAGTCATAATCATGATCAAGTTTATGACATCTGAGCCAAGAATTAAGCAAGCATTACAGTGGTGGTTTTATAGGGAATTTCTCAAACTATTTCTAGAATCTGAAAAAGTCCGTGATGATTTATTACAAGAATCTTTTACAATCCGACGTAATTTAGATTTATTAGTTATGGATAAACTAAGTTTATCAGTGACAGAAATTCAAGCACATATCAAAAAAATTGATAACCTTCATCATTCTTTAGTACAATTGAGCGATCGCTTATGTCCGATATCTATTCAAGATAGCTTACCTTTATGTATTGAGTGTTTACTAGAACCTTGGATTAACTCCTATCCCCATCTAGATTTTCAGGTTAATATGCCAATTTACTGGAGAATTGAAGAACCTGAATCTAGTTGGATAATTTTAAGGGTTTTAGAAGAATTACTCAGAATAACTTTACCAGAAACAGGAATTTTACTCCCCATTTATATTCATGTAACTCTCAAAGAAATAGGAAGTATAGCACTATTGGCTGTAAAAATTTCCTATCCTGATCTGTCTACTTTGATTTTTTATTCCCATTTACCAGAATTAGAATATCTTTACGATATCTTTAAATTATTAATATCAGGTAAATGCTCATTTTTTCACAAGCATCTGATGTCAACTTGGCACTTTTATTGGTAACTAATTTGGCGTGAATAATTGTCACAGGACTTACGCAACTGGCAAAACAGATCACTAGTGAAGGAAGCCAAGTGGTCATTTAAATCAGACCAAATACATCTAAACATCTGGACGCTTTAGTTGCACCAATTAAATAAACCAATTAAATAAACCAATTAAATAAACCAATTAAATAAAAAAGTATCCCCTCTTCGGAAGAGACGCTGTAAACAACGTCTCCCTACACTTGATTGTTATTTTCTATTTACTTGCTTGTTCCGTTAACTTAGTTAGCACATCATTAGAACGTTCTACAAAGGATTTCATCCCCTCTGCATTAAAACCTTTTTGAGACATTAATGCTAAATCATAAACGTGCTGACAAATTATGGTCACTAATTGACTCGTATGGGATACACCATCACCATGAATAATAGTACCCTCATTAAGATTAATCAAGTTTTGAATTAACGGGTGGGCAGTATTTACTAGCAAAATATGTTCTTCGGGAAATTCAGTGGTTTGCTGCTGCATCATAGCGGTCATTTCCCGCATCCGACGCAGAAATTCCGGTAATAATACCATTGCTGGTGGTGTTCCTTGGGGGTCATCGGATTTCAGTGACTCAGTGCGGATGTTCAATTTTGGCTTATTCAGTGCCTTCTCAAATAGTTCTTTAATCACTTCTCCTTTCGTCTTGTTGGTGGTGGGATCAACAATTTCACCAGTTTTGTCCTCTAGAAGGGTATTATCTAAATCCGAGTCCACCCGTGTAAATTTAACATCCCGATATTCTTGTTCGAGGAAGTTAATAAAGTGGGTATCAATAAAGGAGTCCATAAATAGGACTTCTAAACCCTGATTTTTGTGCAGTTCAATATAAGTATATTGACTTGCTTCATCTGTGCTGTAAAATACTTTATTTTCATGACGTTCTTTATTCCGTTCCAAGTATTCTTTCAGGGTTATATATGGTAAATTAATACTATTAGCTGAGGTGGCATCTTGCCAAGCATCATCTTCAGCGGTTTGAACTTCAACCGCTGCTGCGGCTTCTAATTTAGCCGTAGTGCGGAAAACAATGATATCTTCTACCTGTTTTTTGAATTTATCATCATTGAGAACACCGAACTTGACAAATGTTCCCAAATCTTTCCAGATTTTTATGTATTGTTCCCTGTCATCGCGGTATAATTCCTTTAGTCTATCGCCAACTTTTTTGGCAATATAATCTCCTATTCTCTTAATAGTGCGATCGCCTTGTAATGCACTTCGAGAAACATTTAAAGGAATATCAGTGCTATCAATTACACCTCGCATTGGCATTAAAAATTGGGGAATAATTTCCTCACAATTATCACTGACAAACACCTGATTACAGAATAACTTAATTTGTCCCTTGGTAACATCTACATCAGGGCGCATTTTCGGAAAGTAGAGAATACCATTAATTACAAAGGGATAATCTGTATTTAAATGTACCCATAGCAAGGGTTCTTCCTGAAAAGGATACAAATAGCGGTAAAATTCTAAATAGTCTTCTTTAGTAAGACTACTAGGAGAATCACGCCATGCAGCTTTTTGTTTATTTAAAGTTTCCCCATCCATTTTAATGGGAACCGGCATAAAATCACAATAGGTCTTGACAAGATTCCTAATTCGTGCTGGTTCTAAAAATTCCTCTTCTTCCCCTTCCAAGGTGAGAATAATTGTAGTTCCGTGACTGGTACGTTGGGACTCATCTAAAATAAACTTAGGAGAACCATCACAAGTCCAACGAACTGCTTGTGCGCCTTCTTTGTATGAAAGAGTATCAATTTGTACTTGTTTGGCAACCATAAAAGAAGAGTAGAAACCCAAACCGAAATGACCGATAATCGGTTGGTCTGCTTTTCCTTCATACTTGTGAATAAATTCCTCAGCACTAGAGAAAGCGACTTGGTTAATATATTTTTTTACTTCCTCTGCTGTCATTCCAATCCCATTATCAGTAATGGAGAGAGTTTTGTTGTCTTTATCAATGCTAATGGTAATTTCTGGTTCACCAATTTCACCATTATATTCACCAGCGCGGGACACCATATTTAACTTTTGGATAGCGTCTACCCCGTTAGATACCAGTTCCCGCAAGAAGATTTGATGGTCTGAGTAGAGAGACTTCTTGATAATTGGGAAAATATTCTCAGTATGAATACTGATGTTACCTTGTTCTAGCATAGTTATTCGTCGGTTTTACTTGCAGATATAGATTCTGAAAATCAATTTTCGGTGATTTTATCTTTTTTGGGGTAAGGAATACCTCTTATTTATAATTCGGATTACACTACCATGATCATGATTATTGAAGATCTTCGATAATTATGCCGATAATAAGTATATTCAAATATTTTTAGTCAAGATTTTATGAACCCTATAACCTTAACTACTGCTATGACTACTATATTTCTCACGGGAGCGTTACAGAAACTGGGTGAAAATTTTAGTGATGTTTTAATGCAAAAGGTTCGTGACATTATTAGTAGATGGGAACCAACAAGCCAAATTTGTTCCGAATTGGGACAAGAGCAATTATTTTTTCACTCTCTGATTTTTGTGGTATAAACTCAATTGGGAATACTACAAACCTCCGCTTTTTATCATAAACAAGCTGGGTTGATTGTCACCAAGTTTGTTGACGAATACGAGTTTTAAATGATATGTCTAATTGCAACTGGAAATTTTTAAGATCAATTATATCTTGGCAAAGTTTATTGACTGTAATTATTAGTCATAGCTTATTGATTCTTAACTTAGAAGCCCAAGCAGCCAACGCTTCTCTTCCCCACCAGAGAATAAGCCAAAGGGACGAGCCTCCCCGGAGGGATAGGACAGCCCTACCCATTGCTCAAAAGAGAGAAGATTGTCGGGTATCATCAAAAGCAGCCCAACAAAAAGATAAATTACGTTTATTAGCTCTTGCAAACAATAAAGAGGCGAAAAGGGACTATCAAAAACTACTAAAACAGCATACAGAAGAATTACAAGAATGCCGCAGTCGAACTTGGCCAGAGACTCAAGCTATTTGGTTACGTTTATATCCTTGTGATATCCAACCAGGAGCAATTGATCAAATTATGGATCGAATTGTTAACCAAGGCTACAACCAAGTTTATTTAGAAGTATTTTATGATGGACAGGTACTATTACCAGCAGCAACAAACCCGACAGTTTGGCCAGCAGTAGTTCGGATTCGTGGTGCAGAAAAAGTAGATTTATTAGCCGTAGCCATCAAAAAAGCGCAACAAAGGGGGTTAAAAGTATATGCTTGGATGTTTACCAATAACTTTGGTTATACCTATGCTCAACGTCCAGATAGACAAAATGCGATCGCCCGTAATGGCAAAAATCAAACCAGTTTATCCGTAGTAGAGGACGGATCTCAAGTCTTTATTGATCCCTACAATCCCCAGGCTAGAAGCGATTATTACCGAATGGTGCAGCAGGTGATCCGCCGTCGTCCTGATGGTATTCTCTTAGACTATGTACGCTATCCCCGCCAGTCTGGTGCGGATTCCATTGTTACCAAAGTTCAGGACTTATGGCTATTTACCCCCGCCACCCAAGAATTTTTATTTCGCCGCGCCCAAAATTCCAAAGGGCGGGAATTAATTCGCCGGTTTCTCACTAAGGGATATATTAGCAGCGGCGATATAGCGGAAGTTGATCAACGCTACCCGCAAGAAGATGAACCAATGTGGGAAGGGCGTATTCCTGCGAAAAAACAAAAATCTCTGACTTCTTCAGGGGAAAAACAGCGCATTTTGCAATTAGATTTGTGGTTACTCACCGTTGCTCATGCTATGCAAGGGATCTTAGATTTTGTCGCTTTAGCAAGTTATCCCGCCAAACAACAAGGTATACCCGCCGGAGTAGTCTTTTTTCCCGAAGGAAATCAAGCTTTAGGACAAGGGTATGATTCCCGGTTGCAACCTTGGGATAAATTCCCTAGCATCTTAGAATGGCATCCCATGTCCTACGCAACTTGCGGTGATGCTAGTTGTATTGTAGCGCAAGTAAAACAGGTTTTAGCACTGAGTAAACCAGGTACAAAAGTTATTCCCGCTTTAGCTGGTCACTGGGGGGAATCAATTAATAATCGTCCATCCTTGGAAGCGCAAATGCAAGCACTATACCAATTATCTCCTCAAATTAAGAGTGTGAGCCATTTTGCTTATTCTTGGCAATATCCTGAACATGATAGTGAACGGAAATCTTGTAATTTTCGCTAAATTTCCCTAGATATTGTATTCTAGGAGAATTTTGTTATCTGCGGGATCTAGATAGAGGACTTAAGCAAATGTCATATTAAATATCTAGAAATATCTAGGGTGCGTCAAACTGGGTAAATACTATCAACAAACAGATGAATCACAAAACTACATTACTAACTTTTGCGCCTGTGACTATCACATTTTTTTCTGTCACACTCGGAACAGTCATTGCACAGACAAAACTCACCAGTCAAGCCAAAGTAACTGTCAATAGTATGGGTCCAGTAAAAATAGGGATGAATCTTCCTGAAGCTGCTGCTGCGGCTAATACTCGTTTATCTGTTAGCTATGCTGGAAGTGATAGTTGTTACTATCTACAAACGGAAGGAGAACTCAAAGGTGTGTCATTTATGGTGACAAAAGATGATGTTAAGAGTCGTCTCCAATATGTTACCAGCGATGTTATTGCCAGAGTAGATGTAAATAATCCCAAAATAACTACTGTTTCTGGTGCAAAAATTGGTGATACAGAAGCGCGAATTAAATCACTTTACCCTGGACAAATTAAAGTTACACCCCATAAATATACAAAGGGATATTATTTAACTTTTATTCCCAAAAATAAAGCCGAACAAAACTATCGCATTGTTTTTGAAACTGATGGTCAGCGTGTAACTAGGTATAGAGCGGGTAAACTACCAGAAGTGGAATATGTAGAGGGATGCAGTTAAGTTGATTTTTAGTAAAATAGACAATTCTATTATGTCATCTCCAGCAATTACCACTGTAATTAAGAAGATTTACAGGATTTTTTATGAATATTTATCTGAGAATATTTCAGGTTTTAAAGATGAGTTTTTTCTTCATCTTGATATGGCTACGCCACGCTACGCTATCAGACAGTAGACAGTAGCGTGTGTTAGCAAAGCGTAACGCACCAAAATTTATTAAATTTAATCTCATGAATTAATGTGAGTTACGTTTATGGGACAATTATTCATGTAGATATTAGAGATGAAAAAATTTGGATTCAGAGAGATTGTACAATCCCTTGGTTCTCTCCCCTTGAGAACAGCAGAAACTAAAATATTAGTATCAATAATCACCTTCATTCTCCACTCTGATAAGCATTTTCAGGATGTTTCCCCGCATAGTGGAATATGTTGAGGGATGCAGTTAAGTTTATATTTAGTAAAATAGACTGGTAAGGTTTAAAAGGAAATTAGATTATGTCATCTCCAGCAATTACCACCGTAGTTAAAATGATGGAATCTTTATCTGAAGATGTACAAGACAGAATTGCAGAACATCTGAGAGAATATTTGGCAGATTTGCAAGATGAACTTAAATGGGATAATTCATTTAAGAAAACTCAAGAAAAATTGATTGCATCTGCTCAACGTGCTAAAAGAGAGATTGCGGAAGGACTTGCAAAACCAATGGACTATGACAAGTTATAAATTCAGGATTTATATCTGGCTTCAGAAAAGACTAGATTTGGTGTATATACCATTAGAGGTTATCAACACCTATGAAGTCAGCAACCCTTCCTTCTTTTTGGGATGAATATCAGTCTCTTGACAAGCAAGTTAGACAGAGTGCGAGAAAAGCTTATCGGTTATGGAGAGAAAATCCTTTTTATCCGTCTTTGCATTTCAAATGTATAAATAACCAGGAAAATATTTGGTCTGTCAGGATAAATCTCAATTATCGAGCAATTGGGGTTTTGGATGGTGATACAGTTACATGGTTTTGGATTGGTAGTCATGACGATTATGAAAATTTCTTTTCATAATCAGAATCAGGATACTCAGGATTTTCTGTGAATAATTATCTAGGGATATTTCAGGTTTTAAAGATGAGTTTTTTCTTCATCCTAAAAATGCTTAATTGTCTGAATCAGGATACCCAGGATTAGAGGATTTACAGGATTTTTTATGAATATTTATCTGGGAATATTCCAGGTTTTGACGATGAGTTTTTTCTTCATCTTGATATGGCTACGCCACGCTACGCTATCAGACAGTAGACAGTAGCGTGTGTTAGCAAAGCGTAACGCACTAAAATTAATTAAATTTAATCTCATGAATTAATGTGAGTTACGTTTATGGGACAATTATTCATGTAGATATTAGAGATGGAAAAATTTGGATTCAGAGAGATTTTACTGAGGAAGGGGTAGCTAGTGAGTTGGTAGAATTGGGAGTACCAAACGGATATTGTTTTAGGTTTTAAGCCACCTTATATGAGACAGTTTACTGATTTTGTATCTATCATCATACTTTTGAAAATATTATAGATATTGTTGTAAATAGTCTATATAATCTTGGCATCTATCCATACAAGGACTTCTTAAGTATTGATAGTCATATTCATATTCTATAAAAAGTGGATATGTTTCTATATCTTCTATATCTTCTAACCCAGATATGTTTAAATATTCTACATACCTCTCTAAATCCTTCTCTAAATCCCTCTTTTCTAATTCTAAATTCTTAATATAGGCATCTTTTTGAGCAATCTGCTTTTGCAATTCATTCGGATAAATATTATTGTTGTTACTTATCTCATTTAATCGTGATTCTTTATCATTAAGATTTATTTCTAGCTGTTTAATTCTTTGAATATTTTGATTATTTTCAATTTCTAACTTTTGGATATCATTATCTTTTTGAGCAATCTGGAATTGTATATTTTCTAGATAACTATGATTATTACTAACTTCAAATGTATTCCGTTGCAATTCTAAATCTCTTATTTTCTCAGTGAGAGATTGAATTTGCCCTTCTAATTGTTGAACGCGATTATTCAAATTAATTTTTTCTTGTGTAAGTAATTCACAATTAGATTGCTGGGTAATAATATTGGCTTCTAATAACGAGATATTTTGTAAATTTCCAGCTTTTTCTATTTCTAAAGTTTGAATATAAGCATTTTTCTGAATTATTAAAGATTGCAGATTATTTGATTCATGTTGAATCGGCTCTAACTCAATATTATGATCTGATTTAGACTGTAGTAACTGGTTTTTATTATTTCTAAATAATAATCTTATAATTAAGATTATCGCTATTAAAATGCTAATGATACAGCAAGTAGTTTTGAGTGAGGTACACATTATGCGGGCAAGATGCCCGCACCACAAAAGTTTTATCATTAATATCTGTACTTCATAATACCGGAAACTGCCGTATATCATACAAATACCTCTTTAATCACTAATTAGGTAAAGTTAACTTTGTAAAGATGTGTAAAAATAAGTAACCATTATTGAAGTTCATGAAGAATCATAAACTATTCGCTATCAGTAGGACTGACATAGCTTATTTAAGCTTGTTTACTCAATTTTTAGTTTGCGTCTTTGCGCGAAACAAAAAATATTCATAACCCGGCGAATATAATTCGCGTCTGCACAGACAAAACCCGCCGAGTTCAAAAATCTTGCTTTTAGTCCACTCAGGTGGACTTAGTTTGTATAGCCGCGTTCGCGTAGCGTGCTGGAAGCATCTTTCTAATTGCCAGGGCTTCTCAATTATTCATTGAAACAAAGACTCCAAATCTCGATAACCACTAACTACACGGACAATTTCAATTCCACCATTAATAACTCGATAAAGAATCACGTAACCATCTAAAGGAACACCCCGCAAATCAAACCTAATATTTTCATAGCTACGCCCCATATTAGGGAAATTAGCTAAATACTGACACCTCTTTTCAAACTCATCAACAAAACGCTCTCCAGCATCAATATTTCTAGTAACAAAATAATCAATAATTTCTGATAAATCACGACTAGCTTCTGGAGAAATCATAAGTATTTTCATCCTTATCTCTCTCTCGCTTGACGCAACTTATCCCGCAATTGTGAAATCACAACTTCCCCATTAATACCTTCACCTCTATCTAATTGTTCAATAGCAACATCCACCTTTTCCCGTGTTTCTTCCACCCAATTCTGATAACCCTTATCCCACTCCAAAAGCAATTTTAACGCCTTACTAATTACATCTTCAGGATTTGTATATCTACCTGTGGCAATTTGCGCTTGAATAATTTGCTCTAATTCCGGTTTAATTTGGATATTCATAATTTTACCTTTTTATACTAATTGCTCAAAATCTGGAAGAGAAAAACCTTTCCACTTTCAACATTAAATAATCAGCACTCACTCGTAGAGATTTCAACAATAACCTATCAGATTCACTTAATTGATTATTTTGATTTTTTTCTAATAGTTGAAAATGTAATTCTTGCTGACTTTGGTGGAATTTGACTTTGAGCAATATTTAATAATTCCTCAATCGTTAACTCTTGCATAGCTATTAATTCTCCTTATAATTTCAGATGTGCATACTTTTGGTAATGAATAATATTTCAGATTTTATTGATTTTCAAGAGATTCAGATTGAGAATTGGTTTGTTTAGATTATAAATATTTTTTGTCTGAATCAGGATGCCCAGGATTAGAGGATTAATAGGATTTTATATGAATATTTATCTGGAAATATTCCAGATTTTAAAGATTAGTTTTTTTCTTCATTCTGTACATCCTTAAATCCTGGATATCCTGATTCAGACAGTAGGGTGTCATTAACTCCGTGTCCTCTGCGCCTGGAGTGGTTCGTTAAAAACAATCCAGGGGCGGACAAACCGCCCCCATTAAAATCAGGTAACACCAAAAACAATCACCAAGCCCAAAACAGCCCCAAAAACGATCAAGGCATAGAATTGAACCCGACCATTTTCCAAGTATTTCAAACCTTCACCACTGACAAGAGTAAAGAAACCCGTGAGATTAACAGCACCGTCAACAACGCGGAAATCAACTTCCATCACTTGTCTAGCCACACGACGCAAACCGAGAACAAAAACACGATGATAAATATCATCAAAGTACCATTTATTCAAGGATAAATCATAGAGTGGTTGAATTTTAGAAGCGATCGCACTAGGATCAATTTTGCGAGCCAAATACATCAGCACTGCTAAAGTAATCCCAATCACAGAAACCGCCACAGAACTACCAGCCATCACATAAAATTCATGGGGGTCAAATTCCGCAGCCTTTTCCAGAACTTCGGCTAAAGTTTCGCTAGGGGGAAAGATAAACTGCTCAAAATAATTGGCATAGGGAGTACCCACCAAACCAATTAACATAGAAGGAATAGCCAAAACCACCAAAGGTAAACTCATAGTCCAAGGAGACTCATGGGGAGAATGGCTGTGTCCGTGGGATTCATGGGAATGACTATCTAATTCTCCCTTTTTCATCGCCCCAGGACCGAAATTAGGAGCTAATTCTGCTGTACCTGATTTTTGTGCCAAAGCAGCAGCATTTTTGAGTTTTACCTTGATTTTCTCATCATTACCCCGGAATTTACCTTCAAATGTTGAGAAATACATTCTAAACATATAAAAAGCTGTAATTCCTGCTGTCACCCAACCAATAAACCACAGGAAGGGGTTAGCAGCAAAGGCCGCGCCCAAAATTTCATCTTTTGACCAAAAACCGGCAAAGGGAGGAATCCCTGCAATGGCCAGGCAGCCAATCAAAAATGTGAAACCGGTCACGGGCATATATTTCCGCAGTCCGCCCATTAAGCGCATATCTTGCGCTAGTACGGGGTCATGACCAACAACTGCTTCCATACCATGAATTACCGAACCAGAACCCAAGAATAGCATCGCTTTAAAATAAGCGTGAGTCATCAGGTGGAATAAACCGGCGCTATAAGCACCCACACCCATGGCCATCACCATGTAACCGAGTTGGGAAATGGTGGAATAAGCCAAACCCTTTTTAATGTCATTTTGGGTAATGGCGATAGTTGCCCCTAAAAACGCCGTCAATGCGCCAGTAAAAGCAATTACGTTCATTGCTGCTGGCACATTTTCAAATACTGGATACATCCGGGCAATGAGGAATACACCCGCTGCTACCATTGTCGCTGCATGGATGAGGGCAGAAATGGGAGTAGGACCTTCCATTGCGTCTGGTAGCCAGACATGGAGTGGGAATTGGGCCGATTTAGCAACAGGTCCAAGGAAGACTAAAATCGCCAACACAATGGCGAGGAAATTGCTAATAGAGCCAGTTTCTACTAGGTTTGATAGGCGATCGCCCATGACCATAAAATCAAAGCTTCCTGTCGCCCAGAACAGCCCCAAAATGCCTAATAATAAGCCGAAGTCACCGACCCGGTTTGTAACAAATGCTTTTTGGCAGGCCTCTGCTGCGGCTTTGCGGTCATACCAAAAGCCCACTAGGAGGTAGGAACACATCCCCACCAATTCCCAGAAAATGTAAACTTGTACCAGGTTGGGGCTGACCACCAAACCTAACATGGAAGAGCCAAATAAGCTGAGATAGGCATAAAACCGCACATAACCGGGGTCATGAGCCATGTAGCCATCGGTGTAAATCATCACCAAAACTGCTACTGTGGTGACAATTACCAGCATTAAGGCTGTAAGGTGGTCAATAGTGTAGCCCATAGTCAGGTGAAAATTTCCTGCTGCTGCCCATTCCAGGGTGCGGAGGTAAGGTGCATGGCCTTGAATTTGACTCCACAGCAAGGCCGACGACAGAACCATAGAAGCTCCCATAAGGGAGATAATGACTACAGCATTTAATTGTCGCAGGCGGTTTGTCACCTGATTGATCGAGATTAGCCCTAGACCGACTAGCATTGCTCCCAAGAGAGGTAATACTGGAATCAGCCAGGCATACTGATAGATTAATTCCATCACTAACGCCTACTTTTAGAATTCTGTACAAACAAAGGGTGAGTTAACTGAAGAATCAGAACTGTTAGTAATTGTGACATAGACCCTTGAGGATAAAATACCCCACCTGATACCCTTTGAGTGGGGTGTTAAGCATGGTTTTAGATTTGGGACTCACCAAGCACCAAATCAATTAAAATAGCTTACTGAGCCTACTGTAATGCTTACGCCTCTAAAATAGCCTAACAGTCAGCCTTGGGGCTATAAAATTTCTAAAAACTTCTGCTTTTTGTCTTTTGTCACTTACTTTTTAATTGCACTTAATTGTACATCGTTGTATTTTAATTCGGCTGTTTTTATGCCAGTGTCAGTTTTATTAGTGATTTTGTAAGTAAGTTGAATTGCTTCTAAGGCTTGACGTAAATCGTCTCTACCACAAAAACCTTCTAAGCGTTGCTTGACTATTCCTTTTTCAATTAGCAGTAAAGTCGGTAGGGATTTGAGGCGATAGGTATTAGACAACTTGAAATTTTGATCAGCGTTGACTCCGGCCAACTTAATTTCATCACCACATTGGGTTTGAAATTGCAATAAAAGCGGGTGAATAACGCGACATAGAGCGCACCAGGGCGCTTCAAAATAAACTAAAACGGGAACTGGAGATGCCAAAACTTCTTGATTAAATGTCCGTTCACTGACCGAAAACACCATGATGCCTCTTGGAATATAAGGTTTTTATATGAAAACAAAAACAATGGTCAGTAGCAGCAATTGGTAAGTCATTAAAAGAACATCTGATTTTTAGATTTTTCTGTGAACAAATAAACCACCGTGAATGTCGCGCTGGCTGTTCTCAATGTTCAAATCCTGATTGCTATTGACTACTACTGCCTTATAAGACTTTGACAATGCTGATAGCGTATATTGCTGTAGTTCATACATTGCTGTTTATTTCCCGTTTTTACCAAGGTAGAAAGCTACTTATTGTTTACGGGGATAAATTCTGCCTGAGACTGAGGAACAAATCCTTTTTTCCACCTTAGTGAAAAACAGTCTCATGATAGATGCTGAAATTTATCCTACATTGTTTTGGTAGCAAGTGATGATCACAAAATTTTATTAAATTTATATTTTTTGTTAATCTTGGGGATCAGACGAAACTACCACATTATCCTACTTGTTGCCACGAATAACAAGGGGTGAGACCACCATAATAAACCAGTAAAAATGGCAACTCCTAAATAAGCAGGACGCAGAAATTCCTGCCAGTTTAAAGATTGACGGCCATCAATAATTGCTTGAAAGGGAATAATAGAAGTCCGCTGCTTGAGAAGTGCAAAAGCTTCTCCATAGCGTTGACTTAAACGCCGATCTCCATGCCATACTCCAAAAAGGTGATGTAGTATCAGACCTATTGAAGTAACAAGAGTGAAGCTAGTACCTAACCAGAGAGTATGGGCTACACACCAAATTACCTGTCCCACCATTTGCGGGTGACGGGTAATACGGATAATCCCGGTTTCATAAAGATGAACTTGGGGCTTTTGAATAGCGGCAATTTCTAGTAAATTGAAGGTAGCCGGATATAAAAACAAAAAAGATACAGCAGATAATATCCAAACTAATGTTCCTACCCCCGGAATACCTTGCACCTGCCAAAGTTGCCATCCATCATAACGATGATTAAAAAAGTAAACAATTAATAGCACGGCTAAGGGTAAGCTGATTAATGCGAATAAAATGCGATAAAGCCGCGGTCCAATGTATTTTTCAGCCCAAGGACGCATAGCAGCACCTCCACTATGGGCAATTGCAAAAACTAATTGTAACCCCAGTATGACAAAATGACTGGGAGTAAACCAAGAATTGGGCATGATAGATAAAACTCAATTTAAGATTCTCAAAAACGAAAGAAGTTACTATTTATGGGTAAACATTGGGTAAACATCTTGAATTTTAACAGATTATACACGACAGGATTTCTGTCAATATGTTGTGGTAAGTGTTTTAGTTAGTTCTTTAAATTTAACTATTGCCTAAATTATGACTAGTCGCAAAGCTACTCACCCCGATTTATTTTTCCAGCTACTCATACATCCAAATTTCTGGGTTAAGCCTTATGTCTGACCTTCCTTTTACATTAGATCAGTTACGTATTCTCAAAGCTATCGCCCAAGAAGGGAGTTTTAAACGGGCTGCTGATAGTCTTTATGTCTCCCAACCGGCTGTCAGTTTGCAAGTTCAAAACCTGGAAAGGCAATTGGATGTTCCCATATTTGACAGGGGAGGCCGTCGCGCTCAATTAACAGAGGCGGGACATCTACTCCTGAGTTATGGGGAAAAAATCCTCAGTTTATGTCAGGAAACCTGCCGCGCTATTGAGGACTTGCAAAATCTTCAAGGTGGTACATTAATTGTCGGCGCGTCCCAAACCACTGGTACTTATCTTTTACCGAAAATGATCGGCTTATTCCGACAAAAGTATCCAGATGTGGCTGTGCAATTGCACGTCCATTCTACCAGACGCACCGCTTGGAGTGTTGCCAATGGCCAGATTGATCTGGCGATCATTGGTGGGGAAATTCCCGCTGAATTGGGGGAGTCTTTAAAAACTATTCCTTATGCTGAGGATGAATTGGCACTCATTTTACCCACGTCCCATCCCTTTGCTAAATTAGAAACAATCCAAAAAGAAGACCTATATAAACTACAATTCATTGCTCTCGACTCCCAATCAACCATCCGCAAAGTTATTGACCAGGTGCTGGCACGTTGTAATATTGACACCAGGCGGTTTAAGTTGGAAATGGAACTTAATTCCATAGAAGCGATTAAAAATGCCGTCCAGTCTGGCTTAGGTGCTGCCTTTGTCTCTACTTCTGCCATTGCTAAAGAATTACAAATGGGTGTTCTCCATCATGCACCAATCCAGGACGTTGTAGTCAAGCGTACACTTTGGTTAATATTTAACCCTAGCCGTTATAGATCCAAAGCAGCAGAGGCTTTTAGTCAGGAGATATTACCTGAATTTGCTAACCCAGTTTGGATTCAGGATATGTTAAAGTTAACACAAATGGATCTAGTCGTAAATACATTAGACCTAGCGGCACCAAACCCTACTGATGGCAGTTAAAAGATTCCAGTATCATTAGATTAATTGCTAATGACTACTGGACTAAATCGGACTTAATTTATTAATTTGATACTGCATAAATACCTAAATTACAGTAATTATCCAGTTTAAATGCGTAACAGCTTAATCACCACTGACTAAAGATAATATGCAAGTCCACTGCACTCGTCCCCACTGTCAACGTCCCGAAAATCACTTTACTGATTTAGATGATATTCACACCTTAAAAACAGTACAACAGAAATATTGTATTACCTGCGGTATGCCGCTGATTTTACGTGACCGATATTTGCCAATTAAACTTTTGGGTCAGGGGGGTTTTGGTGCGGCTTTTTTAGCAATTGACCGCGATACTCCCAGTTTGCGTCAATGTGTGATTAAACAATTTCAGCCCAGCATTAATTTAACAGAAGAAGCCTTAGAAAAAGCCAAAATTCTCTTTGCACAAGAAGCAGAAGTTTTAGAAGCAATAGGTAATGAACATCCGCAAATACCTAATTTATTTGCTTTTTTTACGATTACAGTTCCTAGTTTACAAAGCTTACAAATAAATAAACCGCAGCAGTTTTTTTATTTAGTTCAGCAATATATTCATGGACAAACTTTAGAGGAAGAATTAATTCAACAGGGTAATTTTTCTGAACAAAAAGTTATGGAAATACTCAAAGAAATTCTCCCAGTTCTCCAGTTTATTCATGACAGAAATATTATCCATAGAGATATTAAACCTTCCAATATTATGCGTTGTCGTGATGGTAAGCTCTTTTTGCTAGATTTCGGTGCAGTTAAATTAATTGCTAATGCGTCCCCTAGTTCTACGGGCATTTATTCTTTAGGATTTGCACCTCCAGAACAAATGAACAGTAGTCAAGTATTTCCATCTACGGATTTGTATGCCTTAGCTGTTACTCTATTAACGTTACTGACAGGTCAAGAAAGGAGTAAGCTATTTAACGCTTATACAAATCAATGGCAATGGCGGGCGCAAATCACCCTGAAACCGCGACTGGCAGATATTTTAGATAAAATGCTCCTACCTGCTGCTAGTGAGCGTTTTCAGTCAGCACAGGCGGTGCTAGAGGCTCTTTTTCCTCCTTCGGTTGCACCAACAACATCATCACAATTCCCAACTCAACCACCTCACCCACAACCAATTCAGCCTCAAGTATCAAATCAACCAACTTTTACTATTTGGGAATTATTATCTGGAGCCGCTTTTAGTGGGTTTGAAGGGGCATTAATTGCGATCGCTTTTTTCAGTTTATCCAAAAATATTATCATCACTTTTCTAATTTCTATTGTGATTTTGAGTGGTTTAATTTTCGCTCAAACTAGACGCTGGCTGGAAAAATTTGATTTGCTAATTATCCCCGCAATCAGTTTGACAATTATATTTTTTATCCCTTATTTACGAGGTGATATTGGCATTGAGCAAATAATTATTTTAGCTGTGGCTGCGGCGTTAATTTCAATGATATCAACAACCTTATTTAAGCTCATTTATAAACTATTATCTTCCCTGCTTTAGAAAAAATATCCTTAACCCCAAAACCACAAACTTATGTCTCCCAAAAAAGAAACTCTTCCCCTGCTTCTATATTTGATTGCTACCATTAGTTTAATGTTGGTTGGTTCATCGTTTATCATTTTTATAATTAGTTCCGAGATAACATCTACTTCTCCCAGTTCAGTAACTAGTTGCAACGTCTCTAATCTTCCCCAAGGGATTTTTAGTTATGGTGGTAGTACCACCTGGGCTACTCTTCGTAAAGACGTAGATTCTGTACTACAAAAAATTTGTCCTCAGTTTGTTTTACGTTACATACAACCACTTTTTAAAGACCCAGGTTCGGGAACTGGGATTCAAATGTTGATAGATAATCAACTAGCTTTTATTCAATCTTCCCGCTCCATTAAATTAGAAGAAACCAGCCAAGCGCAACAAAAAGGATTCAGGTTAAAAGAAATTATCGTAGCAATTGATGCTATTGCGATCGCAGTTAATCATAACTTAAATATCCCCGGATTAACCACTGCCCAGATTAAAGATATTTACACTGGTAAAGTTACTAACTGGCAAAAATTAGGTGGTGCAAATTTACCTATTATTCCCTTATCCCGCAGTCAAGAAGCTGGTGGTACAGTGGATTTTTTTATTGAATATGTTCTTAATAAAGATAAATTTGGTAACAATGTTAATTACATTCCTACAACCACAGAAGCCCTGAGAAAAATAGCCAATACTCCGGGGGGAATTTATTACGGTTCCGCTCCTGAAATCGTCCCGCAATGTACCATTAAATCCCTACCAATTGGACGAACAAACGGGCAATTTGTCACACCTTATCAACAACCAGAAATAGCTCAGTCTCAATGTCCAAATCAGCGTAACCAGTTGAACAATGAGAATTTTCGCAATGGAAATTACCCAATCACCCGCAACTTATTTGTAATAATCAAACAAAATGGTCAATCAGATCAACAAGCTGGAGAAGCTTATGCAAATTGGTTATTAACATCTCAAGGTCAAGAACTGATTGAAAAAGCTGGGTTTGTGAGAATCAAATGAGCTTTATACCCGACCCTAAATCTTGTGGTGCGGGCATCTTGCCCGCTATAATTATCCAAATCTTGCCCGCTATAATTATCCAAATCTTGCCCGCTATAATTATCCAAATCTTGCCCGCTATAATTATCCAAATTAAATGCAGTTTAAATGCAGTCCAGTTGACCACCATCAGAAAAAACTTATGAAATGGAAAGGCAAAATACTCCCTATTATTTTCATACCCCTACTTTTGGGGTTTGGTTATTGGTGTTTTTTCATTATTGTTACTAATCCGAAATCCTCTGATAATTTAGCAATAAATAGTGAAAATAAGCTGAATTCTCATCAATGGAAAGACCGAAATCAATCAATTGCACAACGAATTAGTTTTGGAGAAAAAATTTTAATTTCTGATGATATTTTACCAGACAAAAAAGATGCTGCTAAGGCTATTTTTGATAAAAATTATCAGCAAGCAATCACTAATTTAACATCATCTCTAAAAATCAAACCCAATGACCCAGAGGCACTGATTTATCTGCATAATGCCCGCATTGGTTCTGGTAAAAGCTATACCCTTGTTGTCTCTACACCTATTGGTAATGACCCGAATACGGCATTAGAAATATTGCGTGGTGTTGCACAAGCTCAAAATGAAATTAATACTGCTGGGGGAGTAAAGGGAGTACCGTTAAAAGTAGGTATAGCTAATGATGACGATGATCAGAAAATATGTCAACAGGTAGCCGCAGCTTTGGTAGAAAACCCCGAAGTTCTAGGAGTAATTGGACATTATAGCAGTGACGCAACATTGGCCGCCGGGAAGGTTTATGATGATGGAAAACTAGTAGCTATTTCCCCTACTAGTAGTTCTGTAAAAATTTCCAATTTTAGTCCCTACGTTTTTCGCACATTAACTAGTGATTTTGTCGCGGCCAGAGCTTTAGCTAATTATATGGTGAAAACTTTGGGGAAAAAAAATGCAGCAGTTTTTTATAATGCTCAAAGCAACTACAGTCAGTCATTAAAATCTGAGTTTGTTTCCTCTGTTTCTTTGGAGGGTGGAGAAATATCAGGTGAGTTTGATTTATCTAAAGCTGATTTTAGCCCTTCATCTAGCATCGAGAAAGCATTTAAACAAGGTGCGGAAGTTTTAATGTTAGCTCCTAATGGTGAAACCCTAGATAAAGCATTACAAGTAGTGCAAGTAAATCGAAAACGTCTGATTTTACTCGGTGGTGATGATGTTTATAGCCTCAAAACTTTAGAAATTGCCACAGAGCAAGCATTAGCCATGGTAGTGGCCGTTCCTTGGCATATTCATGGCAATCCTAATTCCCCATTTCCAGCCCAATCTAGAAAGTTATGGGGTAGTGATGTAAATTGGCGTACAGCAACCGCTTATGATGCTACAAAAGCCTTTATCGCTGCGTTAGCAACTAATCCCAGTCGTTCTGCAATTCAAAAAACACTACTTTCATCAGACTTTTCCACCAGTGGTGCTGCCGGTTCCATTCGTTTTTTACCGTCGGGAGATCGAAATACCCCAGTCCAACTAGTGAAAATTGTCCGTGGTAATCGCTCTCGGACTGGGTACGACTTTGAGCCGGTGCTGGAAAAATAGAAACACTGGGGGAAAAACCCATTATCAGCTATTGAGCATTTCAACTCTATAGGAATATTTTTGTTATTTAAACTCAATACTTGGCCAATTTTTAACTGATCAATGTTACCAATCTGCGGTGAAAATGAGGAGCAGGCTCAGGAACTAATTACCCAAAGTTGGTTTATCAAAATCCACTGATACCTGCTATTGGTGTGTCCGAGAGTGGCAAGCTCTCAGGTAACATTGATCAAGCTGCTCTTTCGAGATTTGAACTACCCATTATTAGCTGGTCTATTGATAGCATCTGCGGGTAGGCAAATTAAATTATCCCCTTGGGCCAGAATTAAGCCGCGTTGACGTAATTTACCCATTAAACGAGTGACAGTTACACGGGTTGAACCAATGGCGCTGCCAATTTGGGCATGAGTGAGGGGGAAGGGTAAGCAATAACCACGAATTACATCAGGATCAGTTTCGCTCATGGAAGGCTCGCCATATTCCTCAATCAGTAAGGTGAGAAATCCTAAGAGACGGTCAATTGTACGTCTTTGTCCTAAAGCACTTAACCAGAGTAACTTGCGCTGATGCTGATATCTAAAAGCATCCATAACTTCACGACGGAAGTGAGGCCAGTTGTCTAGATCATGCCAGTACATCCACAGTACCGCAGTTTGGTCAACGTGGGCAAAGGACTGGAGTGTAAATGGGGACTGGGCAACAATTTCAAAGGGTTGTCCTGCCCCTACAAAGCCCAAGAAGGCTTCTTCTGGAGTTCTGTTAATTCTTCTGGATGTTAACTGACTAGCGGTAGCACCCACTTGGGCAGTTCCTACCATGCGGATAGCACCCCTTTGCACTAAATAGAGCAAACCAGGTCTGGCTGGAATGCGCTCATCTTTACTGAAGGTGCGGCAGCGGTAGTGTTCTTGGGCCCAGTCAAGAATACGTTGCCAAGTTAAGAAGGGACGTGAAGCTTCGGAAAAGGAAGATTGAGATTGCATAAGTAACACAGAGCGTTTGGCTAAAAAACAAAGACGTGATCAGAACAGTGCAAGGAGTGTCTTTGTGTGAACGGGGTAGAGTTAACGCTTAATAGCGCTAGTCTTCCAATAAGATAGAAAGCAATTTAGCTCTCTATTTTTTCTTATACTTCCTACTGTACAACGAGGGTACTAAACTTTACCCATCTTTTATACATTAATTCATCAAATTTTATCCTACTCTTATTTTTATGTACATAGAGTAAACTTCTATCTGAAGGTAGATGGAACAGGATAAAATGATGCACCTCATAAATTTTTTACAAGGAATACGTGTATCCTCAACTACTTTTTAGTAAAAATCAAGCTATTAAGCAGCTAATAAGCGGTTATCTGGCCTCTTGCTTCAGTGTTTTTACCAATGATAGGGGAATTACAGGCATAGAAAGTAGAAAAGTTCCTCTCTATCAAGGAGGATATAATCAAAAAATTCTATATATCTCTGGCGTGGCCATGGGGATATCAAAATCTCAGAATTTACCCGCGATGGAAATTGCTCAGGCTATGGCTGGGCATTTATCCAGAAATAGTGATAGTTTATTTAGCGTTAAGGTAATTCCTCCTGGTTGGATTTATTTAGAACTCATTGACTCTACCTTAGCAGCTTGGTTACAAAATTTGATAGTTTTTCCAGAAAATGAAGACTTGATAAATAATTTTCTGAATTACCAATTACCAGTCACTAATCATCAATCACAAATTTCATTACATTCATTAACAATTTTTAAAATTCAATACGCCCATTCCCGCTGTTGTTCTTTATTACGATTAGCAGAGAAAGATGGATTAATTGCACTTGATAGAATAGGTACTAAAAGTTATTTTTCTGTGAAACCGATACCTTTACTTAATGGTGATCAAAAACTTCTGCTTAATCACGTTGATGAGATGTTACTGATGCACCAATTAGTAAAATTAGTAGATGATTTAGTTTGTAGTCATAGTAGTTCTCTGAACTGGGAAACAGCCGCTGGGAAATTGAGTCAAGCTTTTGAGAAGTTCTGGGGTAGTTGTCGTATTTGGGGAGAAGTAAAAATTCAGACTCCAGAATTAGCCCAAGCTAGGTTAGGACTATTGGTAGCAACTCAGTTGGTTTTTAGATCCGTGTTAGAAGACAAGTTGGGGGTAGTTGCACCGATAGAACTCTAATTTATATTTACAAAAACTTCTCGAAAATCTATTGACAAAATACATATCTTTAACTACAATGTTAATCGTGTGAGGAGCGAACCAAAAAGGACACCGAGACGAAACACGGCCAGTCGTCGGTGTCTTTTTTGTGTTTATCCTTTCTAAGAAAGCAAGAATTTTTCTATTGCTACTGCTGCACCGTCTAATTCTATACTAGGTGCTACCCAATTAGCGATCGCTTGCACTTCTGGCGGTGCGTTACCCATGGCCACACTAATACCGGCATAACTGAGCATTTCTACATCATTGAAATTATCACCGATAGTCATGACATGATGACTTTCTAAACCTAGCATTTCTTCCGCTAGATAACGGACAGCATTACCTTTATTAACATGAGTATTCGCAGCTTCTAGAAAAGTGGGGACGGATGTTGTCATATACAAATCTGTCGGTTTGTATCTAAGGCGTAAATCAGCTAAAAGTTGCTGAGTTAAATTTGCGTCCTCAGACAAAGCTAGTATCTTAGTGGGTTCATGATCTAATAATTGACGTAAATCACCGACGGAAATAGCATTTACACCACAACGCTGTTGATAATTATCTGTTTCTTTGGTGATTTCTCGCACATAAAGTTGGTCATTAATGTAAAAATGGACCGAAAGGAGCGATCGCAAATCCGGCTGTTCAAAGTATTCTAGTAGTTGTTGGGTAATTTCCCTAGATACAGGTAAATGACGGTGAATTTTGTCATTACCCGGATCTTGAATCCAAGCACCTTGATAGGCTATTAATGGCAGTGTAGAGCCAATTTCCTGATGAAATCGCAAAGCTGAACAATACATCCTGCCAGTAGCGATAGCGACCTTAATTCCTTTAGCTTGTACCGCAGCAATAACTTCTTTGACGGTAACGCTGAGAGTATTAGAATGTCCGGTAATTGTCCCATCTATGTCTAGAACTAATAGTTTAATATCATTTACTCCAGCAGATGCTTTGTACATAAATTTAAGTCTTTAGCAATAATTTCAATGAAAACAGAAAACCAAACTGTACCCCGTCGTATTTTACCCATAATTGCTCAATGGTACGGAAGTTATCACAAAATTTAACAGCATAATTAAAACTTATATAAATCCAATAATACTTTTAATATTCATAACTTAGGAAAATTCAACTTTAGATTTTCTTAACAATTAATTGAGAATTATTTTTATTTAGCAACGAGCTTGCAATACTTTCGGCGATTTGCTAGAATTATTGAGAATTTCACAATTGGGCTAATATTGTCAATTTTGCACCCTGCTGAAAAGATGATCTGTAAAAGTCTTTATTTATGGTCGTTTCAGAGATCAATTTTGAAAAAAATACAAAACTTTACAAATTAGCAGTGGTTTAAAAGAGTAAATTGGGGAAAAATTATTCAGCAAATAATGTACTTTGACCATTAGAACAAATATACTATTGACAAATAGAGTAACTTATGGTATGTAAAGAGTTTTTCGTAAGCGTAACGCACCATATTATTAAACTCTATAATTAGATACGTAGGGTGTGTTAGCGACTAGTAACGCACCATATTATCCATTTATAATTAGATACGTAGGGTGTGTTAGCGACTAGTAACGCACCATATTATCAAATCGTTTAAATTGTCTAATGTGCCGTTATTGATAATTGAATCTTGATCATATCGCATCAATCACAGGATAATTTGATGATGTAGAGACGTTTCATGAAACATCTCTACAACGTCCTTCATCTACATGATACCAGAAGCTACGCTAAGGTAGTAATAAAGTTACTGGGTCCTAAAGTACCAGTTAAACCTGTCACCTCAATAATGGCATCCGTAGTGGCACTGAATCCTGCGGTAGCGTCATTAATAGCGACAAAAGTACGACTACCAAAGGTGAATTGAGCAGCAAAGTTAGCTGCAAACACAGTATTAGTTAACCTAGCTGCAATTCCGGTTGCATCAAGTGTTGCCACAGGTGTGGTAACATTATTGAACCCGCTGCGGGCAGTGGTAACGACGAATAAATCATTGCCAGTAGTAGCATTGAAGTCGGTAATGACATCAAAGATACCCAAGGCGGAATTAGCTAAAGTGCGGTAGTCAAAACGGTCTACTCCCAGCCTTCCAGTTAGAGTATCTTTTCCCAGCCCTCCGGTGAGGATGTCATTACCCGCACCACCGTCAAGGGTGTTATTAGCACCGTTACCAGTGATGACATTATTAGCAGCGTTACCAGTACCGTTAATCGCACCTGCTCCTGTTAATGTCAGGTTTTCAACGTTAGCAGCCAAAATAGTGTAAGTAACACTAGATTGAATGGTGTCTGTACCTCCATTAGCAAGTTCCGTAATGATGTCAGTAGTGCTATCTACGACGTAAATATCGTTGCCTAAACCACCAATTAAAATATCTGTACCAGCACCACCATTAAGGATGTTATTACCAGTGTTACCTGTGATGACGTTATTAGCAGCGTTACCTATACCGTTAATGGCTGCTGCTCCTGTCAGAGTCAGGTTTTCAACGTTAGCAGCCGCAATAGTGTAAGTAACACTAGATTGAATGGTGTCTTTACCTGCGTTGGCACCTTCTGTAATGGTGTCAGTGGCGCTATCTACAACGTAAATATCATTGCCTAAACCACCAATTAAAATATCTGTACCCGCACCACCATCAAGGATGTTATTACCAGCATTACCTGTAATGACGTTATTACTAGCGTTCCCTGTACCGTTAATTGCTGCTGCTCCTGTCAGTGTTAGGTTTTCAACGTTAGCAAGAGCCGCAATAGTGTAAGTAACACTAGATTGAATGGTGTCTGTACCTCCATTAGCAAGTTCCGTAATGATGTCAGTAGTGCTATCTACAATGTAGATATCATTACCTAAACCACCAATTAGGATATCTGTACCCGCACCACCATCAAGGGTGTCATTACCCGCACCACCATCAAGGATGTTATTACCAGCATTACCTGTAATGACGTTATTGAGTTCATTACCTGTACCGTTTGCTGCTGTTCCTGTCAGGGTCAGGTTTTCCACGTTGGTAGCAAGAGTTAAGGTGACACTGGATTGAATAGTATCTATACCCTCGTTGACATTTTCGGTAATGGTGTCAGTGGCGCTATCAACAACGTAAATATCATCCCCTAAACCACCAATTAGAGTATCTGTACCAGCACCACCATTAAGAATGTTATTAGCACCGTTACCAGTGATGACGTTATTACCTGCGTTACCTGTACCGTTAATGGCTGCTGTTCCCGTTAGGGTCAGATTTTCGACGTTGGTAGCAAGAGTTAAGGTGACACTGGATTGAATAGTATCTATACCCTCGTTGACATTTTCGGTAATGGTGTCAGTGGCGCTATCAACAACGTAAATATCATCCCCTAAACCACCAATTAAGGTATCTATACCAGCACCACCATCAAGGGTGTTATTAGCACCGTTACCAGTGATGACGTTATTACCTGCGTTACCTGTACCGTTAATGGCTGCTGTTCCCGTTAGGGTCAGATTTTCGACGTTGGTAGCAAGGGTTAAGGTGACACTAGATTGTATAGTATCTGTACCTTCATTGGCATTTTCGGTAATGATGTCAGTGGTGCTATCTACAACGTAAATATCATCACCCAAACCACCAATTAGGGTATCTGTACCAGCACCACCATCAAGGGTATCATTACCCGCACCACCATTGAGGATGTCATTAGCATTTACGATTTCAACAATGCCTCTTAGAATTGCGGCACTACCAGAATCATTCCATTTACCATTACTGTACATATGCACATAATCTTCTACCCCATTGGCATCATTTGGTTCACCAGGAGACCAGTTAGTATAAGTAGAGGTTTCACCGCTTGCCCACCTGAACTGGCCTTCTGTCACCTCATCTGTAAACCCAATCCACAGTAATTCACTACCACCAAAGGTACTGACTAACCAATCCTGCTCGGCTTGATTATTGACAGTGACAAGATTTCCGCCTAAACTCTGTGCCTGAGCTTGAGTTTGTTGCCATGTTCCAGCAGTGGTTAACAGATATGTGTTGCCGTTGTAGTTAAATAAGGTAGATGCGCCGTAAGATGCGACATCGCCATATAGCAGATCATTACCATCTTCACCATTGAGGGTGTCATTACCAGCACCACCATTGAGAATATCATTACCCGCACCACCATTGAAGGTATCATTACCAGCACCGCCATTGAGGGTATTATTAGCACTGTTACCAGTGATGACGTTATTGAGTTCGTTACCAATACCGTTAATTACTGCTGTTCCTGTCAGAGTCAGGTTTTCAACGTTGGTAGCAAGAGTCAAGGTGACACTAGATTGAATGATGTCTGTTCCCTCTCCCACATTTTCGGTAATGGTGTCAGTGGTGCTATCTACGATGTAAGTATCATCCCCTGTACCGCCTATGAGGATGTCACTGGCTACAATAATAGATGCTCCATTAGTCAAAGTACCATTATTGCCTTTGGCTAAGTCGGTAATTGTCGAGCCAGCAACGTTGTCAAAATTCCAGTAACCAGCTAAGTTAGCTTCATTTCCAGTCAGAGTTTGGTTCAGGTTTGCCTGAATTTCTTGCTGAGTCCTGGCTTTATTCCAAATACGAACTTCGTCAATGTCGCCGTTGAAGAATCGTGCTGCTCCATTTCCCTTCGCACCAATTGTCCAATTCTCATTAACCTGCAATGCTCCTACGCTGGAGGCAGTAGAATTAACGAGTACACCGTTGCGGTAGAGGTTCCATGCCTGAGCCTGACTATCATATACTCCAGCCAAATGAACCCAATTGCCAATATCTGCGCTGGGTATGGCAAAGGTAGCCATGTAATCTGTACCATTCCAGGAGCCAATTTGATATTGACCATTCCATAGCCTCAGAAATACTGCACTCAAAGGATTAACACTATCATCGTGAGCGACAATATCCCGCAGTCCATCTGTAGCTTTTACTTTCACCCAAGCTTCTATGGTAATCTCTCCTGTGAAATTCAGGTGAGATGGATTGTTGAGATTCACATAGTCATTGACACCATCTAAAGACAGTAAAGAATCCCTACTACCACCATTAAGAGTGTCGTTACCAGCACCACCATTGAGAATATCATTGCCAGAACCACCATCAAGGGTGTTATTACCAGCATTACCAGTGATGATGTTATTGAGTTCGTTACCAGTACCGTTAATTGCTGCTGTTCCTGTCAGAGTCAGGTTTTCAACGTTGGTAGCAAGAGTCAAGGTGACACTAGATTGAATAGTATCTGTACCTTCATTGGCATTTTCGGTAATGATGTCAATGGTGCTATCTACAACGTAAATATCATTACCCGCACTACCATTGAGAATATCATTACCCGCACCACCATTGAGGGTATCATTACCCGCACCACCATTGAGGATGTCATTAGCATTTACGATTTCAACAATGCCTCTTAGAATTGCGGCACTACCAAAATCATTCCATTTACCAGATGAATTCCAATTCATCCCCGCATAATCTTCTACCCCATTGGCATCATTTGGTTCACCAGGAGACCAGTTAGTATAAGTAGAGGTTTCACCGCTGGCCCACCTGAACTGGCCTTCTGTCACCTCATCTGTAAACCCAATCCACAGTAATTCACTACCACCAAAGGTACTGACTAACCAATCCTGCTCGGCTTGATTATTGACAGTGACAAGATTTCCGCCTAAACTCTGTGCCTGAGCTTGAGTTTGTTGCCATGTTCCAGCAGTGGTTAACAGATATGTGTTGCCGTTGTAGTTAAATAAGGTAGATGCGCCGTAAGATGCGACATCGCCATATAGCAGATCATTACCATCTTCACCATTGAGGGTGTCATTACCAGCACCACCATTGAGAATATCATTACCCGCACCACCATTGAAGGTATCATTACCTGAACGTCCCTCAAAAACGTCATCATATTGTGTGCCAATGATATCAAAACGTTCAATGTCGGAAAACTTAACTAACTCATAATTATCACCATTAGTTCCAGCACGATGGTAGATGACATTATTGTTTTGAAATCCTAAATGAATACCTACACTAGCACTAGTCTTGTTACTGTAATCTACTTGGAGCAGGTCATTACCAGAGCCTCCATCAACTGTATCAGTGGAGTACTGGCTATAACCAGGGTTAAGAATATCATCACCAGCGCCACCATTGAGAATATCATTACCCGCACCACCATTGAGGGTATCATTACCCGCACCACCATTGAGGGTGTCATTACCAGCACCACCATTGAGAATATCATTACCCGCACCACCATTGAAGGTATCATTACCTGAACGTCCCTCAAAAACGTCATCATATTGTGTGCCAATGATATCAAAACG
>NZ_BJCF01000032.1 GCF_005402965.1 Dolichospermum planctonicum
CGAATTGATATTTTTTCCTCAATATGGGCTGCAACTATTTTTTCTCGGAGATCCACTGAATATGCTTTCATGACAGTATTATCTTTATTATTACTAACTGTACCTCATAACTTCGGAAACTGCTGTATATAACAGCAGAAACATTACATAAAATTGAAAAAATTAAACTCAATCGCAAAAATCTTGCAGTTGCACGTTTTATAGATGTTGTAAGTTTAAGTGCGTAGAATTTGTTAGGAATGGGTTAATTGTCACAAATCAGGTGGTTATCGAGCGACTTGTACTGAGCTTGTCGAAGTAAGTCGAGATAATATCCAGGATTAAAGGATTAACAGGATGGTAGTTTATAGATCGTTTAAATTATTCAAAAACAATCATTCAAAAACATCCTGAAAAATCCCCAAGTTCCCACCAAAAATCATCCAATCACATCCTGAGACAAAATAAATTAAATCTTATATAACTATACGCTGTCGCTAACACACCCTACAAAAGAGGCACTGAGGACACGGAGGTAAGAGGTTCAAGTTTACATTATATTAATCGGATCTACATCAATTGTTAGACTAACCGAATTTGGACAAAGCGATCGCACTTCTATCCAGTCTGGTAGGTTTGGTAATGTGTCAGCGGCAAACTTAAGTAATATCTGCCAACGATAACGGTTGGCTACTCGTAATATGTTAGCTGGTGCAGGTCCTAATATCTCAAATTCTGCTTTGTCTTGCAAAAATGTGGCGATAATTTGCGCTGTGTTTTGTACTTGAATGGGATCTAAACTGCTTAACCGCAATAAGATTAATCTCCCATAAGGAGGATAATTAAGGGTTTGTCTTTGTTTTAATTCTTCTTCAGCAAAAGATTGATAATCATGTTTTTGCACTGCTGCAATGATAGGATGTTCTGGGGTGTAGGTTTGGATAATTACTCTACCTGGATCTTCTCCTCTTCCCGCTCTCCCCGCAACTTGGGTGAGGGTTTGAAATGTGCGCTCATTGGCGCGATAATCTGATAAATGCAATAGTCCGTCCGCAGCAACTACACCCACTAAGGTAACTTGAGGTAAGTCTAAGCCTTTGGTGAGCATTTGTGTTCCTACTAATAAATGGGCTTCACCATTAGCGAATTTCGTGAGGAGTTGACGGTGTGAACCTTTGGTACTAGTGGTATCACTGTCAAAACGAATTATTTTCAGGTGGGGAAATTGTTTGGTTAATTCCTGCGCTACCCTTTGAGTACCACTTCCGAAAAATTTTAAATAAGGGGAACTGCATTCGGGACAATGGGGAGGATGTAAGCGCCCATAATTACAATAATGACAACGTAATAATTCTGGCGCTCCCTCTTCTACATGATGATAAGCCAAGGATACATCACAGTGGGGACACTCTAACACATATCCACAACTACGACAAGATACAAATGTACTATGTCCCCGCCGATGAATAAATAATATTCCCTGTTGTTGCTTTGCTTCTAATTGTTGTAAAGCATCTTGCAGCTTTCTACTAAAAATAGACCGGTTTCCCTCTTTCAATTCCTGACGCATATCTACGATTTCCACGGGGGGTAATGGCCGGGAGTGAATGCGTTCTGGTAATGATAGATATTGTTGATTTCTGCTTACCCAACTTTCTAAAGAGGGAGTTGCTGAACCTAAAATCAATGTACAATGTTCTAATTCGGCTCGCCATTGGGCGACGGTGCGAGCGTGATAGGTGGGAATGGGAGCATCTTGTTTAAAGCTGCTGTCGTGTTCTTCGTCCAGGATAATTAAGCCTAAGTTGGGTAAAGGTGCGAAAATGGCGCTGCGAGTCCCAATGATGATTTGTGGTTCTCCTGTGAGCATTTGTCTCCAGGTGTCGTAACGTTCACCGTCGGAAAGGGCGCTATGATAAACGTGGACTTTGTTCCCAAATCTAGCGCGGAATCTGTCTGTGAGTTGGGGTGTGAGTCCAATTTCGGGAACTAAGACGAGGGCGGATTTTCCTTGTTCAAGTAGGGGTGATATGGCTTGTAAGTATACTTCCGTTTTGCCTGAACCTGTTATCCCGTGTAACAATACTTTACTAAATCCAGTTAAGGAAGTAATAGTTTCTAAGGCGTGATTTTGCGCTGGTGTTAAGGATTTCGCCCAATCTCCGGCTATTGCGGGTCCTGTTTCTCTACGTAATATTTCTTTTTCTTCAATTATTATATAACCTTTATCTAATAAGGCTTTGAGTGTGGAAGTGCTGGTACTACAAAGTTGTAATAGCTCATTTTGCCACATTTCTCCCCCCTGTCGTCTTAAAACTTCGACAATTTCTTTTTGACGGGGTGTTAAATCGTGATCATTATTATCTAATAATATGACAGCTTTTTGTAATTTCGGTTGGGTGAGTCGTGGCGGTTCTAAATAGTTTTCTGCTAGTCCTAAACGAATTAATTCCCTAATTCCCCGATACGCGGCTTTAATTTTTTGCTGAATGTAGTGATAGCTATAGTCTGCTGTCGGGGTTTTGTTTAAGAGGGTGATTATTTGCTGGGCTGTAGGGCTTATGTAAACAGGAATATTTTCTTTACCCAAGGGAGTTAAGCGCAGACGACGTTGTGATTTTCCTAACAAGCCTGGTGGTAAAGCGACGCGAATGACTTGAATTAGGGGTGTGTAGTAATAAGATGCAACACGATTGAGTAGTGTCCAATAACCACTAGGAAAAAACCCTTCACTAACAACATCTTCTACTTCACGAATTTTCTCTGGTGGTAAGTCTGCGGGTGTTTGAGTTAATAAGCGAATAGCGACACCACCTACCTGTGTCCCACCGAAGGGAACACTTAAAATATCCCCTGGTTTGATTTGTAAATGTTCTGGTATTTTATAGGTAAATAAATCTGAACATCCTGGACAGTCTACAAGGACTTCAACCCATTGAGATAATGTTGTTTGAGACTGATATGATCCTCCAGGTTCAGCTACAGCGATAACAAATGATTTTGCATTAATAGTATACATAATTTCTGAATTTATAAACAAATATTTTGTTCATGCACTTGGCTCTTTTCGGGCTTGATTGATTATATCCCTTGGTTTGACTACAAGTAAATAGTATTTTACAATACTTAAATTATTGATAATACTTGATAATCTTTAACTTATGTAGTTTACTAGACCAATTATTTGGTAGCATACCTGCAACAGGTATTTGATGTCAAGTATGCAAATAAAGTTATCTACATTAGCTTAGTAACAATTAAGTGTAAGTTGATAATTCTTTTTAAAACCTATCGCTAGATATAGGATTAGATGATAATAAATAGGTAATAGATAAGAGGTAATTAGCTAATTAAACAGTTTAATTTCTTGATAGTCTAGAAAATAGTTAGTAACTGATAAATTCTCTTATTAATTAACCAGAGATGAATTTACCAAATCAGGTATAGGGTTTTTCCATCTGTTGATAGATATTAAATTTTTTTTCGAGATGAGATGCTTTTAGATAGTAAATATTGTCCGGATTTTAAGTTGCCATTTTTGTATTTTGGATCATTTAGTAAATATTCGTAGAGAGAAATAACTCTAGTACCAAAATGGCGATTTATTCAATTACCCTCTTCACTGAAACCGGAAAAAAATGTAAACTTTGCCAAAAAGCCACGAAAATTTAATATATATGATTTCTTCTTGATTTATGAGCTTTACGCAGAGGATATCTACAGGCAACAACCAACAAAATTTTTCACAAATCATTTAGGATGGGTATAGGATCTGATTAATTTACATCCTCGATATTTGTTAAAGTTATAATCAAGGGGGGGCTAACATATTTAATAATTGAGACAAGAAAGGAGTATATGTCTATTGGTATTCACAAAATAGATATTTCTTATGAATGCTAAAGCCATTAATGATTATACGTTGTATCGAGCCACAGATAAAATCATGGACAAATACTGATTTGCATTCCTAATCTGGAATGATCAAAAAGAGATCATTTTGCTAGTGATAAGGTGTATTTTGTCCTAAGGGGAAAACTATCAAGCCTGAAAGAGGTCATTGTCATAAAATTATGTACCAAACTAAGCAACAATCCCTAAAGGAAACTATGAATCTTGCTGAATTGGGAACAATGGAAATATTGGAGAATATTACCGATCATGAAGAACCATCACTGGAGAGTTTAGAGCAAGTAGTATATGAAGATACCTCAATTGTCGAAAACTTGGAATTAGAAGAACGCAATGGTGATGACATGGCCGCGGCCCGTCCTTCGGGATATAATAAAACCGAAAATGATGATGCTGTAGGCGCATTTTTTAAGGAAATGGCGCGTTATCCACTACTTAAACCTGATGAGGAAGTGGAATTGGCGCGACGGGTGAGATTTTTAGAAGAAGTTAAAGAATTACAAGCCGCTTTAGAATTAGAATCAGGAGCGCAGCCCAGTAAAGGTGAATTAGCTTCCCAGCTAGAAATGACGGAAAAACAACTGGAAAGCCGCCTGTATCAGGGGAGAGTGGCTAAACGGAAAATGATTCGTTCTAATCTGAGGTTAGTAGTATCTATTGCGAAACGATATCTAAATCGTGGTGTCCCTTTTCTAGATTTAATTCAGGAGGGAGCAATGGGTTTAAACCGCGCTGCGGAAAAATTTGACCCGGATAAAGGATATAAGTTTTCTACGTATGCTTATTGGTGGATTAGACAAGCGATTACAAGAGCGATCGCAAATGATGCCAGAACTATTCGCTTACCAATCCATATTGTTGAAAAACTTAACAAACTTAAAAAAGCACAACGGGAACTGAAACAAAAGCTCTCTCGTAACCCAACGGAGTCGGAAATGGCCGAAGCTTTGGAAATTACGGTTCACCAACTGCGTCAACTTCAGCAACTACGACGACAGGCGCTTTCCCTTAACCACCGTGTTGGTAAAGAAGAAGACACTGAGTTAATGGATTTGCTGGAAGATGAAGACAACCAGTCTCCCGAAGCAAAAATGAACGAAAACATGATGCGTCAGGAGATTTGGGAAGTTTTAGGGGACGTACTCACCCCCAGGGAAAAAGATGTCATTTCCCTGCGCTATGGACTCACCAGCAGCGAACCCTGTACCTTAGAAGAGGTGGGTAATATGTTTAATCTTTCCCGTGAACGAGTCCGTCAAATCCAAAGTAAGGCCATGCGAAAGTTACGCCGTCCCCACATAGCCAAGCGTTTAAAAGGATGGTTGGTATAAGTTATTAGTCATTAGTCAGTGGTCAGTGGTCAGTGGTCAGTGGTTAAAAAAATTTGTCCATTTGGATATAAACTACGAACTGTGGACTAGAGACTAGAGACTACAGACTAATGACTGCTAATACTAATTTAATTGTTCGATTTGCTCAAGTTAGTGATGTAAAAACGCTTTTTAAATTAATTCAAGGACTTGCAGAATATGAAAAACTATCTCATGCTGTAATTGGTAATGCAGAAGCACTTAAAGATCACTTATTTGGTTCACCAAAATATGTAGATGCGATTATAGCCGAAATTGACGGTCAGGCTGTAGGTTTTGCCATATTTTTTCATAATTATTCAACCTTTCTGACTAAGCCAGGCATTTACTTAGAAGATATCTTTGTTTCCCCAGAATATCGCCGCCAAGGCATTGGTAAAGCACTTTTAACCAAAGTAGCCCAAATAGCTGTAGAAAGGGATTGTGGGCGTTTAGAATGGAGTGTTTTAGATTGGAATGTATCAGCCCAAGAATTTTACCGCAATATGGGAGCAGATATTTTAGAAGATTGGCGGATTTGTCGAGTGACAGAAACAGGTCTGACCCAATTAGCAAATCAAAAATAAACAGATTCTTTTAGCCAGTCTTCAATTTCCATTTACATAATTTTACATTTTGCCAAAACCCTGAAAATATCAACCAATTAATCTCCAATTCTCAATTATTAGAGCCAAGTTCGACAGTCTGTCGTTTGACTAATGCAACGAAATCCAATGAGAATTATAGAGGATATTGGCACTGACTCAGACATTATTGTAGAGAGAACACCTGATGAAAAAGATTATCTCCGTATTACTATTAAGCGTAACTATCTTCACATTTGCCTTTAGTAGTCCCGCTTTAGCGGCAGATGCAGCCAGGGGAGCAGCAGTATTTAGTGCTAATTGTGCTTCTTGTCACGCTGGTGGTAGAAATTTAGTTAATGCTGCTAAAACCTTGAAAAAGGGCGCTTTGGAAAAGTACGGTATGTACTCTGCTGAAGCAATTATTGCCCAGGTTACTAATGGTAAAGGAGCTATGCCAGCTTTTGGCAAAAAGTTAAAAGAAGATCAAATAGAAGATGTAGCTGCTTATGTACTAGAACAGGCTGATAAAGACTGGAAAAAGTAAGTTTACATCGGATTTGATGGCTTAACAATATGCGGGACTTTTTGTCCCGCTAAATATTTATACTGAATTGAACTTAATTTAGTATATTCTTTGTTTTCAAAGTATACATCGATTATCAATCGCAACTACACAAACAAAGTTTACCTGTATGGACTAGTAATCATATTGATTTCATTTTTGACTCTATTCTCAATCAAATAAATAATTATCAAAATTAGTAATAAAATATGGGGTTATCAGGTTTTATCATAGAACAGCGCGAAAAAGAAGCTGAAGCATTGAAAACTTTTCTTTTCTATAGTCTCATTGTTTCAGTAGCATTGCATATTGGGGTACTAGCTTTAAGTATTAATAAGTTTTTTCACAGAGTCAGGGAAATTAGAGAAGAACCAATTGAACTGACAATTTTGGAAACCATACCCCAAAAAGTTGTTCAACCAGCAACAGAAATAAAATCTCCAGTCAAGATCAATTCTGGTAGTAGCGGTGGTGGAAATAACAGCGAAGAAATTTCCATACCAATAGAAAAAGGTAGTAGTCTAATCAATTCATTTGTACCACCTATAGCTAAACAGTACCAACCAAAAATCACCAATCACTTTATCACTAAACCATCCCAAACAGTTACCAATTTTGAACCCAGAATAATAGCAAAACTACCAAAAAGTAACCCAATTAAAAACAGGAATTTTCAACCTGAGACCATAGAAAACCCTGTAAAAATAGACCCAATTGAAAACACGAATTTTCAACCTGAGACTATAGAAAACCCTGTAAAAATAGACCCAATTGAAAACACGAATTTTCAACCTGAGACCATATTGAAATTACCAAAAATCAATCCAATACAGAAATTAGATCAAAACTCAAATAACTTCCCGTCTACTCAACCCCAAGCAGATACAAAACCAATAGATATCCCACCATTAAATTCAGAAACTCCAACCAATATTAGTCCCTACAATATCCCCTCAACAAACCCCACCGTTTTCACACAGTTACCCCAGAATGGGAATAGTACGGGTAATGGTACGGGTAATGGTGCTGGTAATGGTACGGGTAATGGTGCTGGTAATGGTACGGGTAATGGTGCTGGTAATGGTACGGGTAATGGTGCTGGTAATGGTGCTGAAGCAGAAAGTAACCCAATAGCTACCCCACCAAAACCCACGATAGAAAATAGTTCTAAGTTAAATCGTGCAGCAGAATGTATTTTGTGTCAAATTAAGTACCCAGATAGAGCCAGGAGGCGTGGTGCAGAAGGTACTCCATTAATTGCTATTGATACAGATGACAATGGTACTGTTACGCAGGTGCGGTTAATTCGTTCCAGTGGTGATAGCGAACTAGACGAAGCAGCCGAAAAATATGCACAAGACTGGAAGTTAACACCTAAAGAGGGAGGAAGAAAAGGAGTGACAACGGATGTTAATTTTGTCATGAAAGGATCGCAACTTTACCGTAAACGTCAAGAACGTCAAAGAGAAAAACCTAGCGTGGGTAACTAGAAGTCCCGGCCACAAAAGCAAGCCGACACTTCGATAATTTCAGTTACCACCTGTGTGCTGTAATTTTCTATTAGTCCGCGTAGGCGGACTTGGTTTGTGTAGCAGTGACTTCTAGTCACCTTCTTATTTGCTAGATTAATTCAACTATGACAGCTTGTCTTTTGACACTGTTGCTATTAATAGGGAAAATTCCAATTAGTGATTGTTATTACCGGGTGTGAGTCGAGAAATATGAATAGAAAATTCTTTGTTTTACCAGTATCTTTATTGAGCTTATTAGTAGCATTTCCCTCTATAGCTGCTGATCATGAGCATAATAAAAATACAGTCAAGTCAGATATTCCTAATTTAAATGAAATTGAATTACCCAGCACAAATGCTAAATTATTAACTCAACAACCAGGAGAGAATGAAGTTAAGACAGAACCCAATTCAGCAGGAGATTTAACACCTACAAATGATCCAGATATATCTCTAGAAACGATTGGAGAAAAAGACATTCTTCCTGAATCTACTCCTACTTATGTAATTGAGAAAGAAGAAATTAAAAAACAGGGTGCAACTAGTGTTGCTGATGTTTTGAAAAAAATGCCCGGTTTTGCAATTAATAATGTGGGACATGGTGCAGATATTCACACAGGAACATATTATCGAGGAGCTTCCATTGAACAATCTGTATTTCTAATTAATGGTAGACCCATTAATACAAATATTAGTACCTATCATGGTGCAACAGATTTAAATAGCATTCCTGTGGAGGCTATTGAAAGGGTCGAATTATATAGTGGTACAGCATCTTCTTTATATGGTTCTTCAGCTTTTGGTGGAGTTGTGAATATTATCACAAAAGCAGGTTATGGTAAACCTAAATTAACTGGAAGTTTAGAATTTGGCTCATTAAATCTAAATAATCAACAGTTAACTTATGGTGGTTCAACTAATAAGGTAAAATACAATTTTAGTTTTGAAAGGTTCTTTATAGATAACCGTTATCCTGTTCCTGTCGGGGCTGCAAATAGAGATAATGAAGGAAAGTTATTTAATGCAGATACAGCTACCAGCACTTATTTTGGTAGTGTGGGTATAGATTTAGATGCTAAAAATTCTTTAAATTTAGATGTAACTACCCTCAGTAGTCGTCGGGGTTTGATTTATTTCGGTTTCCCCTTGCAAAAAGATAGATTAGATCATGATGGTTTAAATGTTGGTTTATCTTGGAAAACTAAATTGGGTGAAGGGGAAGATTCCAATTTAACAACTACATTAGGCTACAACCGAGATTATTTTAGCACCTATGGACCAACGGGAGCGACATTTTACAGAACTGGAGTTTTAGATACACAACAATTTAAAACCAGGATAGATCATGAATGGAAACTCCATGAAAATAATCAATTGCGCTGGGGTTTAGACCTAAAAAATACCGATTTAATTGGCAATGTTTTGAGTACAAATCCTGTCCTAATTCCTAAAAATGAAAGAGAAGATAGAAGCGTTTTAAATACAGCTTTATTCGCTGTTAATACCTGGAAAATTAGCGATACTTTCCAAATAGATTTAGGGTTAAGACAAAGCTTTGATAGTCAATTTGGTAGTTATTTTAATCCCAGTGGAGGTTTACGTTATACTGTTAATCCAACGGTAGCATTTCGTGGTAGTTGGTCTGGGGCGCAGCGCAATCCTGGGTTAGATCAATTATATGTTTTTGATACGGTTCATAATTGGAATCCTAACCCGGATTTAAAACCAGAAACTGGTTCTACTTGGACTGCGGGAGTAGATGTCAAATTCTCGGAAAAACTGTTAGGACAATTTACTTATTTTGGAAATAGTTTAGATAATCGTTTGGGAATAATTAGTGGAAAATGGCAAAATATTGGTTTAGTTGATACCAATGGTTTAGAAACAGCATTGCAATTAAAAGTTAATCGTAATTGGTCAACTTTTCTCAACTACACTTATACAGATGCTCAAATCAAAACTGGTACAGAAACAGGATTACAATTAGGGTTAATTCCCTATTCTTGGCTACAAACTGGCATTGGTTATCAAAAAGATGGATGGGAGGGTAATTTATATGCTACTTATAATAGTGGTTCTCGTCGTTCTATTTTTAATAACAGTAGTGCTGGACAAAAAAATACAGATTTTGCGCCATCTTTCTTTAATTTAGATTTTAGTGGCCGCATTCCTGTAAATAAAAATTTGGGACTAACTTTTTACCTAGAAAATATATTAGGTGAACAGTACGAACGAGTTAATCGAATTTATAGTCCTGGTTTTACTTTCCGTGTGGGTTTAAGTTCCAATTTATAAGATTTTGTTGATTTTGTTGGGTTGCGCTGTTGCTTAACCCAACCTACGATTTTACAGGGTTCTACGGTTCTGGCTCAATTCCCAATTCCCGCAATTTAGCAGCTAGTCTTTCTGCTCTTTGATGTTCTCTATCTGCTCTTTGTCTTTCCTCCTCCGCTCTTTGTCTTTCCTGTTCTGCTCTTTGGCGTTCTTGTTCTGCTTGTTCTGAACTCCACAGTAGTAAATTACCTGATTTATCCCACCAACGTAGCCAGTTCATGGTTTGTCCCAACCTTTCCCCAGACCAGATTCCCAGGTATAATTCCAATTGTGGAATCCATAGCCGCCCTTGATTATCTACTGGGTGTAAAATATATCTGCCATCTTGCAAATAACGGACTTCTAGACTACTATCATAGGGATCATAAGTCACATAAGTGGGTATTTGGAGAATCTGCTCGTAAAAATGCAGTTTACCATAGGGAGGCGTTGATCTAATGGATAGTTCTCCTCCCTCTGCTTCTGAGAGAAATTCCATCACAATTGTGACGGCCGCACCATCTGTATTAGGGGTATAACTACGACGAATTACCTCCTCTGGTACGGAATGTACTTGAGGAACATAAAACCAGTCTGGAGCTTTGACGACGATTTTTTTATTAACTGTTGCTACCAGCCCCAAATTCGAGCCAATGAGCATTTCTGGCTGGATATATCCTGAAGCTCCCAAAGCATCGGTTAAAGCCGCTGCGAGGGCGGGTTGTTGAATATTTTCTACAGGATCGTCGGGTAATATAAAATTAGCTGGTAGAGGTTCCCAGGTGATGGTTGTTTTAGCTTTGATAGACGGGGCTTCGAGTACCATTGTATTAACCTTCAACCCGAAATGAGAAATGTTTGTGCAAATTAATTAAAGTATATCAAAGTTGAGCCATTACTATTAATTCTCATTACTATTACCAGCCTACAATTTTTTCACCAATTTTTTCACCAATCACTAATACTATTTTCATCCCAAACTTGTAATTTCAATTCTTGCAAATAATTTAACCCGTTTTCAATTTGTGCTTCTGTTCCTTGTAGGTCTAAATCAAACCAACCGTCACCTACAGCATTTTGTCCAAGAATTGCGGCTTTGATATTGACAGTTAAGTTATATTCGGAAACTAGGCGAGAAATTACGGGTTCTTGATGATGATCTTGAGAAATTCTGACTCTAATTCTCTTATTTACCAAGGGATTTTCACTACTCATAACAACTCCTAAGATGTAATTTAATAGTTGAGTTATTACCCATTACCCATTACCCATTACCCATTACCCATTACCCATTACCAATTACCCATTACCCATTACCCATTACCCATTACCCATTACCCATTACTCATTACCGGTTATTCAACTTCTTTAATACGGGTTTTTCGTTCTATAATTTCCTTGAGTATCAAAGTAACAACCGCCAAAAGTGCTAAAATCACAGCCGCAGAAAAAGCCGCTTCGGTTTCATATTGTTTGTAAGCGTCTTCCACAAATAATGGTAAACTCTGGGTTGTATTAGCAATGTTACCAGAGACTACAGAAACTGCACCAAATTCGCCCATTGCTCTAGCATTTGTTAAGATTAAACCGTAGAGTAAACCCCAACGAATACTGGGTAAAGTGACTCGCCAAAAAATTTGCCAATCATTTGCACCTAATGTTCTGGCGGCTTCTTCTTGGTCTTTACCAAATTCCTCTAAAATAGGAATTACTTCTCTGGCCACAAAAGGCATACTCACAAAAGCCGTAGCCATTGCCATTCCCGGAAAAGCAAAGATGATTTTAATATCTAATGCTTCTAACCAAGGTCCAAACCAACCCTGTTTCCCGTACAATAAAACTATCATTAAACCGGCGACAACTGGGGAGATAGAAAAAGGTAAGTCAATGATACTGAGAACTATAGCACGTCCTGGGAATTTGTGCCGAGCGATCGCCCATGCCGCACATAAACCGAAAACTGCATTTAGAGGAATAGAAATTACAGCTAATAATAAAGTTAACCAAGCTGCGTGGAGAAATTCCGGTTTTGCCAGGTTAGATAAAAATGGTCCAGATCCCTTTTTGAAGGCTTCAAAAAAAACATTAATGGCGGGAATATATTGAACCAGAAATAAGTAGGAAATTGCTACACCAATTAAAATTGTTGGTACCCAACTTTGTTTTTTTCCCTGTTTAACTTTATCTATTGTCATATCTTCTTGCCCAAGCTTGTAAGAAATTAATTGCTAATAACAAAACCAAAGAAATTCCTAATAAAACCACACCAATTACAGTTGCACCAGCATAGTCATACTGTTCCAAACGTTGAAAAATTAACACAGGTGCAATCAAATCTTTATAGGGTGTATTAGAAGAAATAATTACTGTTGAACCGTATTCCCCAACTGCACGGGAAAAACCCAAAGCGACACCAGTTAAAATTGTCGGTAATAAAGGAGGTAAAATCACTTTCCAGAAAGTTTGCCATTGAGAAGCACCTAAGCTCCAAGCCGCTTCTTCAATTTCTGCCTCCATTTCCTGAAGTACAGGTTGTACAGTCCGCACCACAAAAGGTAAGGATATAAATACCATGGCTACTGCTACACCCAAACGGGTAAAGGATACTTTAATGCCCATTGGTGCTAACAGTGAACCCAACCAGCCATTATCACTATAAACTGTTGCCAGTGTTAAACCTGCTACGGATGTTGGTAATGCAAAAGGTAAATCTACTGTAGCATCAATAATCCGTTTAAAAGGAAAATCGTACCGCACTAATACCCAAGCAATCAAAGTTCCAAACACGCCATTAAGTAAAGCAGCTAATAAAGACGTAACAAAAGTTACATTATAGGTAGCCAATGCTAAGTCACTAGTGGCAATTTCCCAAAACTTTGCTGGTGACTCTGTACTGGCCTTGAGAAACATAGCGACAATGGGAATAAATAACATGATAGTTAAATATCCCAAAGTAATTCGCCAAGTCCAGGGAAGATGAATTAAATTATTTAAAAACACCTTCCCAGGTTGAATATTAGTTGTTACACCAGAAGATAGGTTCATAACTCAAAAATTATTGTTTATTCTTAGCTTGAATTTTATCAAAAATAGCTCCTTCAGCAAAGAATTTTTTCTGAATGGCTTCCCAACCACCTAATTCTTGAACTGTACTCAAAGTTTTTATGGGCGGATATTTGTCCGCAAACGCCTTATTTTTAGCCACTGTTTCATTTACAGGACGAAATCCCACTTTTGCAAATTCCTCTTGTGCTTCGGGAGTAAACAAGTATTTAACAAAAGCTTCTGCTACTTCACGATTATCGTGTTTATCAACATTTTTATCAACAATAGCAACGGGATTATCAATGGAAATATTCACATCAGGAAGAATATAATTAGTTTTTTCACCCTTGTCTTGGGCTAAAACAATTTCATTCTCATAATTGATTAAAGCATCACCTTGGCCTTGTTTAAAAAATGCGTCTGTAGCTTCACGAGCATCTTTAGTTAAGACAGGGACATTTTTATAAACTTTAGTCACAAACTCCGTTGCTTTTGCTTCGTCTCCACCTGTTTTAATTACTGAATTCCAAAGTGCTAAAAAATTCCACCGCGCTACTCCAGAAGTTTTAGGATCGGCGGTAATTAATTTAACATCATTTCTCGCTAAATCAGCCCAGTTATTGATAGCTTTGGGATTACCTTCACGAGTTACTAAAGCTGCAACAGATTTAGTCACAATACTGTCATTAGGAAATTCTTTTTCCCACCCAGGCTGAATTAATCCCGCTTTTTCAATTTTTTGCGTATCTAAAGCTAGTGCTAGATGAACAATATCGGCTTCTAACCCATCAACTACAGCCCTAGTTTGCGAACCTGAACCACCGTAGCTTTGCTTAAAAACCACAGTTTGATTATGTTCTTTTTGCCATTTTTCCACAAATTTGGGAATAATTGCCTCATGAGCAGCTTTAGTAACAGCAAATGATACAATGGTTAGTTCTACATTGCCTTTTTTATTTGCTGAATTACTGCTTTTTATCCCAGAGCAAGCAGCGAGAGATACACTCAATACAGTTCCTACTAAAAAAAGTGATACAAAGCCTTTGAGGGAATTTGCTCTCCAGGTCTGTTGCTGTATTTTTAGTAATTTATACCACAAATTCATCTTTTCTCCTTTAATTAATCTCTTTGAATTTTGCTAAAGCGCAAGATTTTAATTACAAGCCCTTTGCAGGTATTTAGTAATCAATACCAGGTAAAACTGCATATTGACGATAGGGAATAGGGAGATTTTAGCAGTATGTGGGACAAATGACAACATCTTTAATTGTCAGGTATCAATTTCTGATCATCTTGATTCTGATTTATCAATCAGAATTGCTTAATAAGTTTTTATTTTAAACACTTATGACTAATAAATACTCGAAAATATATTTAGAGTTTAAATTGCTTAGAAATATTTAAGCAATTTAATTATTATTATAACTTATTAAAATTATTTGCAATATATAATACATACAATACCCGATAGGAAAATGATTATTTTTAAGTGTAAAAACTATTGATTTTATTTATTGTATCTGATATGCTCTTTCCTGAGAAACAAATACGATATTCCGACAGGGATATCGCAGATTATATTAATACCCAGTTAACACTCAGTTAAGGACACCATGACAAATAATTCTGTAACAACAAAGCCATTATTTCCCGCTTTATTCTTAGCAACTGGTTTAAGTATCAGGACAATTTTACCTGTATTCGCAAATACAACCCAGAAAACGCAAATAATCAGTCAAAGTGGTAAAAAAGTAGAAATTACCTTAGTCACCTATGCTGTTACCAAGGCTGCTTACTCGAAAATTATTCCCGATTTTGTAGCAAAATGGAAAAGAGAAAAAGGCCAAGATGTGATCATTCGTGAAAGTTACGGTGGTTCGGGTTCTCAAACCCGCGCTGTCATTGATGGTTTAGGTGCAGATGTGGTAGCATTAGCATTGGCTGGGGACATTAAAAAAATTGAACAAGCCGGTTTAATTCAACCAGGTTGGGAGAAGGAAGCTCCAAATAATGCCATTGTTACTCGTTCGGTGGTAGCTTTGGAAACTCGTAACGGTAATCCGAAAAATATCAAGACTTGGGCTGATTTAATCAAACCTGATGTTAAAATTGTCACTGCAAATCCAAAAACATCTGGTGGTGCTAAATGGAACTTTCTAGCTTTATGGGGTGCTGTGGTGAAAAATGGCGGAAATGAAAGCCAGGCTTTAAAATTCGTGACAAATGTGTTTAAGAATGTGATTGTATTACCCAAAGACGCACGAGAATCTAGTGATGCTTTTTACAAAAAAGGGCAGGGTGATGTATTATTAAACTATGAAAACGAAGTCATTTTAGCCGCACAACAGGGAAAAACAGATACAACTTACACAATTCCTCCAGTAAATATTTCTATAGATGCACCTGTGGCAGTTGTGGACAAAAATGTGGATAAACATGGAAATCGTGAAGTTGCTGAAGCTTTTGTTAAGTTCTTATTTACTCCTCAAGCACAGAGGGAATTTACTAAGGTTGGTTTTCGTCCAGTTGACCCAACTGTTTCCAAAGAAGTACAGAATAAATTCCCTAAGATTGTCAAACTATATACTATAGATAGTCTAGGGGGTTGGAATGGTGTCCAGAAGAAGTTCTTTGCAGATAGTGCTATCTTTGACAAAATTCAAAGTGGACGACGCTAAATATACCAGATTGTAATTTAATGCCGGAATCAAAAAGAGGGGTTGCTGTTTTCGTTTATCCCTCTTCTTGTCCATGTTCTCAAAATGAAAATCACATATATAGGGGATAAATCAGCATTATTGAGAAATATCGAGTTAAATCTAGATATTTCGTAGTGGTAAACCATCCTCAAATACTAGTAATTCTCCCGGTTGAATGGGTGTCCAAACTTCATTATCCGTAAGTGGTGTAGTTACAATCACAGCAACGCGATCGCTTGGTGTAGTCAATTCACTAAAATCTACAGTCATTTCTTCGTCAATTAAGTGAGCGGCCGCAAAGGGTGCTTGTCTAATAATGTAACAAAGTTTAGTTGAACAATGGGTAAAAAAGTGATCCCCATCTGAGAGTATATAGTTAAAAGATCCACAAGCTGCTATTTCCTTGGTAATTGTCTGTAATGTGTGGTAAAGTTCTCCTAAGGGTGGTTTTCCTTGGGGGTAATGCGATCGCAAAGTATTAAGGATTAAGCAAAACGCTCTTTCACTGTCAGTAGTACCCACAGGTTGAAAAATACCGTTGTTTTCTGGGTAAAAATCTGGTAAATTACCATTATGAGCAAATACCCAATATCTTCCCCAAAGTTCTCGACGGAAAGGGTGACAGTTTTCTAGGGCTATTTCCCCTTGAGTAGCTTTACGAATATGGGCGATAACATGAGTAGAATGAATGGGATACTGACGGATAAACTCAGCAATTGGTGAGGCTATAGAAGCTTCAGCATCTAGAAAAATCCGACATCCTTTCCCTTCAAAAAAAGCAATTCCCCAACCGTCGCTATGTTCATCTGTTTTTCCCCCCCGTGCGGAGAATCCTTCAAAGGAAAAGCAAATGTCTGTGGGTACGTTGCAGTTCATTCCTAGAAGTTGGCACATTAGCGTTGTACTTCTGATTGTAAACTCAAGAATAACATTAAAAAAAATTAAAATTAATAAGCACCAGTTTGGGGAAATTCATCATTCAAAGCCCATTTACCAATTTCCCGCAGTCTATAATCAACCGGATCATGAAGTGTAAAAGTACGCATATTTCGCCAATAACGATCAAAGCCATATTTTTGACCCGTAGAGGATGCGCCCATAACTTCAAAAATGCGGTTGGTAATGTCTAAACCTACTTTGGTTGCTGCAACTTTAGCAGTATTCACAGCTATCATACATTCTCCCCTTTGTGTTGGGGTGAGGTTGTGTTCTTTTTCCCAAGCTGCTTGTAGTAATTCTATGGCTTGGTTAACTAAGGCCTTTACTCCTTGTAAGTCTACCCACATAGTACCATAGTGGTGAAGAATAAAAGGATCTTTATTAACACATTCCACCTCTGATGTCAACCAAGGTTTTTTACAATTTTGAGTATAATTTTTAGCTGATGCAAAAGCACCCTCAGCAATACCTAAGTAAATATTAGCCAGGTTGAGTTGAGTTATACAAGAACGAATAGTAGTAAAAATAGAATTTTGGTTGTATCTAGCACCAATTATTTCCTGGGGATAAACAATCACATTGTCAAAGTTGATATTACCGCTATCAGTTTGGCGTTGTCCCATGCTATCCCAATCAGTATGAATTTTTACTCCTTGTCTCCGACTGGGAATGACTAAAATAATTAATTCTCCCGTTGTTTGATCAATAGCTGAAAGTGGTAAAATATCAGAATCTACGGAACCGGAACAAAAGCTTTTACTACCATTAAGTAAAAAATGATTTTCCTGTGCTGTAATAACTGCTCTTTTGTCTCTAGGGTTAAGAGCATTACACCAAAACCAATTATGATTAACGGTTTCGCTATAGTAATATTGTTTCTGCTCAATTGTACCAAAGATATGGGGAATAACTACCCCAATTTGGTGATATGAGAAAACATGAGCTAAGGAGCTATCAACTTTAGCAAATTCCCGAATTATTTTGAATGTAGTTATCCAGTTTGCGCCAATTCCTCCATATTCTTTAGGGATAATCAGCTTGAGTAGGTTACTTTGTCGCAAACTATCCCGTTCTTGTTTTGGTGTACCTCCTTGAGCATCTCTTTCTATGGCAGTTTGGGCAAATTCCGCTGCTAAAGACTGAGCTAAAACAATGTAATCTTTGACTTCTAATTCAAAATCATTTCCCATTAATCTCAAAACCTACTTATGAAAAATCTTTATTCAATTTCTAACTGTTTTTTAGCCTGTTTTAATTGTTTCCACAAACTATGAATTTGTTTGTAAGCCTCCTGTGGAGATATTTTACCACCTGTTTGTAAATTACAAATATAATTTACCCGTTGAGCAAATTCTTGGAGATTAGCATTAAAAACTAAATATTCCGGTTTAAACTGACCGTAATAGGAACTGCGAGGGTAAAGAAAATCACATATCTCAGATAGTAAATCAGATTCTTGTCTCATGGTAATTTCTTGATTTGTAATCAATATTCGATTATCAGTAGTCGTGATTAGGTAGAGATACAAACTTGACATTTTACGGACTTTGGGTTGTAAAGCCCGATAATCCGATAGAGATAGAGTAGTTTGAAAATTTATTTTACGAGCATTACATATTTTTCTGAATTAGGCAAGACATTTTTAGGGAATATTTGGCAATTTATCGGGGAGAATTAAGAAACTTGCTAGAGTTGGTTAGGGTAGGAAAAGAAAAATAGCAAATAATAGCAAATAATAGGTTTATGGACAAACGTTATTTTTTGCAAATGGGTGCCGTATTAGTCGGTACAGCCTTTTTTTCCCGTTATATCAATTGGAGTTCAGAAACAATGGCACTTTCTAATACAGAGTTTGCAGTTACTAAGACTGAGGAAGAGTGGAAGAGTATCCTGACACCAGAACAGTTTCGGGTGTTGCGGAAACATGGTACAGAACCTCCCCATACCAGTCCCTTGGATAAGCAATATGAACCTGGTACTTATGTCTGTGCTGGTTGTGGACAAGCTTTGTTTACTTCAGAGACTAAATTTAATAGTGGTACTGGTTGGCCGAGCTTTTTTAAGCCAATTGAGGGAGCAATTGCTACGACTACAGACAGGTCATTTTTTATGACCAGAACTGAGGTGCATTGCAGTAATTGTGGTGGACATTTAGGCCATGTATTCAATGATGGTCCTAAACCAACCGGCTTGCGCTACTGTATGAATGGTGTATCATTACAGTTTACACCTGCGTAGGTTAGGAATTTTCGCAAGGGGTAATTCCATAGATAAAACCCCTTGTGTGATTCTATCAAAAGCAGGAAATTATAATATAGCAGGTAGTATTTAGATGAAATTCTTGAACCGAAATCAGTAAGGATTAAATAATGCAAGTTCTCAAAAGATCAATCAAGCCAGAAAGCTATATATCATTTCTGTACACCTACCAAACTACTTGGGGAACTGCTGGTGATATTTGTTTAGTTCGTGAAACCGTAGCTAAATCCAGCGGGGCGAAATTTGTAGGCCGGAGAATCCAATTAGCTATTCCCAAGGGAATGGAACGTGATTACGTAGTGAATATCCCGGTCATAAAAATTGCAGGTCATGTGGGTGAGGGACATCCTAAAGACCCGCATTCGGAATGGGAGGCTTATGATGGTATAGATCCAGAATTAGCAACTACTGTTTTGAAAATTTGGGGTTTTAAATTGGTTGAATTGTAGGGGGTTTTAGCTTAAACATTGTCATGTTTGAGCTTAACTTACTGGATTTCCGTGTATTATCTGAATTTTCCTGTGAGAATAAAATCCAATCAAAATATGATTTAAAGTTTCTCCCTTTTAAAACATCCTTGAAAGGATGAAAATGGATTATTCCCAGGTAGCTACATTTCGCAGCAAATTAGGAATTTCACCCTGTGATAAAGGAAACTCTAAAATTGTTTCTCGATAACCCAAATATCCTGATTCAGTAAAAGATAAAAGCATTCTTTCTAGTGCCAGCCAAACTTCTGATTCGTATTCCCAATCATGATAACGTTTAGCACGACCAGCAATGGAACGTAACGCCCAAAAGTAGGAATTTCTAACTACCGAACCGCCTTTTTTAAATTCTGGTACATCTTCCTTGTGAATAAATAAAATGTTATTTTCAATTCTCGATCTCATAGATACAATATAGGAATATAGATAAAGCCACAGAATATAGATAAAGCCACACTGTGATATTATCATAAACTAAAATCCACCTAATTTACATATTGGGGCGGGCAGGGATGCCCACCCCACAAGAATGTTATTTTTTATTGTTCTGTTTTTTCAGATAATTTTTAGTCCAAGCATAACGGTATGAATCTTTTTCAAAAGAAATTCTTATGATCTATTACAATACTTTACATTGTCCATAATGACGTAAGAGATGATCACATAAAACTAAGGCCACCATAGCATCAACCATAGGTACAGCGCGAGGTAAAACACAAGGATCATGTCTACCTTTTCCTGCTAAAACTGTTTCTTCACCTTCTTTTGTGACGGTTTTTTGTTCTTTTCTAATAGTGGCTGTTGGTTTAAAAGCCACTCTGATAATGATATTTTCGCCGTTAGAAATTCCCCCTTGAATCCCTCCAGAACGATTAGTTACTGTTCTAATTTCCCCATTTTCATCAATATAAAATTCGTCGTTATGTTCAAAACCTGTTAACAAAGTTCCGTCAAAACCTGAACCGATTTCAAAACCTTTACTAGCAGGAAGTGACATGACTGCTTTTGCTAAATCTGCTTCTAATTTATCAAAAACTGGTTCTCCTAAACCTTTGGGAACATTTCGCACTACACATTCAACCACACCACCAATAGAATTACCATCTCGACCGGTTTGTTCTATTAATGAAATCATGGTATTAGCAATTTCTCTATCTGGACAACGGACAATATTGCTTTCTACATCCGCTAAAGTGACCGTATTCGTATCTACTACGCCTTGTAAATCTTTAATGCGCTTGACATAGGCGATAACTTCTACATTTGCAACTTGATGTAAAATCTTTTTAGCGATCGCACCAGCAGCCACTCTACCTATTGTCTCACGGGCTGACGACCTTCCGCCACCTTGCCAATTTCTCAAGCCATATTTAGCATCATAGGTAGCATCTGCATGAGAAGGGCGGTATTTTTGCGCCATTTCATCGTAGTCTTGGGAACGGGTATCTTTATTTCTGACTAAGATAGCTATGGGTGTTCCCAGCGTTTTCCCCTCAAACACCCCAGATAATATCTCACAGGTGTCTGCTTCTTTGCGGGGGGTGGTGATTTTACTTTGTCCTGGCCGTCTTCTATCGAGTTCAAATTGAATTTCCTCTGGGGAAATTTCCAGTTGTGGGGGACAACCATCAATTATAACGCCCACACCGCCGCCGTGAGATTCGCCAAAAGTCGTAATTCGGAAAAGATGACCAAAAGTGTTACCCATGATGTTGAGGAAATACAGACTGGAATCTGTATTTTACACGGAGTTGCACCAGAATATCTTTGTTAGTACATCACAATAATTCAATAAATTCATCTACACTTAAACCCGCTTGTCGAATAATTCCACGTAAAGTACCTCTATCTAGTTCTTTGTGATCTGGTACGGATATAGTGGTTCTTGGTTCTTCACGAACCAGTATAATGTGACTTCCTCTTTGTCTATCCACAACAAAGCCGATTTTTTCTAGCGCTTTCACACACTCTAAACCTGAGATAATAGGTAATTTACTCACACCAGCACTACCTCAACCGTATCGTCTGGAATAGGTTCACCCCTATCTTGCAAAACTTCAATGTAGAGAGATATTGCCTCTTCTATATTAGCTAAAGCTTCCTCACGGGTTTTACCCTGACTGATACAACCAGGTAAACTTGGTACTTCGACAACAAAATACCCATCTTCACCATGAGATAACAGCACTTTCCGTTGAGATTTTATTGTTACCATAGTTCAAGCTTTTTCTCCATGAAATAACAAACCTAGTAGAACCTAATATCTTTGGATTATCAACATGAAATCATCATGAAATCATAGTTAATATTTCTTTTTGCTGAAGTGCTTGTTTCTCAAACTCTGATAATGTTTCTATATATAATTCAACAGCTTCCTTGATATTTGCCTGTACTGATTCTAAAGAATCACCTTCAGATTGACACCCAGGAAGTTCAGGACAATAAGCATAATACTCATGTTCATCTTTTTCAATAACAATACTAACTTTATAGGACATAAGTAAGTTTCGTTTGTTGATTAATAATTGGCTATTATATCATATTTATTCATAAATAATAGTATAGATTCACCTCTATCTTGCTTGCAAAACTATAAAAATTTCCATCCGGGAAATCCTTAAATCCTGGACATCCTGATTCTGACAAAAAAACTTTGAACCATAATTTTGTTTATCTAGCTAATATCTAACTTGCTAAAAGCATCAAAGACTTTAAATAAAGATTGATTTCCACAGATAGAAAGTCACTAAACTGATCATGACTTTTGATAAAATAAGCCTCTTCTTGTCCTTCACAATATGAATAAGTTGGCGGGTTATCACCTTCTGAAAGTCTGAAAAAGCTGAACTGATATCCCTGGTGCATGAAAAATACAAAAGCATCCTCTGGTAAAGTCTGAGGAAAATCATTTTCTACTAAAAGTTGTTTAGCCCATTCTTGAATTTGTGACAAATGCTGATAAAAGCAATCTGAACCACGTAAAAACTTACCTGCCCCATGTCCCATTATCTTGAGAAAGTCTTTGTAAGTGCTGGGTAGATTAATACCTTGTTGTCGTTCAAGTTGAATTATTTCCAAATCTGAACATGACAAAGGATGATTCTCGTTAAAAATAAGCTTAAATTGTTCGGGTAAATTGCAAATTGACATTTCTACCGACTCCTTTATGCAATGTTTCCGTGATATACATTTAGCTGAATGTTCGGGAAAGTTTGCCTAAATTGCTTCATGACATACTCACACGAATCACATGACTCTCTTTCTGTAAATAATTCAATTTTACCCTTTACTTCTCTATTATTTGTATATTTTTCGGCTATCGCTTCTAATATTTTGTACTCCGAGTCTAAGTCTCTTCGGTGTCCACCAACATCAAAGGCTTGAAACATCGGTTGATTAGGTAAACCAACTGCTCCTTCTCGCAACAGCTTACCACTAAAAGCAAATAGCTCAGAAAACGTCTCATCTACCCATACTCTAGCAATAGCAACATTTCGGGCTGGTGCTGGCACGTTACAAATTTTGCGAATTTCTGCGACGCGCTCTAACCAATCCATCTTTTTTCAATTCTATACTATCGTGTATTAAAAAGGGGCATTCCAGATAAATACCCCATTAAAATTATTTAAAATTCCAACTTTCTACAACACCTTAAACATTTTCTGCTGTTATTTCCGCTTCTGGTTCTATGTCTGGTAAACCATAGATAGAACGATAGAGTTTATCATACTCTTTAGCAGATTGATACCAACTGAAGTTTTGACTCATTCCCCGTTTTTGTAATTCCCTCCATTGGGGTTTGAAACGGAAACCTTCCCAAGCGCGTATCATACAAGTAAATAGGTCTAGTGGTTCATACCTGTCAAAGCAATAACCTGTACCTGCTTCGTTGACTGGATCATAGTGGCTGACGGTATCAACTAATCCCCCTGTACGACGAACAATAGGAACACAACCGTAACGCAAAGCCATCATTTGACTGATACCGCAGGGTTCAAAGCGACTAGGCATTAAGAAGGCATCTGTACCAGCGTAAATGCGACGAGAAAGGGCATCATTATACAGTAGGTAAGTGGACATACGTCCAGAATAGCGGGATGCAAGTTGCCACATTTGGGTTTCATAATAGCGATCGCCTGTTCCCAATAAGACAAACTGAGCATCCGTATAAGCCATAAATCGGTCAAGGATTTGTAATACTAAATCCATGCCTTTTTGTTCTACCAACCTTGTCACCATACCAATTAAAAAGGCATTAGAATTAACTTCTAAACCCATTTCTTCTTGCAGGGATATTTTATTAGCTTTACGTTGATCAAGGGTATCTATGGTAAAGTTTTGAGGAATGTATTTATCATTAGCGGGATCATAAATATCGGTATCTATGCCGTTGATTATCCCTGATAATTTACCACTAATAAAAGATAATAACCCTTCTATTTCTTCACCATAGGCAGGGGTTTTTATCTGTTCAGCATAGGTAGGAGAAACTGTATTTACTTTATCAGCAAACTGGACGGCTGCGGCCATGGTGTTATGTCCTTGCATATACCAGGGACACCAAGTAATTTTCTCTAAATACCACCGCCATGGTCCTTGATAAGCCAGGTTATGAATGGTGAAAACACTGGTTATATCTGGAGATTGATTTAACCACACGGGTAACATTCCTGTGTGCCAATCATGACAGTGGACAATTTCCGGTTTCCAATAATTCCAGCAAAATTCCGCCGCACCATTGGCAAAGAAGGTAAATCTCCAATCTTCATCTTCCCCACCATAAATCCGCCGAGGTAGAAAAACTGGATGTCCGAATAAATACAAAGGAATATCAGTTCCAGGGAGTACACTTTCGTAAACTGAAAAATCCTGAAACATGGCAGAGCCTTTCCAGATAGGTTCTTCAGGAACGACCATTTTATCAGGAACAAAGCCATAATAAGGCAAGAATATCCGTACATCATGACCCATTTGTCTCAAGAACTTGGGTAATGCACCTACAACATCCCCCATGCCACCAACTTTGGCAATGGGAGCAGCTTCTGCTGCTACAAATAAAATTCGCATATTTTTGTCAGTTATCAGTTGTCAGTTGTCAATTGTCAATTATCTTATGAGCCTCGTTGAATCTCGGTAAAGATTTGTTCCAAGATTTCTGTAGCCCCATGTTGTCGCAAAATATCGGCTAATTCGGCCCCTAATTTTTCAGCATCAGTCGCCGCACCAGTGACTATATTCTGAACAATTTTCTGACCATCAACGCTGGCGACAAGTCCTTTTAATGTTAATTTATCATTAATTATTTCAGTATTTACACCAATAGGGACTTGACAGCCGCCTTCTAAAACTCGTAAAAATGATCTTTCCGCTAAACAGCGATCGCGTGTTTGCGGGTGTTCAATAGCTTTAAGTAAGGTAATTACTTCCGTATCATCCGCGCGGCATTCTATCCCCAAAGCACCTTGTCCGACGGCATGGAGGGAGATTTCTGGTGAGAGAATTTGATGAATGCGATCGCTCATTTCCAGTCTTTCTAAACCGGCTACTGCTAAAATTAGAGCATCATATTCACCAGCATCCAGTTTTGCCATGCGTGTAATCAAATTACCCCGAATATCCCTAAATGTAAAATGGGGGAATTTATGGCGCAATTGTGCCAACCGTCGCAGGGAAGAAGTGCCAATTACCGCACCTGCGCGTAAAGTCTCAAGTTTTTCACCTTTATGCTTTTCGTGCAGTACCACCGCGTCTGCGGGGTTTTCCCGCTCTGTAATTGCGGCCAGTGTCAAACCTGGTGGTAAATTGGTTGGGAGGTCTTTGAGAGAATGGACAGCAAAATCAATCTCTTTATTGATCATGCCCAATTCCAGTTCTTTGGTAAATAGTCCTTTATCGCCAATTTTAGCCAATGCTACGTCGAGGATTTTGTCTCCTTGGGTAGACATGGTATGAACTTCAAAAGTAATGTCGGGAAAGCTTTTCTGGAGTTGGGCTTGTACCCAGTATGTTTGAACTAGAGCTAATTGGCTTTTACGTGAACCAATGCGAATAGTGCGCGGAGGACTAGAAACTGAGGTCATAAAACTATTTTGTCAAACCAGGCGATAAATTAACATTTATCTAGACTACCGCAGGGAGTGACTTACCGGATTAGATCAAACTAATTCTCAGAAAGATTTTATTTGCTAGTAGCTTTACATTTATTTACAATTTTTGAATATAGATCCCCGACTTCTCAAAGAAGTCGGGAATTTAGAAATTAGAATATAATCAAGTTAGCAATAATTCGGTTTTAGGAAATTCTATGCCTTTACTTCCAGAATTATCTGAACTATTACAAGCCGAAGATCCAGAAGAACGGCAAACTATCACTGGTGTTAATTGGAACAATTATGAAGCTTTACTCAATGATTTGGGTGATAGCCTCCAATATAGAGTTACATATTTAGATGGAGTCATAGAATTAATGTCACCAAGTCTTCGCCATGAAATTCGCAAAACAATTATTGGATCTTCGCTGGAAATTTACTTTCAAGAAAAACGCATTCGCTATTTTCCCCTTGGTTCTACCACCTTCCGTAAAGAAGCGAAAAGAGGAGGAGTAGAACCAGATGAATCCTACTGTATAGGCATAGAAAAAGAAGTTCCTGATCTTGCCATTGAAGTTGTAGTCACCATTGAGGGAATTGATAAATTAGAAGTTTACAAAAGATTAGCTGTGGCAGAAGTTTGGTTTTTTCAAAAAAATCAATTTGCCGTTGATCATTTGGGGGATGAAAATTATGAATTGGTGGCAAAAAGTGAATTATTACCCAACTTAGATTTATCAATTTTGGCGGAATATGTAATAGCAGAAGATGCTTTAGATGCGGCCATAGCCTTTCGGGAAAAAATCAAAGAAATGGTAAATTAAATCATTCCTGGACCTCTACCTCTTTTATCAAAATCCTCTGTTAATAGACCTGTTTTATCTTCATTAACTTCTCGTAATTCCCGTATTCGTTCGGCTTTTTCTTGTTCGGCTATTTCCCGCGCGTCACCAGGAACTTGATAATACATTTCCGGTTCAACTGGATAATTATTCAACAAACCTTCTTGATCCACAGTATAACCATCTGTTGTGCGAATACTGTTAATATCAGTTTGATGATCAGTGGACGCACTTGCAAGATCCTCCTCCGTCGGTATGTGTTTATAATTTTTTCCTTCTCTTTTCATTCGTGCGGCTGTTTCGGCGGGAATTATGCCTCTATCATAGGTATCTGCGGTAATCTTTTCATTCATACAATTAGTCCTGTTTACTTTTCGAGTATTGCCAGAACTAGATTAGAATTTTCTAGCGGATAAATAGACTATCTGCGGGAATAATTACCAAAAATATTTTTATTAAAACTCTCTATCTAAAGAGACAAGAGGCAAGAGATAAAATGTAGGTTAGTTATAGCCTATCCTACATCTTAGGAACTCAAGAAATCAAAAAAAATAAAATATTCATCCAAAAGATCGTTGTTTAAAAGCATTAAATTTCTGAAATAATTCTTGTCTGGTGTCGAATTTAAGGAGATAACGGAAAGCAAACCAGAGAGAGTAAAATAGTCCAATTAACTCAAAAATTGGTTGTAGTAATGGTATATCATTCACCGCGTCTAATAATGCAATTACTACCTTAACTGTCACCAAAGCCGATAAGATTAAGAGTAAGTTAATTAACCCTCTTTTATTGTTATTAAAAATTCCGCTTAAATAATCTGGCAGTTTTTCTAAAAATTCAATAATTTGTTTAAGAATTTCCTGCCATTGAGACACAGATTTATCAGCATCAGGTATTTTTGGTACATTGCGATTTTCTCCACCTAAAAAAGACAAAACATCTTGTGGGGAAGGAGAATTTACTGGTTGGGGTTGCTGTGATTGATTTTCCATCATATTTGTTATTTAGAAATTACAACATTTGTGAAAAGTGAATGGACATCATTAAAATACCATAGTTTAGGTGCTAGATCATCAATTCTGAAGAAATAACATAAAAAATAAGATATTTAACCTCTCTTAAGGTTATGAATATTCTCCTCCCAGTTTATACCATCAAAAGGCACGATTTGAAAATTGTCAATGACATTACCATCTAAACACCGCACATTAACATCAATACAATCAGGGTGACTACGGGGAACATAAAAAGAATGAATACCACAAGTTCCGCAAAATTTATGTTGTGCTACTCCTGTATTAAATGTGTAAGTTTTTAATACATCTTCCCCTGCGAGTAAAGTAAATTGTTCTCGCGGGATAATTAAATGCAAAAATCCTTTTTTAGAACATATTGAACAATTACAATCATCAACTTGATGATTATTAACTAACACACGAAATCGCACAGCACCACAGTGACAACCACCTTCATAAGTAACAAATTCATCTCTATTTAACATTAAGGTTCGACCGTTGATTAACTCGAATAGTTAATTTATTCACTTTCTGGTTTAATTCAACCACTAAAGTTGCTAAATTATTTAACATTTTTTCCTGTTGCGATAAATACTTTTTCAAATTAGGAGGTACAACTTGAGAATTATTGGTAGTAGGTAATTGATTATTTTTACTAACCATTAACTCAAGTTGTTGTAAGCGTAGTTGTAAACTCCGAACATCATTTTCTAAATTATTAACACGGAAATCAACTTGCTGTGGTAAAGCAGGTTTTAAAAACACACCACTGCACACAATCATCACACATACCGTAGTTATTAACAACTTTCTGAACATAATATTATCAACTAATTAAATGAAACCCGTAGGTTGGGTTGATCAAACCAAACCAAACCAACCCAACAAACTTGTTAATTATTTAAAGTCTTATTGATCAACTTGTAAGGAAGAAAATAGACTTTGCCAATTTGGATTATTAGCAACCATTTCGCTTTCCTTAACTTCAAAAGTTAGATTTTTCGCTTTTGGTTCTTTAATTGCTTGTACACAAATTTCCGCAACATCATCACGACTAACTTTTCCTCTGATATTATCACCCTGTGCAAATATTAATTCCTTTCCTCCCGCTGTTTCTGTTAAAGCACAAGGTCTGATAATTGTATAAGGTATTCCACTAGCTTTCAAACATTCTTCACCTCGTAATTTCCAGGTCAAAATACCTCCTAATTGGTCATTTAATCTGACTGCGGGTGGTTCTTCATCTAAATTAATTCCTGGTCTTCCGGGACGAGTCACCCCAGCAGAACTAATTAATATAAATTGAGGTAAAATTTCCCCACCATAAGCTTGAATTGATGAAACTTCCAGCGCGAAAACGCCAGGATTAAACTTAGGATTTAAAGCACCATCATATTCAAACTTACTCAACATTAGTTGTAAAGAACAAATTTTACTAACATCAATTGGTGGACAATCTTTAACAACTTTGGCGCGAAATACACCGAACAAATCTGTAAAAGGGATCTGAATATCTAGCCAATTATTAGCAACGGTATCAAAAGAATAGCTATAACCAATTCCGTCCCAAGTTGACTCTGTGCGTAAAAATATTTTATAACGTTGACCATCACCTTTCACCCGTAATTTCACACCTTGATAACCTGACAAATCAAGTAAATGTGAAAAATTCTTAGTTCTTACTGAAGCAAAACCCCCAGAATTAGCAGTAGAAACATTACCTGTAAATACTGCTGTATTTTCCCTAATTTGGAAACTGCTAGAACTAACACCACCCATAACAACATCATCCAAAGCACCCCAGACATTTTTGATTTCATCTGATGGTTTAGTAAAATCAAATATTGGTTTCTCACCAACAGTAACCAGATATTTTTTTGCTGCTGCAACTAAATTTTTCACACCTTGATATTCAACATTTTCTGGTGTATCTCCAACAATTTCCGGTAGATAAAATTTCACACCTTGATTATATTTTGCTCTATCTGGTGTATCTCCTTCCACTGGTTGTACACGAACTGCTGTACAACAAATTACAGCTTGAATATTAGCCAAAACTAAATTTGTCAAAGTTTCTGGTTTTGTAATATCTCCAATCACCAAATCAATATCATTACCGAGAATTGGCCGTGCTTTGTCAATATCTCGAACCAAACAACGGATATGATAACCCTGCGCTACCAATTTTTTCACAACTCGTTTACCTACACCACCAGTCGCACCAGCTACCAGAATTACACCCATATTTATTCCTGCTTTTGATAGATTTTGATTATCTTTATAACCACCTTGAAAAAGTTTTTGTATCCAGTTCAGAACCGGAAATACTTCAAAGTAGGTGAGAGTTTTAATGAACCTGCATAAATCCCATTGTGAACGGTTGTTGTTATTCATAAATACTATGTAACCACCATATTTTAGTTTTATTGTATCAACTTTTTGTGTATATAGTAGATAAAATATCAAATTCTTGATATAATATAAAAGTCCCCAAATAAATTTTTTCCTCCGTGTCCTCTGTGCCCGGAGTGGTTCGTTAAAATAAATAATTATCAATCATGATCGATCAACTTAAAAAAGCCCAAGCCGAATACGAGAAATTTCCCACAGAATTTATCAGCATTATGATGAGTACAGTTAGTCAAGAGGGAATTCCTGACGCTAGTTACGCTCCTTTTGTCATAGACGATGATAAAAACATCTATATTTATGTTAGTGGACTAGCTACTCACACCCAAAATATTCATAATCATCCTTTTGTGAGTGTTTTATTTATTGAAGACGAAGTTAAAACTAAACAAATTTTCGCTCGTCGGCGTTTGAATTTTAATTGTACCGCAAATCTGGTAGAGAGAGAAACTGAAAAATGGCAACAAATTGTTGATAAATTTGAGATTCGTTTTGGAGAATTGATTTCCACATTACGCAGTTTACCAGATTTTCGGATTTTTCAACTCACACCCAAAAACGGACGTTTTGTAATTGGGTTTGGTGCTGCTTATAATATTAGTAGTGACAATATAAATCAACTTGTCCTTAGTAAAGATTGAGTTTCATAGTTATGATTCAGTTTCAACCTCCGGGTTTTGGTAGTAAGTTCATTCATACATCTTTGGGGACAATGGTTTACTATACCCAAATTAGCGCCCCTTGGGAAAATGCAAAAGATCAAGATTTACCACCATTGTTATTTTTACATAATTTTGGTGGTGGTGCGTCCGCTTATGAATGGTCTAAAATTTACCCAGCTTATGCTGCAAAATATCGAATTTTAGCCCCAGATTTAATTGGCTGGGGAAAATCTGCTCACCCTGTGCGAGATTATCAAATTGAAGATTATTTAACCACAATTATTGAGTTTATTAATCAAACTTGTCACCAAAGTGTAACTGTAATAGCATCTTCTTTAACTGCGGCTTTTGCTATTCGTCTCGCTATTACTTATCCCCATTTATTCAAAGCTTTGTTTTTAGTTTGTCCTTCGGGGTTCGATGATTTTGGACAAGGTGCGGGACGAAGATTACCAGTTTCTTTGCTTAATACACCTTTAGTAGATAATCTAATTTATGCTTTGGGTGCAGAAAATGAAATTGCAGTTAGGAATTTTTTGCAAAGTTTTCTTTTTGCTAAACCAGAAAGAGTGACACAAGAAATGGTATCAGCTTATTTAACTTCTGCACAACAATATAACGCTAAATTTGCGGCTTTGTCCTTTTTAAGGGGGAATCTTTATTTTGATTTGAGCTTATATATTCAGGAACTTCAAGTTCCCAGTATCATTTTATGGGGTGAAAAAGCACAATTTACAAATATTGAATTAGGAAGACGTTTAGCTAGTTTAAATCCTGCGGTAATTAAAGGTTTTGAGGAAATACTCGATACAGGAATTATTCCCCATTTAGAAATACCAGCAGTTGTAATTGGAATTTTGCAAAAATACAACACAACTGGAGAATTAAAAATCTAAATTTAAAAACAAAGATTTCATTGTGAGAATTAGAAGATTAAATATCTTCAATTTTACTCTTTTGCGTCTACTCTGGGTGATCTCTAAAGTAAAAATAGAATACAACTTCTGTACTTTTTGACTTTTGACTTTTGATTTTTGACTTCCTGAAGGGCGCGTTGCTGACTGTTTTTATCTTCACAGACTCAGCAACGCACCTCTTGTAGATACGTAGTATTCAATATCTAGTATTTATACTGCTTCTGTATTTTTTTCTCCTGTCCGAATTCGTACAACTTGTTCAATAGGAGAGATAAAAATTTTACCATCACCGATTTCACCAGTACGGGCTGCGGAGATAATTTTATCCACAACCGTGTCAACTTGGGAATCTTCAACGACAATTTCCACCTTGAGTTTTTGGAGAAACTCTACAGTATATTCCGAACCTCGATAGCGTTCAGTTTGACCCTTTTGTCTTCCAAAACCCCGGACTTCAGAAACTGTCATCCCCACAATACCCGCATTAACCAAGGCAATTTTCACTTCATCAAGCTTAAATGGACGGATAATGGCTTCTACTTTTTTCATTTTTTTGATTCCTGACTTCTAATAGCGTCGTTTATATATCTAACCAGATTCCTTGTCTCACGCTGTAAGTATAGCGCTAGTTATTTAACTTGAGATTGATGTATTGGATTTCACACTTTTTGTCATCCTCATGGGATGATCGACAATTTTATTACAAAAGCGGTAGCTTTGTTTGTCCCAGGCTTTGCCAATCTGCGATCGCCTGTTGGGTCCACAGCCAATTTCGTGATAATTTCTCCATAGTAAAATCTGCGGGTGCATTTTGAATCACCATTTGTCGAAGTTTAATCGCTTCCTGTAAATATTGTTGACGTTTATCAGCGGGTTGACTCTGAGCGCTTTTATATAACCCCAAAGCTAACCCAGCATAAGCCGTCAAAGCCTCCGGTTCTCCAGATATTTCCGGATATTTTGTTTGTCCAAAATTTCCACCTCCATTCTGCTGGGGTTTTAATGCTAAACTCAGAGACTTGAACCAAGCATCATTAGCATAATTGAGATTATTCTCCGCATAATAGGCAAATCCCAAAGCATTATTATACAAAATAGAATCCGGCTGATTCTGTACAGCCCTAGCCCAGTAACGGCGTGCATCATCAATACTGTACTTATTATTTCCCGTTTGTACAGACTGCCAAGCTAATCGCCCCCAGACAAAATTCACAGATGGATTTTGGGTATCCTGAACAGGAATTAAATTTAAAGCTGTTTCCGCAGCCGTGAAGGCACCACGATTTAATAATTCATGAATAGCACTCAATCCATCCTTTAAATTGCCTTGACTCAATTGTGCCGTAGCTGTAGCAGTGACAATCCCTGTAGCGGAGTTAGCTAAATTAATACTTGGATACTGATTACTGGTGATATTTTGTCCGGGAAGGGGCGGGATATTGGGTAGCTTCTGAGACTGTCGTTGATGCCACCACCAAGCAACACCAACGATCATGGTAATCGCACTTGCACCGAAAAGACCCAACAGCAATGATGATTTTGATCTGTGATAGCGATTACCTGGGGTCGCTAAAGGAGACTGTGATAAAGGGGGATTTACCTGTCGCTTTTGAATATTTAAGGAAGTTGGTGTTATCGAGGTCGGTACATTTCCCCAGTCTAAATGTTCCTCGACCTCAGAAACCTGCATTTCCGATAATTCGTTAGATCCTTGGATCAGTTCCGCTTTCATACTTTGTCCCTCGCTTGTAGTTGCCCGGTTATCAAGCTGACGAAACAAATCAGAAACTATTGCCGAATCCTGATCATAGTTGGGGTCATCATATTCAATTTCATCTACAAGATCACCCCAAGTATCTCCCAAAAGCCAATCTACGCCCGTTGTCTCCTCTCCCAAATCGGGATTCAGGATATCATCAATAGCCATCAAGCTTTCTGGATTATTTGCTACACCGGAATAATGATCATGATTAGTCCGCTGAGGCGGCTGATATTCGTTTAGTAACTCTGACAGCCCGCGTGAAGTAGCCATATAGCCCGATAAATTAACTTGTGGTGTCAAACAACCATCAAATTCTCGCTGGAGGTACAAAATCGGCAAAGCCCAGTACATTTGTTGAGAACCATAAGCAGAAATTAAGCCTTGACGAACCCGACTCACACACAAATCTAAAGCATAGCCCTGACTTAAGTTTCGGTAAAATAGTTGTGTCAGCGTCAGTGCCACCTCATCAGGTATGCGTTCTGACATCGCCAGTACACTTCTAATTCCCCGTTTGACCAAGCTTTCTGTTAAATTCCGCTCTCCTGAGTCTTCTCCAGTCCCGGCCTTAGCCCGATATGCCCCAAAGCAGGAATTAAACACTACCATTTGAATATGATTATTAATCAGTAACCCAGCTAAATCATCCCCGCTGAGAGTTTCTGTTAAACCAGTTTTTTTACTGACTAGATAAATTTGCCCACCATTCGCGCCCAAGTTGCTATGACCGGAATAGTGGAGAATATCGTAATGTCCCTGTTCTAAAGCTTGGGTGAGTTCTTCCCTACCTGGCTCGTCAAGAACAGTCAATTCAATTTCCGGTAGATGATGATTACCATCTGCCAATTTTAATGCTTGGCGGTGCAGTTCTGCTTTCAGATTGATAGCTTCTTGCTTGAGTAAATGCAACTGCACCAAGTCCCTTGGAGAAGAAATCACCATCAACACTTTCAGCCCCCGTTCTGCCGCCGGTGTCGGGAGATTATGATTCTGTAAATGGCTGGGCGATAGCTTCCGCTCGCCATAGGCACGCAACCAGTAGGCATTGACTGAGGCCATACCACTTTGGTAACGCGCAAATGTAATATCAGGTCCTGTGGCTAAAGGGCGATCGCCTGCGTGCATCACTTCCCATGGCAACCGTGCTAATCTGGCATCTTTGAATCCCAATCTTAGCCGCAGCACCTGTTGGTGATTTTGGGCAATACCTTGAGCGGTGATCCAACTATCTCTGAGAGTTCCCTGAAATAGCGCGTTATACAACTCCTGCCCCAAGTCCACCAAGTTAACAGCCTTTTTAGTCGTCATCTCCCCCTGCAAGACTAACTGCAAAGGGTCATCCATTAAATATCCGGCGGCCACTAACCACTCAGTCACAGGCCAATGTACCAGTTCTTCTGCCAACGGTACCCCAGATGCTACTTGTTCAGTCCGCACCAGATAGTCATTTTGCCCTACTGGTGTTGCGGAAAGGTGAAATTCCTGGGTCACAACTTCTGCTCCATAAAACTTAGACAATCTTGATCACGCAGGGTGGTGTAGATGTATTTTGCCATTCTAATGTTTCAGATGCGCGTTGTTGAGACATTGATCCTAATCTAGTTTTTAACACGGTTTTCTGCCTATTTCTCTTCAAAAAGTTGATCCGGATTGGTTGATCCCGGTCGAGAACTCTTTGTTGGTAGATGCACCTTGATCTTCAATTCCCCTAGTTGGCTAAAACTCACTAGGGGTTTTCTTTTTTTAATTCTGGCAAATAAAAAACGCTCTTGGTTAGCAAGAGCGTTTGTAAACATTTGTAAATCAGTTATTTAGTAGATGAAATTCTGATAACTAACTCCCCTACCCAGCGACCAGCCACAGGAATTTTTTCGGTATGAGACCTACAGCAATATTTGGGTAATTTTTTCCGGATCATAAGTTAAAAACAATGAACAGTTAACAAGTAGATGCACCCTGATAACTAACTTCCCCTAGTCGGCTAACACCACTGGGGGTTTTTTCTTGTTTATGATTAGCACCACACAATCATTACCATATAATTATTTTTTCCGGAATATCATACACCACCCTAGAACAGTTAACAAGTAGATGCACCCTGATAACTAACTTCCCCTAGTCGGCTAACACCACTGGGGGTTTTTTCTTGTTTATGATTAGCACCACACAATCATTACCATATACATTACCATATAATCATTTTTTCCGGAACATCATACACCACCCTAGAACAGTTAACAAGTAGATGCACCCTGATAACTAACTTCCCCTAGTCGGCTAACACCACTGGGGGTTTTTTCTTGTTTATGATTAGCACCACACAATCATTACCATATAATCATTTTTTCCGGAATATCATACACCACCCTAGAACAGTTAACAAGTAGATGCACCCTGATAACTAACTTCCCCTAGCCGGCTAACACCACTGGGGGTTTTTTCTGTTCCTACTCTTTCTCAAAACCGCTAGGTAGTTGACTCCTGAAATCAACACAAATCGAATTTGTTAACAATAAATTTATCCGGAAGATCGTTATACACCTGAGAACATCTAATTGGTAGATGCACCCTGATAACTAAACTCCCCCGGCTAAAATCCACTGGGGGTTTTTTCTCAAAAACATAATCTTAACCTACCCTATCATTAAAACTATTCTCTGGCAATATCCCCAAACAAATAAGTTTCTGGTCATTTTCACCCACGAACTACTTCCTTTAACTTACACAGTGGCGAAATATACTACTAGACTCATGGATATGCCAACCTGAAAATTTTCTAGCAATTACTTTCATTGTATTGTGATCCTTATGGCCGAATTCAGAATGATTACCGCGATAGTTAATGGCACTCTTAATTATTTCTTTATAATTATCTGAACAAACAGCCATTGAGCAACCTGTGATTTTTTTATAACATATTCTAGATTGATATATCAATACCCCTGACCAAATTCAGTTATTTTACCGATAAAGAAATAGGTAATAGGTGAGATTTTGATTAGTTACCCATTACCCATTACCAGCCTAAATTACCCTAAATTTAGCCCGCTAACAAATTAATTGACATTCTGCGGTCTAAAGACACACAGATTCTTTAAGACTTGCTTAAAAGGAATAGTCAATTATCCCGGTACACGCTTAAAACAACTACCAGTCCGACAGGTATTGCAGTTGCGCTTACTTTTATGTTTTTTTGCTTTCCGAGTCCATCAAATTTTGGCGGTATTACACTCCATATTTTACCTTTACTTGTTTACCCAGGCTACGGTCAAATGCCCAGACGAGATAAATCAGGGGTTTCTCCTTATTAAAATACTTCTTCGTGTAGATGGTTGTTCTTACTTGCAGTCCAATTATATCTTATGCTCGGCGAATAAATAAATGAATAAATTCGCCGTTGGCACTTCCTCCACTGTCTAAAGCCAAGTGGCTTCCGTGCCTTTTTTGCGATTTTCTTGTGATTTAGTCAATTGTGATTTGTTGAGGTGCGTTCGCTTTACCGTTTTGGGTTTCTGTACTCAGGTTACTGGTACTTTTTGCACAACATTTTTTATCTAGCCAACTTTTGACGGGTTCTTCATTCAGGTTGAGTCGGAGGACACCAGAAACGAACCCACCCATAAATGAAACTGGATTCTGGGCAAATTCTTGAAACAGGGGGGATAATTCACTAATAAACATTATACTCTCCAAGTATTGCTGTCAAAAATTATTAATTCTTCATTAATCTTAACATATCTGGGCGAGAAAGCAACTAGTAAGGCCGTGAAGTCGAAGGTGATAGGTCCTCTGCTTTTTAGTGATTGAGAATGGACTGAGGACGAATCTCAACCTGTATGATCACACAAGAACTACCATGATTAATCTTGATTTTTAACCCGTATTTAATTAAAATAAGCTATCTAAATTAAAATTAAAAATTAAATTATGGCAAGCAACTGGGAAAACTTTCTAAAAAATTTGGGTGAATGGCGTGGTTCATTTACTAAAATATCCCCCCATGGTGAAATATTAGATTCTACTCCTAGTATTCTAAATTTAGAAGCTGATGATCATAATCAATCTGTACTTTTTAGATTACGCCGTTTTAATTCTGGTAATTATGATAGTCCTCCTATTCAGGATTATCAACAGGAATATCGTTCTTTAGGAAGACAGAATATCTTTTTTGCTACGGGAGCTTTTTCTAAAGGAACATTGCAATTAGCTCCTTTTTCTGAATTTGGAGCCGAATACGGTTTTGTTGATCATGATCGTCGGTTACGTTTAGTACAATTATATGATCAAAGAGGCAACTTTATTAGTTTAACTCTGATTAGAGAATTTCGCAGTTTTACAGATGCTTATGAACGTCCGCAACTGACGGTAGAACAGTTGATTGGTAATTGGCAAGGTAAAGCTCATACAGTTTACGCGGATTTGAGACCATCAGAAACCTATGCCACTTATTTAGAAATTCAAAAAATAGGTGATGGATATTTAGAACAAAAATTATCTTTTCAATCGCAAATTATGACTGTAAAAGCTAGGATAGAAGGAAATAAAATCATCTCAGAAACGGAAGGAATTGCTCGACGGATTTTATTATTGCCTGATGGAAGTTCTAGTAATGTTCCTTTGCAACTACAATTGAGAAAATCTTTTTTTGTCGAAGCAGGTTGGTTAGTTAGAGAAAATGAACGTCAACGGTTAATTCGTAATTATAGTGACAAAGGTGAATGGATTAGCTCAACTCATGTTATTGAACATAAATAGGCTTGGCTTTAGTAAAATATTTTTTAATAAAATATTTTTGTGTTAGCAGAAATCTATGGGTGGACTGGCAGCCCGTCCCAGAACAGTTAAGCCGAGTACGGGCGAACAGATATTCGCCCCTACGCAGGAATCTTAAGGAGTGATTAATTGGCTTGGGAACATACATTTATCAGAGTCGCAACCACTAGGACCCGACTCTAATAACTCACCCAAATCGTAGCGACTTAAAGCACCACAGAAGTCATCCGTCTTGCGTCGAACCTTGACCTCTCTACATAAACTCTCAAAAGTGAGCTTATCTATAGGCTCGAAGGGTAAACGGGGAAATGTTTGGATATCATCAAATCTTGCTAACAATGCAGCGGAAACATATCCTTCGTCATTTTGGATAGCTTCATATATGCGTGTTCCCAATGCTTCTATTTCTTCAGAACGAAGTTCCAGAGTAGCTGAAGTGTTATGTGTGACATAATGGTTTTGAACTTGCATGACAAAATCTAATTGCGCTAATACAGAAAACCTAGAAACCTCTATTTTGTCAGCACCGGGTAAGTCCGCCCAAGATACAGCCACTGGTATTTCTACCAACCACTCTGTACACCGTGGATCAAAAGGATCATTAAGCAAGTTACCATTTTCATCCTTGTCAGATTGAGAGGGGATAACATTGTAACCATAATCTATACAGGCCAGGGCTACAGGGTCGTTTTTGCGGAAGGTGATACGACGGATGAATCTTTGGGCTTTGGGGGGATGCCAACCCGGTGAAGCACCGGTTAAAAGGGATTTAGTGCCGGCTGGTTGAACTGTAGTACAACGGTTAGGGCGTTTTATCTGATGGCGATCGCAATATTCCCATACTACCTTATGAACTACATCTTTCCAGAAGTTAAGATATTTTTGCTCACTACGTTTAAACATCAATCCTTGGGGAGTTTCTGGTCTTCCGGTTTCCCACCAACGCAACCAGTCTGTACCAAAGGCATGAACAAAGAAGTCAAATAATCCGGTAAAGGATACACCGACAATGGGGTCAAGTTCCCGGCTGTATTGATAGCGGGGTTCAAGGAATTGGTGGTTTAATAATGCAACAACAGAGAGCGCACCAGCGGTAAATACTTCTTCTTGTTCTCTATAGTTGTCGGGATCTAGTTGGTTTAAGTGTACCTCGGACAAATTACAGTGGAAGTTGCTACCGATAATCTCCAGTTTTGTTACCCTAAAGGCTTTTTATCCTCTAGTTCTACAGGTTCTATATTCCCTGTAGCTCCGCGTACCTTTTATACGTATGACTATAACACCATAAAAACTGCTAGTTATACGTACCCCCACACTCTTGGAGAGCTTATATTCTAGAAAACAATTTCGTTGTCATCTAGTTTCACTCCCTACGCTGTACGGTGTCAATAGCCTTTTATTTCCATTGATTACCACGGGATTAGCTTCTCAGCTTTCCCCGTATTTGCGGGGTTTTTTACGTGAGGCAAGTGTTATAAAATACCACACGGATTCAATCCAAACCTACCCATCCTATGTTCTAATTCATCAGGACTGATTTCAGGATAATTCTCTTGTATCCATCCTTTACCCTTACCTTGGTCATAGGCACGTAAAAAATCTCTTTTAATTTCTGGTGTATTTAATAAATCTGCATTAGCCCTAGCAACCGCTTCACCTGCCCACTGAATTGCTCCTTCACCGCTATAATACTGTTTGCGTACAGATGCGATAGATTCCTCTAAAGTGGGCTTACGATGAAATACTCTTGTATGGTTAGCCATTCGTAAAGCGTCACGTTCTGGATCAATACGCCAGTTACCTTCTGTGTCCTGTTGCCATAGGTCATCTTTTGACATTGCGCCTTTTTCATCTTCTGATATAAATTGACGCATACCCGCGCTACGGCGGACATTACCAGCAACTACGGTGACTGCTGCTTCGTCAATGAGTAAGCAACATTCAACAGAGTTTAATTTTCTACCTACAGCTTTGTTAAGAATTGAGGCAATACGCTGATAGAGTCCTGATAGTTTCACGGGGTTGGCAACACCACCAAATCCTCTGAGAGATTCACCAGATTTACGGACATCGGAAATATCTACAACTACTTGTACATTACCACTAAAACGCTGATCGGAGGATAGTTCTAAAACACTTTGGTAGGATTTTACCCAACCTTCTCGACTATCCCCAACGTAAATAATAACACTGTCACCATCCAAAAGGATTTGTGTAAGTTCACGACGCTGTTCCTTGGGTGTACTACCAACTTCGCCGCGAATAGTGACATGAAGATGATTACGTATAGAAGGAAGTTGATTAATATACTGTGGCTCGATCACTGCTCCCGTACCACAGCCCATCATAGCTAAATCCATCATCAACCCAAAGGCTTCCCAGTCCACAAGGTTCGTAGAGGTGCAGTTATAAGCACCAGAATAGTTTTTCGCCTTAGATAACCAATTTGTGCCACCAACCCACAACCAGCGCCCGCTAGGGAGAGATTTCATGCTTCGCTGCATCTTATCCAAGATAACAGCCTCTTCATGGGTGAGCCTTCCTAATTCCATCAAACCGCGTAAAGTGCGATCGCACACCTGACCCCATGTTTCTCTCAAACCCGCATCTGTGCGTCTGCTGTAGGTTCTAAAAAACACCGGATTAGCTGCTGGGGCGGATTCTGGAAATACAGGCTGATATTTGCATTCAAGTTCTCTGACCATAATAAGATTTTGTTTCTGACTCACAAATTAAGACTATAACGCCAAGTAGTTATATGATCAAAGATTGCTAAAATCGCCACTTTGTGATCTATCTATTTTTGTGTCAATTGTAACTTTATTTTCTTTTCAGTAAAAAAACCTGAGTGGGGTCTAGAATTGTCAATTTGTAAAGTTTTACCTACCATTTTTCTCAAAATAGGTAATCTGTGTAATTTAGTAATTTTCATATTCTCTATAGCTGCATATAATACTACACTTAGACGAATATACATCAGCTTTTGATTGATAGATTTTAACTTCATCTTTTAATTTTTGAATACGTTTATATTGTTCATGATCGTAATCTTTTAGTTTATGATCTTAATCTTTTAATTTTTGAATAAGTTTATATTTTTCATGATCGTAATCTTTTAGTTCATGATTTTAATCTTTTAGTTATTTTTTATACGAAATTAAATTTGATTTTAAATAGAAACTTCTTTATAAATAAACTTTGCTATTGTTACAAAAACTTGTAAGATGTGATTAAATATTTAATTATAGTTTTTTTAACAATTGCTATAAATAATATTTATGTAATAAATATATTTTAATGTTTACTCTTTTTATTTTATTCATCCTTTAATTTTAAATATCTTACTTTTAAAAGTATGTTTAAATACCTATTTATATTAAGTATTTTATTTACTGAAAATTTGCCGTAAAGTAAAAAATTTAAATATTTACAACTTTATAATATGTATATAATAATTTTAATTAACGCATAAATTGGAAAATAAATTACAAAATGCCACTAGCACCCTGGAAAAGTCTGATTACTCGTGCTTTACATCATAACCGTAGCCTTGCTTATTCTCGTTATTTACAACTAGCAACAATAAAAGAAAATGGTTTTCCTGCAAATCGTACTGTCGTTTTTCGTGGTTTTCTAGAAGATACTAACGAATTAAAATTCATTACCGATATTCGTAGTGCAAAAGCCGAACAAATATCAAAACAACCTATAGCGGAAGTTTGCTGGTATTTTCCCAAAACTAGAGAACAATTTCGTATTACTGGAGAATTAATATTAATAAGTGATGATTCTCACACCAATTTACAACCAGTGAGAATCAAAATGTGGCAAGAATTGAGTAATGCAGCCAGACTACAATTTTGTTGGCCACATCCTGGTAAAATGAGAATAACAACAGCAACAGCCTTTACACCACCAGCACCAAACCCTATAGAACCAGTAGAAAATTTTTGTTTATTATTACTTGCGCCGATACAAGTAGATCATTTAGAATTGAGAGGTGAACCGCAAAATAGATGGGTTTATCACCGCAATGAAAACCAGGAATGGTTAACTGAAGCAATAAACCCGTAATTTTATCTATAATTTTAAGATTCTGATTTCAGCATTTCTAGATTCCTGCACCATCAAAAAATTCCTGAATCTGTTTATCTCGAATATTACAGAAATTGTGTTCTTTTGGTAACTCATCTTCTTGGGGGAATTTACCAATTAAAATGGGGGTTTTTGCAGGATTTTGGAGAGATTGAATTTGTGCTTCTAGTGCTTCAATGCGGTCTACTAAAGTGCGAATTACTTGGGCTTCTGAGTCAGGTAAGTTACTATGTTCTAGAGGTGCAACCCGCACTCCAGAACGGTAAATAATGCGTCCAGGAACACCGACCACTGTGCAACTAGATGGTACATTTCTCAACACCACTGAACCAGCACCAATACGGACATGATCACCAATTTCAATGTTTCCTAAAACTTTTGCCCCAGCACCAACCACGACATTTTCACCTAATGTGGGGTGACGTTTACCGCTTTGTTTACCTGTTCCTCCTAGAGTAACACCTTGGTAAATCAGTGCGTAATTACCGATAATAGCTGTTTCTCCAATCACCACTCCCATTCCGTGGTCAATAAATACACCTTCACCAATTACAGCACCTGGGTGAATTTCAATACCAGTTAGAAACCGAGCGATATGAGAAATTAAGCGAGGGAAAAAAGGAATACCAATACCACGCAACCCGTGTGCAAAGCGGTGGAAAATTAAGGCTTGCAAACCAGGATAGCAGAATAAAACCTCCAACCAATTCCGGGCTGCAGGGTCACGTTCAAAGATAATACGAAAATCGGCATGGAGTCTAGAGAACATGAAAATAGTACCCTTAGATAGCACAACAAGCTACTCTCCCATAGTATCGTGATTTGGTGATGGAAAATGGGGTGGTTATTCGGAATAAATGAATTTAAACGGGAAAATCAATTTAAAATCCCAAATCTCAAGTTGTTTCATGAGTGTTGCAAAAATTGAGGATATTTCATATTCAGCAAAAAGGAATGAATAATTAACCGCAGATGAACGCAGATGAAGATGGATGAGTTTATAAATTTTATGATTCTGTGCCGCCTCTCATATTAGTTAGTGCAAATTCAAATTTTTAGGATTTAATTCTCTAATGCAGTTTCAGTAGTACCCCACCTGTGAGTATTCCTGGCTGAGTATGATAACTGCTGAATGTAAGCGATTGCAAATTATCAAATAGTGGTTTATCTAGTAGTTCCACGAATTTAAGCACAGGTATTTGACGTTCAAGAATATTTCTACTAGTTTCCCAGTCTAAGTAAATATATCCTTGATTTGGCTGGGGAATTACACCAAGACTACTTTTAAATTTGGGATTTTCCAGTAAAGATTTTTGCTTTTGACTCAAAATTTCTTTTAGTATGTTTAAGTCGGAAGTGAAAATCTCGTAATTATTTAAAGTTGTATGTACTCCTTTGACTTTCGTGTCAACATTAATAGGTTTATTATTCTCATCTGTGGTTATAACTTGTGTCCAGGCTGATACTTTCTGTCCATTTAAAATCAGGGAAATAACATTAAAACTACTGGTACTAGCAATATTATCTAAATGTGCTATACCTGCTGCTAATTGTGGGTTTTTTTCGACCACAAATACCCAATTAGGAGTTGTGTTTTCTGAATTGGGTAATAAAGCTAAAGCATATTCTCCTGTTACCCAACTGAAAATATTTTGACTAAAGTTTAAATTCAAGTTTTGCTGGATTTTTATCAAAGGTTGTATTAGTCGAGAAATACCATCTTCACTAGAACCGTAAATAGTTGCTGTTCCTTGTTTCCACAGTTTTGCTAAATCACTATTACCTAAATTACTCAAGTTCGCTCCAGAAATTGCCAAAGTTGTTGATTCGGGAATGTACTGTAATGCTGCGACGGGTTCAGATAATGGCAAAGATGGAGGTACAATTTGGGAGTTTGTTAAAAAGGTACTTTCTGCTAACAATCCTTGAGAATTTAAGGCTAAAGATAGAATTTGGCTATGATAAGTTGCTTCTGCTAATTCTAATTTCTGCCATTTGCCAATTTCGGGTAAATTAAAGAAGGTGACAGCTAGAGAATTTTTGGGTATTTGTTGACTAGCTTTTTGATATTCAAGAGAACTAACTAAGTTTAAATCTGGTGCTTGTAAATTATTAATTGCTGCTTTGATGACTTGGGAATGATTTGCAAATAAAACAAAATTATTAACAATTGCACCAGCTAAACTATTTGATATTTGGGATGGTGAATATTCTTGACGATCATAAATAACTTTGACACCTTTATATCGTTCGACCTCTAAATCATTTCCTGCAAAAGCTCGTTTAGAAAATAATAATTCTAAAAATTCGCGGCTTTTTACTGGGTTTTTGGTTGCAAGTGCCATTAAGTACCCTGTTTGTAGTCCGTTGTCTGGGTCACGGTCTATATCTAGGGTTGTGACAGCTAGGGTAATTTCATTATTCAGCCAGGGTTTAATATCATTTTGGTAATCTATATTACTTTTGGCTAATAGACTATTTTTAATTTGAGACAATTCCCTTTTTTGTGCTATTTTTTGTAAAGCGTCGGGATTTACCAATAATGAAACCATTGCTGGTGAGAATTTCGGGACGAATATAGCCGCCCTGGGTTGAGAATTGGGAACTACAAGGGTGGGGGAATTTTTACCAAAGACCCAGTAAAATACCGCAATACTAACCAGTGATAGTGTTACGAAAGCAACTACAAGTAAATTTAAAGGTGAGGGTTTATTATTCACATTATTATTCACACTAGTTATATTTTCCAGTTTTTTCTGCCAACATAAATAGTATAGGATTTTTTAGAGAAACTGCATGACGGATAAATCATTTGCTCAACCCTTTACTCAAATTAGTGTTGAATACATAGCACAATGCCTTAGTGCGGATAAAGGCACGATTCAGTTAATAGATGTGCGTGAACCCCAAGAACTTGCCATATCACGAATAGAGGGATTTGTCAATCTTCCTTTGAGTGAATATGAGCAATGGAGTCAACAAATCTCTACTCGCTTTAATCCGCATATTGAAACTCTGGTTCTTTGCCATCATGGTATGCGATCCGCTCAGATGTGTCAATGGTTAGTTGGTCAAGGATTTACAAATGTTAAAAACATTATGGGTGGTATTGATGCTTACTCAATTTTAGTTGATCCTTCAGTTCCGCAATATTAGGGAAGAGGGAAGAGGGAAGAGGGAAGAGGGAAGATTCTTTCCTTCTATTCCTCCAGTTTATCAGTTTGTATATTCACAAAGAAATATTAATATTTTGTAACTAAAACCACAGCTTGTGTTAGAGTACTATGAGATACTACTGAAAAAGTTGGGAATTTACCTGATGTTCTGTTTTCAGCTATATGTTGATAACAAATACAGCCAATAAATGCCTAAGGTAAATTTTGTGTTTAATGAACACAATATGTGTATATAATTTGCTATCTTATATTAATTAATAATTAATTCTTTTTTGGGGTTTTGGTGGTGCAAACCACGCATTTTTTCAACTTTTGATTAAAATTTGCCTACAGTAAAAATATCAACTATGCAAGTCCATTTGACTAATCGCCAACAAAATATACTTTCGGCCACTGTACGTCATTATATTGCTACAGCAGAGCCAGTAGGATCTAAAGCCCTAATTGATGGTTTCGATTTAGGTGTTAGCTCGGCTACTATTCGCAATGTCATGGGGGGCTTAGAAAAATCAGGGTTACTTTACCAACCACATACCTCTGCGGGGAGAATTCCTTCTGATTCTGGTTATCGGATTTATGTGGATCAATTAATTGTACCATCAGAGACGTTAGTGAAAGAAGTAGAAGCGGTATTACAAAAACGTCTACACTGGGAAGATTGGAGTTTAGAAGCTTTGTTACAAGGTGCGGGACAAATTTTAGCAACATTAAGCGGCTGTATTAGCTTAATTACGATGCCGCAAACTACAATAGCAAAGTTACGCCATTTACAATTGGTGCAAATTGAAGCTGGTAGGATTATGTTAATTGTGGTTACCGATAGTTATGAAACCCATTCTAAAGTGATGGATTTATTTTCAGAATCATCAGTAATTAAACCGAATGAGGAGGTGATTGATCATCAATTGCAGATTGTTTCTAATTTTTTAAATAGTCACTTACGAGGACAAAGTTTATTAGAAATAGGCTATCTTGATTGGAATGAATTAGATCAAGAATTTCGAGTTTATGGCGAATTATTGAAAAGTTCTCTGGTAGAATTAACTAATCGCGCTCTTGCACCGACAGCTACACAAATTATGGTAAAGGGTATCGGAGAGGTTTTACGACAACCAGAATTTTCTCAGGTACAACAGGTACAAACAATTATGCAATTGTTGGAAGAGGAACAAGACCAACTTTGGCATTTAATTTGTGAAGAGCCGGAAATAGATGATACTAGTAAATCTAAGGTAACGGTAAGAATTGGTGCAGAAAATCCTCTCAAACCTATTCGCACTTGTACTTTGATTTCTGCTATTTATCGTCGGGGTTCTGTGCCGGTGGGAAGTGTGGGGGTTTTGGGTCCAACTAGGTTAGACTATGAAAGTGCGATCGCTGTGGTCGCAGCAGCAGCAGATTATCTCTCAGAAGCTTTTAGTTAGTTAATTTCCATGAAATTGGCCTGAAAAATTGCCATGATCACAAGGGAATAGGGAACTGGTTTTTTGGTGACTTTAGCTATTTTTAAATGCTTTTGCTTTTTCAAGGTTTTATATTTCAATCATGATGAGAAAAATTACTTTTGGTCTATTATGGCTAGGATTTATTTCCTATGCCTTTTTCTTTGCTCCTCCCGAACAACCTGATACTTTTGAGTTAATAAAAAATCTCTCTACAGGAAATTGGCAAGAAATTAATCCCCTGATTATATGTTTATTTAATATCATGGGGATTTGGCCTTTTATATATAGTGCAGTAGTCTTTTTTGATGGTAGAGGTCAAAAAATCCCCGCTTGGCCTTTTGCTATTGGTACTTTTGCTTTAGGTGCATTTGCACTTTTACCATACTTGGCTTTAAGAGAACCTAATCAAAAGTTTATAGGTGAAAAAAAATCATTTTTGAAAATACTGGATTCCCGGATTTTGGGAATTTTATTAACTTTAGCTGCAACGGTTTTATTTACCTTTAGTTTACAAGGAAATTGGAGTAATTTTGTCGAACAGTGGCAAAATAACAGGTTTATTCATGTCATGAGTTTAGACTTTATCATGTTGAGTTTATTATTTCCAACGTTATTAGGAGATGATATGACGCGACGGGGTTGGCAAAATAATCAATTATTTTGGTTATTTGCAATGCCTTTATTTGGATCTTTGATATATTTGTGTGTCCGGCCACCTATAGAAATAGAAAATAAGAAAGGAGTTGAAAATACAATATTTAACTAATTCCTAATTGTTCAATTTTTACTTAATCAAGATGTGGGAATTAAAAAGGTAAATATCCGGTTGTCAACATTTTACAGCGGATTACCAATGGGATGTTGCATAAGTTGTAAATTTAACCAAATAATTGTAATAATTGTCCTGATGTGACACATTTGAGATTGAACTAGGAAATAACTATAGCATTTTTTCATTTACAGCAGTCGGCTCTGACTTCCTTTTCGCTGCTATAGCAATTACTAGGCTAGAAACTGATGAAAAAAGTTAATATTTACCGCTTTTGCAATTATACTTTAATAGGTTTAATATCCTGCTGTTTGGTGTTAAATAGGGTTTCCCCGGCCTTGACTCAGACAGTTTCTCTAATTAACTCCGCACCCGCACCTGATACTAGCTTGATTTGGCCGACCCAAGGAATTATTTCTCAAGGTTTTCGTAAATACGAACATGAAGGAATTGATATTGCGGGAGCAAAAGGTACACCGATTTTGGCTGCTGCTGCTGGTACAGTGGTAAAAGCTAGTTGGGACAATTGGGGATTAGGCAATTTTATCGAAATTAAACATCTTCATGGTATTGTGACCGTTTATGGACATAATAGCCGTCTACTGGTCAATAAAGGTCAACAGGTCAAACAAGGGCAAATTATTGCCGAAATGGGTTCAACAGGCAATAGCACCGCCCCTCATCTGCATTTTGAATTTTACCCCGATGGTCGTTTAGCTAGTAATCCTATTAGTTTATTACCGTCAACTACTATGGTAAAAACACCGATAAATGAACCGATTTCCCTGACTCCAAAGCCTGTTTTACCTATTAGTAATAATACTGAATGTAATGGGACTCCAGTTATAACTGGAGAGACAGCAACAGCGACTATTAAAGTTTGTGAGGAAAATAATCAGTTATTTTATTTGGGGAAATTAAAACAAGCACCAAATCAAATTTTAAAAATCCGAGCTTGGAAAGTTAATAATAACAGATATAGAGCAGATAATGGCACTTTTTCCTACTTAATTAGCCCAGAAAAAATAGAAATTTGGCGTAATGGTAATCCAATTCGTGCCGATAATTTTCTCACTGCTAATGGTGTGGGAAACTAAAACTACTAATGACTTTATGTAATTGATGATTTCATTACAAATACCTGATGTGACAGTTCAAATGGCGGAATATAGCAGCCAATGTGTTTCAGCAAAGAATTATAAAATCAATGAAGATTAGATCTAAACAAAAGTATTGCAAAACTTCACATAAAGGAGCAGATGATCATGGAATATTTGGCTTATTCCTATATGTATATAGAAGATGAAGAAACAAATGGAAATTTGCCATTAAATTTACCTAAATTGGCGCAGGTATTGAATTGGCGACAGTTTTTTAAATCTTCTGCATGGTTAACTTTGGCTGGTGTGAGTATATTACTAGCTACAGTTGCTCAAATGCAGTTTGCTTCGGCAGAATATGTCAGGACTAATGGTAGTTGTATGAATATTCGTACAGGACCTAGCACCGATAATTCATCCATAGCTTGTGTCCAAAATGGGTCATACATTGGTGATACTGGGAATGTCAGAAATGGATTTGCAAGAATTTCCTCGGGACGTTACCGGGGATACTATGCTGCTGAAAGATGGATTGGTAACACTCCTGGCTATTCTTCCCGTAGACACCGTTCTGGATACGGTGTTGGCGGTAGGGTAACTGTAGGATATGGCACAAGGGGCGAACGAGTGCGAGAAATCCAAAGGGCTTTAGGGATTAGGGTTGATGGTGTTTACGGTTCAAGAACCATTAATGCAGTGCGTCACTTTCAAAGACGTAACGGACTGCGTGTAGATGGTGTTGTTGGTTATCAAACTCGGAGGGCTTTAGGTATTTAGCTGCGGTGACAAGTAATTTTTGACAAGTTGTAAAATGCGTTCTGCTGCATGGCCATCGCCAAAGGGATTAATGGCGGTGGCCATTTTGGTATAAGCGGCTGGGTTGCTGAGTAGTTCACTAGCGGCTGCAACAATATTTTCCGTTTGTGTACCTACAAGTTTGGCTGTACCTGCGGTGACAGCTTCTGGCCTCTCTGTGGTATCTCTGAGAACTAACACTGGTTTACCCAAGCTGGGGGCTTCTTCTTGTAAACCACCAGAATCTGTTAAGATTAAATGCGATCGCTCAATAGCCCCCACTAATTCTGCATAATCTAAAGGTTCTGTCAAGAAAATCCGGGGATGATTCCCCAACAATTTTTGTAATGGTTCTCTAACTATCGGATTTTTATGTAATGGTAATAATAAAGCTGTATCGGGAAATTGCTCTAAAATCTGTAAAAAACTTTCAGCGATATCTTGCAGCGGTTCTCCCCAGTTTTCCCGTCTATGAACCGTTGCTAAAATTGTCCGATATTGATGCCAATCTAAACCCGGTATATGACAAACTGGTTTAGTTGCAGCCACATTTAACAAAGCGTCAATTACTGTATTTCCTGTGAGGTGAATTTCTCCCAACACTCCAGAACTTTGTAAATTTTCCATCGCTAAAGTTGTCGGGGCAAAATGCAATTGTGTAAGCTGAGAAATTAATCTTCTATTAGCTTCTTCTGGAAAAGGATTAAATAAATCATCAGTTCTTAACCCAGCTTCCACATGACCAACAGGAATTTTTTGATAAAAAGCGGCCAAAGTTGCAGCAAAAGCAGTTGTCGTATCTCCTTGAACAATCACAAAATCTAAAGTTTGTTCCTGAAATAATGCTTCTAAACCTTGTAGACTTCGACAGGTAATCTCACTAAGAGATTGCTGACGCTGCATAATCTCCAAATTCCAATCAGCTTTGAGTTTGAACAACTTCATTACTTGTTCAACCATTTCTCGATGTTGTCCTGTGAGAATTACCTGCAATTCAAAATCTGGAGAATTTTGAAAAACTTGAATTACTGGTGCTAGTTTAATAGCTTCGGGACGAGTTCCTAAAATAATGCCAATGCGGTGTTGATTAGTCATTAGTCAAATAATTACAATTTACTTTTAATTTTCCTAGACGGTAATTAATTTTTTACCTAATTATACCAAATTGTTTATAGTATTTGCGAACAAAATTATAGCCTGTAAGTGCTTGAGTATCTAATCGTATTTTAAATAACACAGCTTTACTGATGCGATCGCCCCATGATAAAAATTTGATTGTCCCTGTCACACCTGAAAAAGCAAAATTATGACTTAAAGCTTGTTGAATACCTATTTTAGTATTACCATTTTTTTCCATAGCAATAGCTACTGTTTTAGTAGCATCGACAAACTTTTTATAATAGTCTATGTAGGTTGGGTTGAACAACGTGAAACCCAACATCTACGCGAATTGGTTGGGTTGAAGAATGAAACCCAACCAACAATTTTCTTAACTAAACCGTATTGGTTAAATGACAAACTTTTCTGTAATGGTTGCATTATTTAGAGTAACCCGGATTTGGAATTTTTCACCCATTTCAGCACAAAATTTTAATTTAATGTAATTATCTCCTTGTTCTCTGGCTTGAACTTCTAAAAATGGCTGGCCATTTTCATATAATCCTGATTGCTCAATGTTTATCTTCTTAATTAAATCAAGAGTATATTGATATTCAGCTATTTTTCCTTCTTCTTTAAATAGTTTAGCTACTTTTTGTAACTTGGCAATAGTTCCTTTCACATCTTCCAATTGACCAGGGTTAGAATCTTGGCTATTCTGAGCTAGTGCAAGGCTAGGATCAATACGCAAGGCTTGGGTAAAATCTTCAATTGCTCCTTTTAAATCTCCTATTTTAAAACGGGCAAGACCTCTATTATTGTGAGTTATTGCAAGACTAGGATCAATACGCAAGGCTTGGGTAAAATTTTCAATCGCCTCTTTTAAATCTCCTGATAGTAGGCGGGCAAAACCTCGATTATTGTAGATATCTGCATCATTAGGATTCAGACGTATGGCTTGATTGTAATCTTCAATCGCTCCTTTTACATCTCCCAACATCCCACGGGTAAGACCTCTATTATAGTGAGCTAGTGCAAGGTTAGAATCAAGACGTAAGGCTTGGTTGAAATCTTCAATTGCCTCGTTTATATCTCCTAATTGAGCGCGGACACCGCCTCGGTTCAGGTAGGCTAGTGCAAGATTGGGATTCAGACGTATGGCTTGGTTATAATCTTCGATTGCCCCTTTTATATCTCTTGATTCATACCGGACAACACCTCGGTTATAGTATGCTTCTGCAAGGTTAGGATTAATACGTAGAGCTTGATTGTAATTTTCAATCGCTTCTTTAAAATCTCCCAATTCACGGCGGGCATTCCCTCTGTTGATGTAAGCTCCTACATGGTTAGGATTAATACGCAGTGCTTGGTTGTAATCTTCAATTGCCCCTTGCAAATCTCCTGATTCATAGCGAGCAACACCTTGGTCATGGTATGATTCTGCATTTTCAAGGTTAACTTGTACTAACAGTAATCTTGATTCTCTTGCTGACTCTAAAATATTCGGCACATTTTGAGCATCAACTTTAGAGCTATATAATATTGCTCCTAGTACAAAAACTAAAGTTGTTAATTTTGATAATTTCATTTTGTTTTCCTTCTTCAATTAAGAACTTTTCAGATTTATCAATACCTTCGCTATGGTGCAAAACATGAGAATTGCTACTAACGGGACTTGTAATGAAGTGTAAATTCTGGCTATCAACCGCCACCACCGCCGCCACCACCGCCACCGCCGCCACCACCGCCACCACCGCCGCCACCGCCGCCACCGCCACTGCTGCGTACTGGAATTACTTCTTCAAATTCGTTATGATATGAGCAGTTTTGGCAGTGGTGGGTTACTATTTGCTTTCCTTGAAAGCTAGTAGTTGCCGGAACTAATATTTTATAATTCCGTTTCAGCGTAAATTTTTGACATTGGGGACATTTTCGATCATTGATTGGCGAAACTATAACAACCCACATTCCGCACCCCAAACTGTCACAGAGGTAAATTACGTAGAGAAAAAATTAAAGAGAGCATCAAAACAAACATATAAAGTGAAAAAAGGCATTTGAGAAACAGTAAATCACCAAAAACGT
>NZ_BJCF01000033.1 GCF_005402965.1 Dolichospermum planctonicum
AAAACCAAAGTATCGGTATTGATTTAGGAATAAAAACTTTTGCTGTAATGAGTAATGGAGAAAAAGCCCAAAGTCCTGATTACTCAAAATTAGACAGGAAGATTCGTAAACTCCAGAAAAAACTAGCAAGGCAACCCAAAGACTCAAAACGCAGTCATAAAACTCGAATTAAAATTGCCAAACTGCACAATCAAATTACTGATACTCGCCAATACTTTCTTCACAAACTATCCACCAAGATTATTAGCGAAAACCAAGTTATTGTTTTGGAAGATTTGAATGTGTCGGGTATGGTTAAAAATCGCAAACTTACCAGGTCAATTAGTCTACAAGGGTGGAGGCAATTTAGAACTTTATGCGAAGGTAAAGCAGAAAAGTTTAATAGAGATTTCCGTGTTATTAGTAGATGGGAAGCAACAAGTCAAATTTGCTCTAAATGTGGATACAAATGGGGCAAACTTGATTTAAAAATTCGGTCGGTTAAGTGTTTAAATTGCGGAACTGAACACGACCGAGATGAAAATGCTGCTAAAAATATAAATAAAGCCGGGATAGGTCATTGCCACGGCTCTAAACGGACGCAGAGACAGAATAAGACTACTTCGGTTAGCGTCAGTCAGTGAAGCGTCAAGTGTTTCCCCGCTTCTTTAGGACGGTGAGTATGTCAAAATTTGCTCTCTATTTGCAGAGAAACTTTTTTTTCCGAATTGGCGACAAGTTTAATCTATCTTTGCTAAATCCTTACCATTTTACGACCCTTATTTAAAGATTGTTATAAGTTAGTAGTAAAATGTATTTATATATACTTTTTTTTTCGAGCAGTTAAAAAACAATCTACATATAGATTCTGAATGCAGATTAATCATCTGTAGCCATAGAAGTTACCAAGGTTGAACCTATAAATAAACCTAGTTTCAGCCACATTTCTCCGTAGTTTTCAGTCATGTTTTTTGCCAGTGTAGTTGACAAAAAAACAGAGTTATTGAATAACTAATCTTGTGAATTAAGTGGTCATGTAAATCACGGAGATAGAGAAGACAAAAAAACATCTTATACCAACCATTATCTAAGATAATGACTAGTAACTACCTGGTTTATTGCTTATGAAAACTCGATACGTCATTCGTCACTTGGTCGAAAAAGCCCTACATATCAGAAAATTAACACCAGAAATAGAAAATGAGATTAACTCAGAACTGACAAAACTGGGTCATATATCTGATGTTGACTATGAAGCCTTAGAATTACTGATGGCAGAAATGGACGCTGGTAGGGTACAGTTAGTTCCTAGCTGGGGATAGCCTGATAACTCCAGTTGTGAGTGAAAGCATGGGAAAACAAAGGAGAATTTTCCTGGACCATAGGCCAAGCCGCTTTATTTGTGTTATAATGCTAAAGTGAAAAATCTGTAAGCAACGCCACAAGTATTTTCAGATAAAAATACGGCGTACCCCAATCTTCAGATTGGATAGTCTATACAGAGGTAAATAACTGTTAAGCAGCTGCTCAACAGTAACTATATTCTAGTAAATCAAGGATAAAAGAGCAAAAAATCGTGTCAGTCGAAACCATTGAGAAGCGTTCTACATCCCGCCAGCTCGCGCCTCGATATCGCGTTTTGCTTCATAATGATGATTACAATTCCATGGAGTACGTAGTTCAAGTGCTAATGACTACCGTTACTAGCATTACTCAACCCCAGGCTGTTAGTATCATGATGGAAGCTCACCATAACGGGTTAGCTTTGGTGATTAGTTGCGCTCAAGAACACGCGGAATTTTATTGTGAAACACTCACAAACCATGGTTTGATTAGTACAATTGAACCCGATGAATAATCATTGGTCATTGGCCATTGGTCAATAAGGATGAAAATTAATCTCACTCACCTTACCCAATACCCGGTTTATGTAAGGCTGGTTTGCTTTATACTAGCCTTACTGTTGTTGTGGCTACCCCTAGCTGTACCAATTTATTGGTTAGTTCCAGATTCTAATTTAGAAAGTATCTTGACAATTGTGATATTATATGTCGAGTTTATTTTGCTGCTGAATATCTGGGGGAAAAAAGTCTATCAAAAACCAGGAATATTCAGCCGTTATGGGTTAGAATTTACACGCTTTAATGGTATAGAACTCTTCCAAGGGTTGACCATAGGATTAATTAGTGTTTTAGTCTTATTTAGTTTAGAAGCTGTGCTAGGTTGGTTAGTATGGCAACAACCCAAAGCATTTTTAGGGAAAATAATATTAGAAGGTTTATTAGTTGGTTTTGGTGTAGGTTTTGCAGAAGAACTATTATTCCGGGGTTGGTTATTAGATGAACTACAAAGAGATTATAAATTAAATACTGCCCTTTGGATAGATGCAATTTTATTTGCTGTTACCCATTTCATTAAACCCTTAGAGGCAATTATTCACACTTTACCACAGTTTCCGGCCTTAGTGCTATTGGGTTTAACCCAGGTATGGGGAAAACGTTGGAAACGGGGACGTTTAGGCTTACCTATAGGTTTACATGGTGGACTAGTTTGGGGCTATTATATCATTAATGTTGGACAATTAACCCAATATTCGGGACAAGTTCCTGATTGGGTAACTGGTGTGAATAATAATCCTTTGCAGGGAGTTATGGGAGTATTATTCATGGCTGGACTAGCTTGGTGGATAGGTAGTCAACAATTAAAAAGGCCAAATTAACCTATAGCTAATTAAGGTAAATACTTTTGTACCACCGTCCAACCACTCAGCGATACCCAAATAAAGCCCGGTAATAATAATAGATTACAACCAAGATGTAAAGGTCTAGCCCAAGACTTGCCCGTACTAATTTGCGTGGCGCTAAAAGCAGATACTAAAACTAATATCACCACTATTAACCCAGCCCCTAAATGTGGAGAATGTCCTAAAGAACCAAAATGTCCCAAAGTACCCACAATACCAACTGCTAACAGGAGTAAGACTAGACTAACCATAGTGATGCCGATGATATAATGCAGCAATAGCACTTGACCACGATGCCACGGTAATATAATCTCCATGGGGACTTTGAGAGTAGTTTTAACCCGCAACATCCAAATACCAGTGATTGCTAAAAACAAGTATGCCATCAAAGATAACCCCATTGACCAGGCGGCTATTTTCCATAACCATAGAAAAGAAGGTAAGTGCATAAAAAACAGTTCAGTTCGTACTGGTAGTTGTTTTGAGCGTGTAGCGGGATAATTAACTATTCCTTTTCAGCAAGTCTTAAAGAATCTGCGTGTCTTTAGACCGCAGAGCGTCAAGATGTTTAATGAGTTTAACCTAAACAGGCAACTCCTGAGCATTACGAATATTTTCCAAAATTAACCCAGAAGTAGTCCGTTTAATTAAACCAGTTAAAACGTTACCAGGACCAATTTCCACAACCTTCTCAACACCATTTTCTGGGAATTGTAAGGAAATTTCTCGCCAACGCACAGGTCCTGTCATTTGTTGAGAAAGGCGCTCTTTCAAAGTTTTTGCTTCTGTGGCTGGAATTGGGTCAACATTAGATAAAACTGGGACAGTTGCTGACTGAAAAATCACTGAGTCTAAAACTTCTTGAAATTCCGTTGCTGCTGCTTTCATTAAATGGGAATGAAATGCTCCTGAAACCTTTAAAGGAATAGCCTTTCTGGTTTTGACTCGAGACGTGACAGCTTGCACAGCTTCAGGTGTGCCAGAAATTACGACTTGAGTAGGACTGTTATCATTTGCCAAAACTACATTAGGTGTTTCACTAATAACTTTTTCCAACTCCTCTCTATTAAAGTTTACCAGTGCGGCCATCATCCCGCCAGCAGCACTTTCCATCAGTTCCGCCCGCCGCTTTACTAAGTATAAACCAGCAGACCATTCAAAAACTCCGGCGACATAAAGAGCGATATATTCCCCTAAACTGTGACCTGCAACTAAGTCTGGTTGCTGTCCTTTCTCTCGCAATATATCAGCAATTATACTTTCGATGACATATAAACTCGGCTGGGTATAAAGTGTCCGTGATAAGGTGTCAATGTCGCTTTGACAGATATCTATCACAGACCAGCCCAAAATGGCCTCAGCTTGAATAAATTTTTCTTTGGCAGATGGTAGATTTAATAGGTCTACTCCCATGGACAATGCTTGAGAACCTTGTCCGGGAAACACCCATGCAGTTTTAGTCATTTGTTATTAATCAGTTGTCAGTTGTCAGTTGTCAATTATCTTCCCCATTGGAAAATGGCCGCACCCCAGGAAAGTCCAGCCCCAAAACCAGAGATGGCAATGATATCATTAGTTTTGATTTTTCCCTCTCGCACCGCTTCATCTAAAGCTAGGGGAATAGAGGCGGCAGAGGTGTTACCATAGTTAGCAACATTGCTGATAACTTTATGTTCAGGAATATTCAAGCGTTCAGCAACGGAATTAATAATTCTTTGATTTGCTTGATGTAATATTAGCCAGTCTATATTTTCCACTCTCAGGTTAGCTACAAATAGGGCTTTATCTATTACTTCGGGAACTTTTTGGACAGCAAAGCGGTAAACTTCTTTTCCATTCATGGTCATGGGCTGATATTTGCCCGTAGATACATGAATATCCCCTGTCAGTTCTACACTAGAGCCATGATAGGACAGATTCAGATATTGGTTTTGAGAACCGTCGCTTTTCAGGGAAAATCCTAATAAGCGATCGCTTTTACTCGCTTGTAATACCACTGCTCCAGCCCCATCACCAAACAATACACAACTGCGTCTATCCTGCCAATCTACCCAGCGAGAGAGGATATCTGCCCCAATCAAGAGTACATTCTGATAAACACCTGTTTTAATGTATTGTGCCGCCGTTACCAAACCGAAGACAAAACCGGAACAAGCAGCAGTTAAGTCAAAGGCCACTGCTTTGATAGCACCTAATTCACTTTGAACACGGCAAGCAGTTCCAAATAGGTCATCCGGGGTAGATGTGGCCAGTAAAATTAAGTCTATGTCTGCTGCTGTAATTCCTGCTGCTGCAATAGCCTGTTGACTCGCAGCGGTGGCTAATAATGTGAGTGAGTCAGCGGGTAATGCTAACCGTCGCTGACTTATACCTGTTCTAGAAGTAATCCACTCATCTGATGTTTCCACCAATTGAGTTAATTGTTGGTTATGTAAAACCGTTGCTGGGACTGCTGAACCACTGCCTGTAATTGCTATGCCGCTGGCTAAAAAATTTTGCACTTCTTAATATCCTCAGTTGTCAATTGTCAGTGATTAATTGTCAATTGTCTTGTTTGTAAGCATTAATAACGAGTACCAATGACAATTCCAATTTGAGTTATCAAATTAGGGATTTTCATCCCTAATCTAAAATTGGATGACAATTGACAAATAGCTGTTAGCGATAATTTCCATAGTTGAGAAATACCAACTAACTACTTTCATTTTGCAGAATTTGATATTGGGATTGGAGTCTTGTTAACACCTGATTATCTACAGCTTCCTTAGCCATGCGAATGGCGCTAAAAATAGATGGTGCTTGGGAACTACCATGACCAATAAAACAAATACCGCTGACACCTAAAAGCAAAGCCCCTCCATGTTCAGCGTGATCCATGCGCTGTTTAACGCGCTTGAGGTTGGGTTTTAAAATTGCTGTCCCGATTTGACCATGTAGCCCTTGGGGTAATTCTTCTCGCAGAATTTGCAGAATTACACCTCCGACTGCTTCGGCAAATTTTAGTAAAATATTACCCACAAAGCCGTCACAGACAATCACATCAAATTCACCGGATAATACATCGCGTCCTTCTGCATTACCAGTAAAATTAATTTGAGTATTTTCCCTTAACAATTGGTGGGCGCGAAAAACCACTTCATTACCCTTGGTATCTTCTTCGCCAATATTCAGTAAACCTATTTTGGGGTTTTCTGTTCCCAAAACATACTGACTGTAAATTGAACCCATGACTGCAAACTGTTCCAAAAATTTAGGGCGACAGTCTACATTCGCACCGACATCCAGTATCATTACTGGTTTACCGACTTTGATGGTGGGGAATACTGTAGCAATCGCTGGACGGTCTATTCCCGGTAATCTTCCTAATCGCAGCAAAGCCGAGGCCATGGCCGCCCCAGAGTGTCCCGCAGAAAATACCGCATCTGCTCGTTTATTTTTGACTAAATCCATCGCTACATTGATAGAAGATTCTCGCTTACGCCTAACTGCGTTGAGAGGCTCTTCATCCATAGCGATCGCTTCCTTAGCAGGAACAATCTCCAAGTCCGCCATATTAGTTTTTGGCGGTATTACAGCCTCAATTCCTTGGGGATCTCCGACCAATAATATTTTCACACCCAATTCTTCTCTCGCCCGCAGTGCGCCAGCGACAATTTCAGCGGGTGCATGATCTCCCCCCATCGCGTCAATTGCGATTCTTACACCTGTCGATCCCATTGCTCAGAGCTTATAGAAACCTTACAAATTTTATCAGATTGTAATACTTAAAAATGCAAAATTCTCAAAAAAGCCATCAGAAATTATCGGGAAGTAGGTTCAGAACCCTAGAATCAAAATCTAGATAGCATCAAAGCACCAGATTTATCTCCCAGTGACCTATCAAACCTCCCCACGGTAAGCACACAACAACAACTAATGGTACAACCCGCTTAAAATTAGCCTTGGGCATCTGCTAGTTAGGGAAAATGTCTGATAGCCCAGGATGTCCATGATTAAAGGATTTACAGAATTACAACAGAAAATTACTCACCAATGAAATGACCCATTACCCATTACCAGCCCCAACTAGATAACTAGTAACTTGAGTTATTAATTAACAATCGTGTTAGCATTGATGACAGAATTAAGCTGTGGACATCCATAAGTTTGCATAAATACTTATTAGCAGGCATTAACTCTACCTATTTTTACTAAAATTACGGCACTCCAAAGAACAAAGATGATATTTACAGTTCCCAATAAGTACAACTTCTTAGGCCGGTTTTACCGATTAACCAGTATCAGCGTTCTCAGTAACATGATGATTCCTTTAGCTGGTTTGGTAGACATTGCTTTTTTAGGACATTTAACAGATATTCGACATTTAGCAGGAGTAATTTTAGCAACTATTCTCTTTGATTATCTTTATCGAGTATTAAAATTTATCCGTTCTAGCACTAATGCCATTACCGCTCAAGCAGTAGGCAAAGATGATAATAAGGAGGTAATTTTAGCTGGTTTACGTAGCGGTTTAATTGCTTTATTCCTGGGTTTAATTATTATTTTATTACAGTATCCTTTACAAAAAATTGGCTTTTTTATTTTAAGTGGGTCTTCAGATATCGAAGCTGCTGGAGTTGATTATTTTTATGCACGAATTTGGGCTGCACCGGCTGTACTACTCAATTTTGTTTTATTCGGTTGGTTTTTAGGTAGAGAAATGAATTGGGTAGTCTTATTAATGTCAATTGTGGGTAATGGTTCTAATGTATTATTAGATTACTTAATGATTTTTCAATGGGGTTGGGCAAGTACAGGAGCCGGTTTAGCAACAGCATTAAGCCAATATTTAGCCTTAATTGTCGGCTTAATATGGATGGTTTTTACTATTCCTTGGCAAACCGTACCAGCCGCTATTAAGGAATTATTTGATTGGGTAGCTTTGCAAGGAACTGTTGCTTTAAAAGGTAATATTTTGATCCGTTACATATTATTGATTTCTGTCTATTCTATCTTTACTAATTTAAGTGCCACCATGGGAACAACGATCTTAGCACAAAATGGTTTATTGTTACAAATTGCCATTTTAAGTCAGTTCACCATTAATGGTGTCGGACTAACAGTGCAAACTATGACAGCTAATTTTAAAAGTAAAGGTAATACCCAAGAAATGATACCTTTATTGATAGTTGCTGGACTGACTAGTTTAGTCATAGCATTAGGGTTTGCTGGCACATCTATCTTATTTCCTAATCAGATATTTGGATTATTAACTAATCATGCAGAAGTTAATCAAGATATTAATCAATATACGATTTGGTTACTTCCGGTTTGCGTAGTTACAGGTATAACTTTTGTTTTAGAAGGTTATTTTATCGGTTTAAGAGAAGGTGCAACTTTGCGGAATGTAGTATTATTATCTTTTGCAGTAGGTTTCATGCCACTAGTAATTGCTGCCTGGTATTTTCATAGTAATCATTTATTGTGGTCTACTTTAGTCTCTTATATGGCAGGTAATATGCTTTTACTAGCTGTATCTATCCCCCGAACCTTGAAAGATGAAAGTTTACAAAATCAGCCATTAATTTCTAGTTGATAGTCCAGAATTCTCGTTCCCAGTCTCCAGACTGGGAATACAGGGCTATCAAAGTTTAACTTAACACCCAATTTACTAAAGTTCTGACACCAAAACCGGTCGCCCCTGCACCGTTATAGCCATTTTCCTTATCAGCCCACACAGGACCGGCAATATCTAAATGCGCCCAAGGAGTATCCTTAACAAACTGTTTGAGAAACAAAGCAGCAGTAATAGAACCGCCATAACGAGGTCCTGTATTCTTCATATCGGCAATACCAGATTTCAGCCCATCAAAATATTTATCTTCCATTGGTAAACGCCAAATTTTCTCACCAGCTGCTTCTGCGGCTGTTTGGAGTTGGGAGGCCATAGCATCGTCCGGTGTAAATAAACCAGCAATATCTTCACCCAAAGCCACCACACAGGCACCTGTAAGCGTAGCTAAATCAACGATCGCATCTACACCCAATTTATCAGCATATACCAAGGCATCAGCCAAAGTTAAACGCCCTTCAGCATCGGTGTTATTCACTTCAATGGTTTTGCCATTTGAGGCGGTTAAGATGTCTCCAGGGTGCATAGCCTTACCGCTAATCATATTTTCGGTGACGGCTGATATAAAGTGAACCTCCACATCTGGCTTTAATTGTCCAATCACTTTAGCAGCGCCCAGAGTAGCCGCAGCACCACCCATGTCAATTTTCATGGTTTCAATACCGCTACCAGCACCCTTAATATTTAAACCACCAGAATCGAAAGTTAAACCTTTACCAATAATAGCCAACTTGCGTCTAGGTGTGGTAGCTGGTTTATAAATTAGGTGAATGAATTTAGGAGGTAATTCGGAAGCCTGGGCTACTCCTAAAAATGCCCCCATACCTAATTTTTCACATTCTGCCTGTTCTAGAATCTCTAATTCTAACCCATATTCGTGAGCGATCGCCCCAGCAGTTTCGGCCATAGTAATCGGTGTCACTGCATTAGCTGGGGCTGCTACTAACTGCCGTGCTAAAATGACTCCAGAAACAATTTGATTAGCGCGGGTAATAGCTGTTTGTTGTCCTGCTAAACCCAGTAAATCAATAGTTTCAATATTGGGGCTTTTATCTTCTGGTTCAGACTTAAAGCGAATATCTTGGTAAAGTGCTAATTCTATACCTTGAGTAATAGCTTGGGCTGTAGCGGCTGGATCATTGTTCCATAGTGGTAAACTAACTCCCAGGGTTTTAGTTTTCTGCTTTTTAGCGGTGCGTGCAACTGTGGCCGCAACTCGTCCCAGGGTTTCTAATTGTAGCGCCTCTGGTTTACCTAAGCCAACTAAAATCACCTTTCGTACCAAATTACCCGCGCCTACTCTCGTAAAGATGGTACTATTGACTTTACCAGTAAATTCTTCTTCAGCAATTAGTTCTGTGAAGATTCCAGCCAATTTCTGGTCTAAAGTCGCCAAATCACCCGTTAATTGTACTGCATCTTCAAATAAGCCAATTGCTAAAGTATCGCCCGTCCAGTCAAGTAAAGTCTTATCCGTAGGTTGAATCGTCATTTTTGTAAGTTCTGCTTATCTTCCTTCTTGTACCAGTATTGCTCAAATTTTCTGAATTATGCAGGTTTCATGCAACGTTTTCACAATCTGGTAAAATTGGAATAGAGTTGAAAAATTCCCAATTTACAAAATTTTATCAATTTTTGGTAGTCTGTTGCTCAAAAAAGGATCAAAAAATTATTAAAATGTCTCAAGAAACAACCCCACCCCAATTACCACCAACAAGTGCTATTGAGAATGTTACCAATGTAGCATTTGAAAATTGGTTTGAATATCCAGTCAGGGCCCAACCCCATCACACTGACTATGCTGGTATTGTTTGGCACGGTACTTATTTAACTTGGATGGAAGAAGCACGGGTAGAATGTTTACGTTCTATCGGCATTGAATTTGCTGATTTAGTAGCTTTAGGTTGTGATTTGCCCGTAGTGGAGTTGTCAATTCGTTATCATCGTTCCGTGCAATTGGGGATGCCAGTCATAGTAAAAACACGGATGAATGAGGTGACGGGAGTGCGTATGAACTGGGATTATACTATTGTTTCTCCTGATAACCAGGATTTATATATTACCGCTCAGGTGACATTAGTGGCTTTAGATCGGGAAAAGGGTAAAATTATGCGTCAGTTACCACCTGCATTTCAAGATGCTTTAGCAAAGATTTCAGGCTCTCGAAAAATTGGGTAATTGATTGGTAATTGGTAGTTTTACTTCTTTGCTGGTGTTTGGGAAAAGGTTTGAACAAACTGGCTGATTTGATGCCAAATATCTTGGGGAGTAATATGGAAACCAAAGTATAATAACATGACAATAGAGGCACAGAGCAGGGCGGTTTTAATGGTAGTTTTGATTAATTTCCACAGAATCATAAAAACTATCCAAGCTACTATTAATGTAATAATCATAACGTTAGGTGATAGGGAATAAACGACAAGGGGTATGAACGGGTATTGAGTTTGTTTCCAAAATAAACTATTTACTGTGCTCTGTCACCTATTTTTGGGAAAAATGACATCTTTCTTAGGGATAGTTGAAAATTTATCGTCTAATTTACCACTAGACAAAGGAAATTATCCTATCCCATTTAATTTTCACCAGATATCTATTTTGGCAATTGATTTTTAGCAAAGTTGCGTTAGAATGGCGATTAAGAGAAATTTTCTGGTGCTGCATTGAGTGACCAAAAACTTATGATACAAGCCCCGTCCTTCTAGGACGGATTGGCGATTATTGTGGTAGAATTTTGTTTAGTCGCCTTATGGCATTGGGAGACTTTAAACGAACGTCGAGGGATGGTAAGACTATTTCGATAGCACAACCCAATGAAGCGTTAAGGAATCCTCTCTCATGAAAGGAAGAGAAGGTATGTCAATTGATTCACTACCTGTGATACTCACGGGTGCGAAGGCAAAGATATAAGAGTGCAACTTCTAAAATTGTATCCCGGATCAACTCTGCTGCTGATTACAAACCACTCTCTCTTTAGCTACCTTGTGAATTGATGACTAACAATAGCTTTTGTTAGCTTCTCGATTCATTGATAGATTCTATCCCTTAAATGAGACTTGCTTTTATTGCGGGCTTTTGTGCAATTACTACAGAAGCGAGAGCGGCTAGTATTAAAATATACTACATAAGTAATGACAGAGATTAAAAAGCTGCCAAAATTCTTGTCAAGATGACTCAGTGGGTTGTTTGCACTTAGCTAGATTTTCTGGTGTAAACACGGATAGCAAATCCATTGCTAAAGGCAGGTTTGTTTCCCTCAGCAGACAGTCAAACCAATGTGTAATAGACCGTGTCTAACGGAAGTTTCTAAAAAGTGATCAAGTGCTTGCCATTTAGGTACAGTCAACTTTAGCTGATGAAACGTTAACATTGGGACAGATATCTACGGATATCCAAAGTTTAAATAGCAGCGTATAGTATGGTAAATCGGCCAAGGAAGGTTGATTCAAGTTCTTAAACTATATTCTGTTCAGGAGTGATCTGGTGTGTAAACCCCATCACAGTATGATTAGCTCTCCAAACTAAAGCAGAGCTGCAAATTGGAAGTTTTTATTACTAGTAGCACCTTGTAGCAGTGACTGTAGAAGGGGGATAACAGAGAACTTTCTGGTGATTCCCACCAGTGCTGCCAGTTTTTGAGGAAATTGAATGCCAAAACAAATTATCATCGCGGAGCAGCATCAAATCGCTGCTGTATTTTCTGAAGATCAAATACAAGAACTCGTTGTAGCTACTGGTCATCACCAAATTGGTGATATCTATTTAGGTGTAGTAGAAAACGTATTACCTGGGATAGATGCGGCTTTTGTCAATATCGGCGACCCGGAGCGCAACGGTTTTATTCACGTCACTGATTTAGGTCCATTGAGGCTGAAACGAAGTGCAGCAGCAATTACAGAACTGTTGACACCACAGCAAAAAACCTTAGTGCAAGTGATGAAAGAGCCAACAGGCTCAAAAGGTCCCAGGTTGACAGGGAACATTACCTTACCTGGCCGTTATGTGGTGTTAATGCCCTATGGACGGGGTGTAAATTTATCGAGACGCATTAAGAGTGAAAGTGAGCGTAACCGTCTCAGAGCTTTGGCAATTTTGGTGAAACCAGCAGGGATGGGTTTGCTAGTACGCACAGAAGCAGAAGGGAAGCCAGAAGAAGCAATTATTGAAGATTTAGAAGTGCTGCAAAAGCAGTGGGAAATTGTTCAACAAGAAGCAGTAACCTCCCGCGCGCCGGCTCTACTGAATCGTGATGATGACTTTATTCAGCGCGTACTCAGGGATATGTATGGTAGTGATGTGAATCGCATTGTTGTTGATTCCAGCACGGGATTAAAACGGGTGAAACAATATTTACAAAACTGGAGTGGTGGACAAACGCCCCAGGGATTGCTGATTGATCATCACCGCGATCGCTCTCCGATTTTAGAATATTTCCGCATTAATGCCGCTGTCCGTGAAGCCCTCAGACCAAGGGTAGATTTGCCATCAGGTGGTTATATTATCATCCAACCTACGGAAGCTTTAACCGTAGTAGATGTTAACTCTGGTTCTTTCACCCGTTCTGCAACCGCTAGAGAAACAGTGTTATGGACAAACTGTGAAGCTGCTGCGGAAATTGCCCGTCAGTTACGTTTGCGGAATATTGCGGGTGTGATTGTGGTTGATTTCATTGATATGGAATCCCGACGCGATCAAATGCAAGTGTTAGAACACTTTAACAAAGCTCTCAAAGCTGATAAAGCCCGTCCACAAATTGCCCAATTGACCGAATTAGGTTTAGTTGAACTAACTCGCAAGCGTCAAGGCCAAAACATTTATGAATTATTTGGCGAACCCTGTCCCGCTTGCGGTGGTTTAGGACATACTGTGAGATTACCGGGAGAAACGGAAAACCGCCTGCCCATTCCGTCCACAGATATACCAGAACGGTTTGGAAGTATGCCGCCAAAAGAACCACGTTTAGCTACTCGCATACCTGATATCGGTAGCATGACTGCCGCTATACCACGAGATACTTACGATGGCTTTGGGGAAGGATTTGAAGGTGAACCAGAATTTAGTCCCCTGCATCTGATCAATCATCCTAGTTACCAGGAATTAAATGATAGCAAGCGCCGTACCCGTACCCGTCGCCCCAGAACGGGTGTCAATCCAGCTAATGGTAAAGATGAACCCCGATCTGGGCTAACTCCCCTAGCTTTTGTTAATGATTCAGATTTAGACTTGGAAGAGGTTGAACTACCAATACCAGAAATCTCTTCACCTACTATTAATAAATCTGGTTGGACAGAAAGGCCAGAACGGGTAAAAGTCAAACTAGAACCGATTAAAGTAGAACCACCGGAGATTATCACTGTGGAAATGTCAGCAAAAGAACAAGATACTTATGCTGAAATGGGAATTTCTCCTTTACTCAAGTTAGATCGTGAGGGGAAAAGTTCTAGATCGGTGATTATTAATGTTGTTCAACCAGGAGAATTACCAACTGAACTAACTGAACTAACTGAACTAACTGAAATAACTCAACCAACTCAACCAACTCAACCAACTCAACCAACTCAACCAACTCAACCAACTCAACCAACTCAACCAATTATTAGTGAAACGGAAAATTCTGATAGCTTCAGGCATACAGTCATTCCTGCACATAAGAAAGTACCAACCCAACAAACCCTTGAGCCGGAAATTGAATCTTCATTAACTATCGTCCCAGAATTGACAATAATTCCCGGGGAAACTGAATCTGAAACTGACTCTTCTAACACTTTCACTTCCGTGCCTAATCGTCGCCGTCGTCGTCGTTCATCAGCCATAGATGCAGATGGTTTTAGCCAAGATTGAAGTCAATACCCTAAAAGGATTTTAGATTGTGTTCTGCTTGAAATCGGCCTTTGTAATTGGACTATGATTTGAGGGAACTCTTAACAGACAAAAATCACAAAAATCACAAAAATCACAAAAATCACAAAAATCACAAAAATTACGTTTTGACTTTTTTATGCAAGAAATCAAACCAGCAGCCGGGAATAATTCGAGTTGGTTAGAGTTTTCTAGCTACTCGGATATTCAGGGTGCGGTTTTAGGTGTTGATGAGGTAGGACGAGGTGCTTTATTCGGTCCGGTGGTTGCAGCAGCGGTTATATTACCAGTAGAAGCTTTATCAATTCTAATGGTAGAGAATATTAATGACAGCAAAAAGTTGTCTAGTTCCCGCAGAACTAAGCTGGCTGAAAAAATTACGACTCTGGCTTTAGACTGGAGAATCGGTTATGCGACAACGGCGGAAATAGATGAGTTGAATATTTTACAGGCAACTTTATTAGCAATGCGGCGTGCTATAGTCAAGTTGCGGGTAAAACCTGCACTGTGTTTAATTGATGGTAATCAGTTGGTAAAGAATTTACCAATACCACAAGTAAGTATCGTCAAAGGTGATGAGCGTTCGCTGAATATTGCCGCAGCTAGTATCATGGCCAAGGTTTGGCGTGATGATTTGCTACAGCGTTTGGCATTGAAATACCCTTGGTATGATCTAGAAAGGAATAAAGGTTACGGAAGCCAGCGTCATTTACTAGCACTCCAACAATATGGACCTTCACCTTTACATCGTCAATCTTTTCGCCCTTGCCAAATTCAGCACTAAACTACTTGTGAGGTTCAAAATTGTTCATAAGGCTTGCACCACGCTGCCGCTATCAGTAGTGTGGTGATCAGTCCCTAAGTCTTTTGTGGCTTGGTTGCACCAATGGCGATAATCTGATAGAAGATGATGTAATAATCTTTGCTTAATAGTTAACAACACACTTTTGAGCAATCCATTACCTGTAGCTTCTAAAATTGATTTGGGTGTCAGGGAAAATGGTTGGGGTATGGCGATTAAAACTTCTAAATCTGCTTTCCCTTGCAGGTAAGTACCACTACTGAGTTCAACTGGCGATAAATAACCTTTTAAATTCAGATCAAACCTTTCGTTAATATACTCGAAACCCATAATTTCACAACCGAGCGATCGCAAATAAATCGTTCCGCTTGCATCTGCCCAAACTCTCATATCTACCGTTGGCTGAATACTCAGTGACATAAAAGACAGAGGACGCATTTTCAACCGAAACACTTCCTCCGACAACTGCTGAATTCTGGTATTATCAGCCAAGGTATTCACCAACCGTTGAGGCTGACGGAGGTAGTGACCAATAGGAATAGAATGCTTAGGGACGGAAATTTCAACGGACTCAGAGGCAGTAAACTTGGTAACCATAAGCAAATTCAACCATCTGTTTAATTAATTATCAGTCAAAATCGTCAAATTTAAAAGTATGAATCTAAAAATTGCACATTTAGGTCCACCGGGTACTTATGCTGAACAAGCTGCCTTTTTTTATCTCAATTGGTTGCAAACTTATGAGGGTATTACCGCTCAACAAAGTTTTGAACTATGTCCCTATCCTACTATAGCTCAATCATTACAAGCGGTAATCAAAAGAATTGCAGAAATAGCTGTTGTCCCGGTGGAAAACTCCATTGAAGGAAGTGTCAACATGACACTAGATAGCTTATGGCAATTAGATAATTTAAAAATTCAATTAGCTTTAGTTTTACCCATCCAACATACATTAGTTTCCAGATCCACTAGCTTAGATAATATTAAAACTGTTTATTCTCATCCTCAAGCTTTAGCTCAATGTCAAGGGTGGTTATCACAGTTTTTGCCAAATGTCAACTTGATTGCTAGTAATTCGACGACGGAAGCGCTACAGAGATTAGAAGCAGAACTAACAACAGCGGCAATTTCCTCTAGTCGTGCGGCACAACTGTATAATTTACCTATTCTTGCCCAGGGGATTAATGATTATCCAGAAAATTGTACTCGGTTTTGGGTAGTTAGCACAGAGGAAAATAATACTATTGATTGTACACATACATCCTTAGCTTTTAGCGTACCAGCTAATGTACCAGGTGCATTAGTGAAAGCACTAGAAGTATTTGCCAGTTTAGGCATTAATCTGAGTCGCATTGAATCGCGGCCTACAAAACGTTCTCTGGGGGAATATTTATTTTATTTGGACATAGAAGCGGATGTAAATGCAGTGATGATGAAATCTGCTTTAGGGGAATTACAAAATTATACAGAAATCTTGAAAATTTTTGGCAGCTATAGAGTCTTACCAATTAGTTAGTAAAGTAGCCACTAGCGCCGAGTTGTATCGCCATTTTTCTATGTTTATCAGCACCGCGAGAGGTGAGCATGGCAACATTTAAGTGATTAATAGTACCATCACATCCGAAATTCTCTCTATCCCTGAAGGCTAATCGCCCTAGCAAGTCGGCGATTTTTAACCATGCCCGACACATTCAAATCTTCCAAACTTAGAAGGACGGGGCTTGTGTCCCATTTTTTTGGTCAACAGTAGGAGAAGCTGGGCTTTGCCAAAATTTAGATGTCTTACCTTGGGAGAGATCAATGATTTCTCCCACGTCAGCAATGGGCATAATCATCCCATCACCAAGAACTGTGGCACCTGCTAGACCAATAGGTTTAGATATTGGTCCTTCAAATTGCTTAATGACAATTTCCTGTTCACCCAAAACCTGGTCAATCTGTAAACCAAGCATCGTATTACCTGAGCGGACAACGAGTACGGAAATCATGTCATTATTTCTGTTCATGATTAATGCTTCACCAGAACCAAACTGACGATTAAAAACTAAGATGTCTTTGAGGGGTTTGACAGGAAGTTTGATACCTCGCCAGACAATAAATGATTCTTCATTAATATCTTGTTGGATTTTTTGGGAATTGGCGGGGATATTTAGAGTATCCTCCACACCATCTATTGGGAAAGCAATTTTAAATCTATCACAGGCGCATAATAAAGCTCTACAAATACTCAGAGTCTGTGGGAGAAAAATGGTAAAGGTAGTTCCTCTACCTGGTGTGGAGTCAGTGGTAACTCTACCACGAATCTGGCTAATATCATTTTCAACGACATTCAGACCCACACCCCTACCTTTGATATCATCTACCCCATCGGCGGTACTAAAGCAGGGGAGGAATAAAAGCTTATAGATATCAAAACGAGACATCGTTTTTGCCTGTTCAAACGTAATAAAACCTTTTTTGATGGCCTGATTTTTAACTTCTTGATGATCAATACCAACACCATCATCACTTACAGAAATAACGGTTTGGTTTACCTCCTGTAGGGCGCGAATGCTAATGATTCCTGTAGCTGATTTACCAACAGCTTGGCGCACTTGAGGGGTTTCAATTCCATGGGCGATCGCATTATTGAGGATATGAGTCAAAGGATATGTAAGATGATCTAAAATCATCTTATCAATCAAAGTATGGACTCCTTCCGTTACCAACTCCACTTGTTTGCCATACTTAATAGCATTATCCCGCACTCCTGGTCGCAAGCGATCAATCACTTGACTAAATGGAACCATCCGTGCTTTTGTTAGTCTTTCTTGTAGTCTACTGGTTGCTTGTCCCAACTGTCGGGTTACCTGTTCTATTTTTTCAGTAACAAATTCAATATCACTGGCTGACTCCCGAACTCCGACGATAAACTCAATCATTTCTTGGGCTAGAACATGGAAAGGCGTAAACTGGTCCATTTCGATTTCGCTAAACCCGACATGATCACCATTGTCACGGGAGCGATAACGAGAATTAGAGGCGATATTATGTTCTCTAGCGCGACGACTGGATAGGAGAGATGTTTTCAGAAGCGATCCCTCGTAGTATTCCTGCATTCTTATTCCCGCCTCTGAAAGATGCTGTACCTCAGCCAGCAGGGTATCCACTGACTGTCTTAGACGTTCATGATCCTGCTCTAGGGTGTTGCGATTTACCACCAACTCCCCGACCAAGTTGCTTATATCATCCAGTTGTTTAACGGGAACTTTTATGGTTTCCAATTCTCCCATTGTCTCACGAGTTCTATCACCTGGGATTTTGCTAGTAGCAGTTTTCCGTGATGTTGCATTGCTACCCGATAATTTTTGATACCTACTCCTTGGGGATAAATCGGACTGTGTTAACAAATTTTCCGACTCACTAAACTCATCTTCTGGTCTCAATAAAGAAAAAGGATTTTCCGACTCGACTACAGCAGATTCACCAATTACTAGTGGCTTTGAGCTAATCTGCGGTGCATTATCTTCATTTTTTCTACTCATTTCTTCATCTTCTAAGAGGAGTAAATCACTTAAATCCTGATGATTATCCTCAATTTCATTATCAGTAATTAGTAGTTGATAGTTAGTGATATCTTTTAATATTTCTTCTTCTTGCCAATTATCATCTAAAGCGTATATATCAGTTTCAAATAAATCAGCAAAGCTATTTAACTCATAAATTCCCACCTGACGATGATCATGATCAATAAATTGTAATGACTCCAGTTTTTTTCTATGTTTATTCAGCCATTTTGACATCAAAACTTCTGATTCTTGCTCTGATAAACCAACCGGATGACTAAGATTATCTATCAGGGTTTTTAATCTGTCACAGATATCCAGTAGTAAAGACTCTAAATTCAGGTCTATTTTAACAGGATGTTCTTGAAGAATCCTGAACCAATCCTCCAGACAGTGGGATGTGTGCTGAATACTGCTGAGACCTAACATAGATGCAGCACCTTTGATGGAATGGGCTGCGCGGAAGACTTCATTCATCATTTCCGAATTTCTTAGGGTAATTTCCAGATTCAGTAATCTTTGTTCAATGGTATTTAGCTGTTCTCTGGCATCTTCGAGAAAGTAACCTAAAATTTCTTGTTCTTCTTGCTGCATAGTCATTGTCTTAAATAAACAAATCATTCTCTTTGACTTGCGGTACTGATACCATCGTCAAGTCTCACCTGATTCTGGGTTAGATTCCACTCGGAAGCGTTCCACAGAGATAATCAAGTTGCGGGATACTCCCACTAAATATTGCAAAGCTTGAGCAGACCGCTGTGCTTCTTGAGAAGTTTCCTGGGCTGTTCGCTCTACAGATTGCATTACTTGTGCTACACCGCGAGAAGTTTCCCTTTGTTCTCCAGTATCATTAGTAATTGAGCGTACCAACATATCAATGTGATTTGCCACTTGAATGATATTATCTAGCGATCGCTTGGACTCTTCGGCTAATCTAGTTTGGTGAATTACCTGTTGTGTTCCCTCTTCCATAGCCATCATCACCGAGCTAGTTTCACCTTGAATTTGCATGACAATCTGTTCAATTTCCCGCAAGGACTTGGCTGATTTATCTGCTAACTGACGAACTTCATCAGCTACAATTGCAAACCCTCGTCCTGCTTCTCCCGCTCTTGCTGCTTCAATACTGGCATTGAGCGCGAGTAAGTTGGTGCGGGAAGCAATCTGACTAACTAGAGCCACGATAGAGTTGATTTCTTGGGATGATTCTCCGAGTCTTTTCACTTTTCGGCTAGTTTCCGCCACTGTTTGCCGCAGTTCCAAAATCCCTACCACAGTATTTTCTACTACTTCTCCTCCTCTTTGGGCGATTTTACTTGCTTCACAGGCTACAATTTCGGCCTCTCTTGCTGCTTCTGCTACCCGTTGGATGGAATTGTTCATTGCCTGTACGGAATTCAACGCCACAGCTAATTCTTCTGCTTGTCTTAAGGCCTCCATAGATAAGTTTCTCACAAAGGTTTCTGAGGTGCTGGCAGCTTTTGTGACATCGTGTGCTGACACTTTTACCTGTTGCACAATATTTTGAAGATTTTGAATGATCAGATTAAAGGCATCAGCTACCGCTCCCAGTCCTTCGGCTGTCACTTCGGCTCGCACTGTCAAATCTCCCTTGGCTGCCCCTTCTACCTCATCTAGAAGGCGAATTACTTGACTTTGCAGATTTTCTTTAGTTTCTTTTTGTTCAATAGCAAGACGAGCATTGTCTTGTGTTTTTGCGACCATAGACTGCACCATATTATTAAAATCAGTGGCTAACTGCCCTAATTCATCTTTTGAATAGACTGTGGCTGCCACATTGAGATTACCTTCACCTATAGCATTAAACTGACTTTGTAAATCCTTCGTGCTGCGGCTAATTTTTTTGACCATGAAATTAGTCATAAACCAGGCGGTAACTGCACCTGTAGCTCCTGCGGTTAGAGGAATTAATAAAGGCATTAACCAGTTTGTATTTCTAATTGATTCCCGTTGTTTCACAGGTGTTGTGAAGTTCGCCAAGGCACTAACAATCACTACAGCCATAACTGATACAACGCCTACAGTTCCAGCTATCCACCATTGTTTTTTCTCTAAAGAAGCATTTTCAAAGCATCCAAATAAACTTTTTTCAAGACCTACATTGGTTTCTATTTTGGCAACTTCTGATGGGGTGATATAAACGGGAATCACTTCTTGAGCTGCACTAATCGTCAATAATTCTTGATCATTATAGATTCTTTCATGAGCAAATGACTCATCAATATTTAAAACATTTTCAGAACTATCTAGGGATTCTGACAGCATTCCCATGAGTTCATGACTATCATCTTCAATAAATTCAAATACTGGTATATCACCGAGATTGTCAAATTCATCAAGGTCGTTTAAAACCTCTCTATCATTATGAATATCTCCGCCAGAAATCAATATTTTGCCAGTCATGTTTGCTTGATTTTCCCCATCGAAAGCGGCTACAAACGCTTCTAAATCAAATTTATTATCGTTATTTTTTTCTGATGATAGCCTGCGTGGCGTAGTCATGTAGTTAAGATTAAACTCCTGTTTTGGTACTATATAATTGTTGGTAAAGGAAACCCCTTTGGAGTTATCTTTTTGGCTGGGGTTAAAGTCTTCCAAAAAAGGTGAATAGCTGTCATCACCATCACTCATTATTGAACTTTCATTAGCTAAATTACTATGATCTGATATCGGATTACTTGTGATATCTTCTGGAATTAAGACAAAGGGATCATCACTCTTAGCCGCCGGTCGCTCCACAAAATTGCTGTCTAATTCGCCAATAATTGTATCAATTATTTCATCACCAGCAAGAAACGGATTTTCCAGCGAATCTAGGGGTGGTTCATATTCTGCAAAGGAATTAAGTTCACAAATATCGCCAGATTCCTCTTCACTTATCAACGGTTCATAAGATAAAGCCTCTGTAACATCGTCTTGAGAAACCTGTTGTTGATATACTGTTTTGTCCTGATTATAAGTTGGATCTTGATCATCTGTAGGTTTTGCCATTGCCTCTCTCCCAAGTTTATTCTGACCACCGCGCACTTCGTAAAATTGTTACTTGATCTAATAGTTGCAAATACTTCTTTTCTTTTTCTGTATCAAATACATAAGCACCACGCAAAAACTCAGCCTGATGATCTGGTACATGATTGAGTGGCTTCAGATGCCTTATATCCAGCCAGTCTATTCCAGAAAGTTCTGCGACTCCTAAGCCTAGTAACGTGTCTTGATCTTCAATGACAATTATGGGTATTTCTGAGCAATCTGTGTTTAATGGGATTGTTTCACCCAGAAATTGCCCCAAATCAGCGACCCAAATCAAACGCCCCCGTAAATTTAGCGTACCTAAGAGTAAGGGGGATGTATTAGGAATTTGTGTAATCCGATCTGGACTAAGTTCAATTACTTCCCGGATTCCCGTGGCTGGAAATGCAAACTCCTGACCTGAAGGTAGATAAAACCGCAAATGTAGCTCACATAATAATCCTATCTCGTCACCATGTCCTGGAGGATTTTCTAGTTGTAATTGGGGAGAGAATTGATCTTGCCCAGGGTCAGTTAAAAACTCCGAGTTGCTAACCATATTGCTTTTATCCTTATCCTCGCAAGAGTTGTTTGACTGTTCCCACCAATTCAGTTTCTTTAAAGGGTTTACCTATGTAGGCATCTGCCCCTTGCTTCATCCCCCAATAGCGGTCAAATTCTGTACTTTTAAAAGAACACATCAGCACAGGAATATTTTCGGTTTTAGGATCGGATTTTAAGCATCGGCAGAGTTCATAGCCATTCATGCGGGGCATAAAAATATCCAAAACAACTAAATCGGGAGGTGTGTTTTGAATCACCTGTAAAGCCTCTACTCCGTCTGCGGCTTGGGTGACTGTTAAACCACTAGCTTTGAGGAGGTTTGTGATTATCATTCTTTGGGAGACACTGTCTTCAACAATGAGAACTGTCATCATAACTGTTGATTTACATTTTGATTCAAATGTGCTGTTAGGCAATATAACTTGCTTTGACGGCAAAAGGAAACTATATAAATTAACTCGATCGTTTCACTAACTTACCATACAACGTCAGTTGCTAGTAGAACATGAGAATTTTACCTGCTTTGGGAGTAGGCGCACCAAAGAGATTGTTAGTTAGCTATCACAGATATCAATAACAGTGCTGCCCCTGTTGCCAAAATGGACATAATTCCTGTTAATCCCGCTAAGGGTTTTTTATTTTTACCTGTCACCCATTCAGAAACTTTATCCGTATAAGTAATTAATTTTGCTGTATCTATGGTAGCAATAGCCCATACCCAACCAGCATGAAGTCCCCATGCTATTCCTAAATTCTGGCCATCAGCTAATCTAGCCAATACTAATACCATGCCCATTAACCATAGTCCAGGAAGTTGAGGAATAGTTTCTTTTTGTTCCCATACCAAATGTAAAATGGCAAAAACTAAGCTAGAAATAATTGCCGCTAACCAAATTGAATAATTCTGCTCTAATTTGCTCAATAAAAATCCCCGAAATACAAGTTCTTCTATTCCTCCTACAAACCAAGCCACTAAGAAAATTGTCAGGAAACTAGATTGTATTAACTTGATATTAGGTTTTTCTAAATAGCACCAACCCAGACAGATTTGACCAAAGAATACTATAGCTAAAATGAAAACACCCAAGCTAAAACCAAGTAATAAAGAACGGAAAATTTCTATTTTCCCTACTAATCCATAATCAGAAAAAGAACCCAAGTTCAACCATTGAAATCCCCACAGAATTAGGGGGACTAATAAGTAAAGAGACACCAATAAAGGAACTTTTTGCTCTGGTTGCAAAGATTTGTGTATTTGCCAATTCCAGGTAATGGCTAAAATTGCTACTAATGGCAACCAACAACCTACCCAGATCATAAAAAAAGCTATGACCAAAAATACTGGTGTATGTTTAAGCAACTCCAGCAAAATATTGGCCGATGATTCTAAAAATGACAGTAGAATAGACATAAAAAACACGGCTAACTTCCCGCAAAAATATATTTCTTGATTAATAATCAAGACTCTACCAGAATTTGTCAATCATGGAAGAGTCCAAATTGTTTTTTATGTCTTATGCCACTGAAATTATTTAACTACAGCTAAGTAGTAGCTGTAGCTTTAGGGATAAATTCGTTAGTATTGACCTGAAATTGATATTTAATCAGTGAAAGAATTATTCTTCTGCGTCTGATTCATCAGCATCAGCATCATCATCAGACTGGACTAATTGTTTCTCACTTTCGCTTAACTGAATCAAGTGAATGTGTTTGTAACCTAGTCTAATTTCAAATTCATCACCGGGCTTTAAACCCATAGCTTTAGTGTAGGTTGCGCCAATCACGATTTGACCATTTTGGTGTACACTCACCCGGTATGTCGGTTCACGTCCACGGCCATCTTTAGGTGCTTCTGGGCTAAGGGGAATGCCTCTAGCTGACAGTAAAGCATCATAAAAATCTGTGAGATTAACGCGAACTTGGCTATTTTTAGTAACGGTGTAGTAACCACACTGTTTTGCTCTTTCCCGACGCGGTAAAGTTGAAAGTTCTTTAACTTTCGCTAGTAGTGTTTTTCCAGTTAATGGGGCAGTTGCAGTTTCAGTCATTATGCTCTAATTGTCCTTAATCTCTTCAAACTGATAGGGTAGTCTGGCCTTAGCCATGGAAAAATTTTCTCTGAATTTAGTATTGAGCTTTTTAGCTAAAGACCAGATTTCAGAAGCAGATAGATAGAAGGGTGATGGATGAATTTCTGCTGATATGGAAGCACTAAAATAGTCTATTATAGATAACTATAATAGCAGTTTAATTCATGGCTGCCACAGACATTAATTCCAGTAATTTTACCGCGATTTTAACCATGATTGGCCATCAGAAATTAAATTATTTTCTCTTTGGGCTGCTGAGTGCGGTGTAACTTCCAGCCACCTTTACAAATCAGGTTAGTTCTACTCCAAAAAAGTTGTAGAGCCAATAAATTACAGGTTTTTCACATTTAATGCTGACTTTTACCGCTTTGGAGTTATGGGCTTACACCTAATTCTCGTTTTTAGCTGAAGACAGCATAGTATTTGTATGTGGTCTAACGAACATACACCCTTTGATTCTACCAGTAGAGACATGATTTTTCTAGTCTCTAGATTGCGAGAAAACCACAGAAGTTTTAGCCGTGCTTATGCGGTTATTGTTCCTGATTTTGTGAGTTCGTAATTTCCTATTAAATAGTAGCATGAAATAATAATAGCAAAATATTTTGGGAATTTTAAATTTATATTGCCACTAAATTTTGATCTAAATCCCTGAAGTTGAGCGGGTAAAAAGCAGTAGAGATTTTCGCTGTGGTTGATGCTGTCAAGAGGATAATCTCAGGACTTTTATAAAAGTTAATCTGATTCAGATTGGCTGGGATTGAGAGAGTGAGTTAATGCCAGGGAATTTCTAAGGATTGGCCACAGCAGCTATCAGTGGTCAAAGACAAAAAGCGGGGGAGAAAATCCTCGCTGTTGATCACCGTTAAATTCCCAGCTCTCATAAGATTATCTACGTCTGTCTAGGGGAATAATAAATTTACCACATCTATGGGGGATTTGATAGCCACTAGCAAATATTTTCACTGGTTGTAACACTTCTATATATTTAAAGATGTAGAATTTTGATAACTAGGGCTTGACGAAATTCCTATTAAGTGTAAAGGATCAATGGTGAAGCAGTAAAGCCTATGGTTAACTTCAGCATCAAAGAAAACGATTTTTATACTTCATGCTGCATACTTCGTCCTTACCTGTGCTGATGGTTTTTGAGATATATCAGAGAAGAGAGAAAATTTGAACCCAAGATTTGGACTGATCATTATGGAAGTTATTTTTAAGATTGCTCGACAACAAGAAAATTCTCACCCTGTTTTCAAATCCTACCTTTTGCAGGTAGAACCAGGTAATACTATCCTGGATTGTCTGAATCAAATTAAGTGGGAACAAGATGGGACTCTAGCATTTCGCAAAAATTGTCGCAATACAATTTGTGGTAGTTGTGCTGTGAGGATTAATGGCCGTTCTGCTTTGGCTTGTAAGGAAAATGTAAGGGGTGAACTGGCCAGACTGGAAAAAATCTCATCATCTCACAATCAGTCTCAAACTACTCCAGAAATTACAGTAGCACCTTTGGGGAATATGCCTGTAATTAAAGATTTAGTTGTGGATATGAGCAATTTTTGGCATAATTTAGAGACCGTTGCTCCTTATGTAAGTACGGCCGGTAGACAAGTTCCTGAAAGGGAGTTTTTACAAACACCACAAGAAAGATCGCTCCTGGATCAAACGGGCAATTGTATTATGTGTGGAGCTTGTTATTCTGAATGTAATGCTGTTGAAGTCAATTCTGATTTTGTCGGTCCTCATGCTCTGGCTAAAGCATACCGCATGGTGGCAGATTCCCGTGATAGCAATACAGAACAACGATTAGAAAACTATAGCGCGGGAATTCAAGGAGTGTGGGGTTGTACTCGTTGTCTTTACTGTGATTCGGTTTGTCCCATGGAAGTTGCTCCCTTGGAGCAAATCACCAAAATTAAACAGGAAATTCTGGAGCGTAAACAGAAAAATGATAGTCGTTCAATTCGTCACCGTCAAGTTTTAGTAGACTTAGTAAAACAGGGTGGTTGGATTGATGAACGTCAATTTGGACTCCAAGTAGTTGGTAATTATTTTCGGGATCTTCAGGGATTACTTAGTATTGCACCTTTGGGGTTACGAATGCTTGTCAGGGGTAAATTTCCCCTTTCTTTTGAACCTTCCCAAGGAACTCAACAAGTGCGTTCTCTGATTGAGTCTGTACAAAATTCTGGACAAAATCAGGGTTAATTATATTCAATGATTAGTAATTTAGTCATGGGGAAGAATTTATTTTCTTCTTTCTTGACTTTTCCCTAACTTGGATCTTGACGAATATTCAATTTTCGCCCAAATCGGTCATAAACTAAAATATCCCACTGTCCATTATTACTATACTCAAAGGCAATTCTACTACCATCAGCGCTAATTGTGGGATTGCGGACTTCTCCTTGTAGATCACCTGCTAAATTCCGTAATTGACGCACATCTTGATCATAAAATACAATTTGTGTTCTTCCTTGACGACTCGCAGCAAAGACAATAAATTTACCATTTTCAGAAGCCGCAGGATGGGAAGCAATTGTATCAAAGGAATTTAATCCAGGTAAGTCTACTAAATTACGAGTTAACGTATCAAACATATACACATCTTGACTTCCTCTGCGATCGCTGGTAAATATAATATATCGGACAGATATCTGCGGGTTTAATTCCGATGCAAAACTATTAAGACTTCTTCCCCCAGAATCAAAGGGGTAACTGAGTAACCGTGGATAGCCAAAACACCCAGTTAATAGACTTGAGCAGAAAAATAAAATAATTGATATTTTGTAATTCATTGAAGCATAAAGCAACAGAAAAAATTTTAAAAAATTTTAGTTTTAATTTTAATTTTAATTTTAATTTTAGTTTTAATTTTAGTTTTAATTTTAGTTTTAGTTTTAATTTTTAATTGAAACAGTTGTACCATTAGGAATATCTAACTCAATAGTCGGACCCCTATCAAGAACCTCAATATCCCATTGTCCACGAGTAGAAGATTCAAAGACAACATAACGGCCGTCAGGACTAATACTAGGATTTCTCACCCAACCACGAAAAGTAGGAGTGAGAATTTGTGACTGTTGGGAAGCACGATCATAAAGTGCAACTACAGGTCTACCCTGGTCACTGGTCAGATAACAAATATAGCGACCCGTATAACTGAGACTAGGACTTTCTGCAATTACTGATCCTCGATTTAACCCTGGTGTGGGAATAAAAGTTTGATTTTCCAAATCATATACCAACAACTGCTGATAACGAGAACGATTGGAGATCAAAGCCAAAAAACGTCCATTTCCACTGATAGCAGGTTGTTCCTCAGTATAGCGGCTATTGAGGGAGGTAACTCCCATAGGGATATCAGCAGCATTACAAGATACTAGTAAATTTGTAGTTCCCAAAATTAGGCTCCAATAAATTGATTTTTGGAGCCAGAAACTAGGTGTAAATGTTTTCACATTCCTGTTTTTCCGTTGTCCACCCCAAATATGGCCAATACCAAGATTTTAATTTTAATTTTAAATATCGTCATTGAAATCGGAATTATCCGGCTCATTATTTGGCTTCTTAATGGGATTGTATGGTACATATTCAGTTGGGATAGCCTCATCATCATCCTGTCTTCTTGGGGGAACGGAATCTCTAGGTGGACGACGTTTTCTTGGTCTAGGAGTGGGGGTAACATCATCTTCACGGCTGTCTGGACTTTGGGGACGATTATTACTGCTATTATTGCGACGTGGTGGTTTTCTTAACTCATCTTGAGAGTTGGAACTTCCCCAATCATCAACTGTTTTGGGAGCAGAACCCCAATTTTCATCTTCATAGCCTGGGCTGGAAGGGCTAACAGAACGCCCGGAATTAGGACGACGCTTTCTTTCGCCTGAATCTGGTTTTTCCCTATTCCGTGGGCTTTGTGAACTGCGTGATGGTGCTTCATCATAATAGTCATCACGGCTAGAACGTTCATCTCGACTACCGCGAATTCTCGGACGTGGAGGAGCCTCTTCTTCTTCATAAGGTAGGGGTTCTAAATCAGCATCCATTTCCGCTTGATAATTTCGTCGCTCTGAGTAAGAGTATTTTCTACTGACTTCTCGCTCATCATCTACAATGGGAGTATTACGTTTTGCTTGTTGTGTAGCTATACTACGTAGACGAATACTTTCGACCGCAAAAAATACCGTAGAACCGACCAAAAGCAGTTGACCGAATTGTAAAATCGGGTCAAGTCGCCATCCTTGGAAGACGAGAATAAAACCACATAATAAACCAACTGCCGCAAAAAAGATATCTTGATCTCTTGACAGTTCAGGACGAACAGAACGCAGGAAGTATAGTGCTGCTCCAGCTACAGCCAAGAAAATTCCTAGAATACTGGCTGAGTTCGCTCCAAAATTTACCTGAGCCAAAACACTGGCTGAGTTTAGCCCAAAATTAATCATGACTATTTTCCTAATATTAAATCTATGTTAACGAGTTACAGTTAGTCAGCTAAAATCTAGTTAATTTTAGATACTTGTGTGGATGAGTACACAAGCATAATCACTTCACAAGAGTTAGACTTTCTACTGTTATCCTAAGTTAAATGCTCAATAGCCCATCACTACTTTAACTAGTCACAATACTATAGAATAATTCAGGAGTCTGGGGGAAATGGGGAGAATCAGGAGGAGAAAGGAGATAATTTTTCTCCAGTCTCCAGTCCCCAGGGATTAAAAACGTTGGATTTTATCTTTTTGGCTAATGAAAATTAAACCAACAGTAGCAGGGATAACGACAATTGCAGTACCCCAAACCAGACTCCAAAGAAAATTTGCTAAAGAGGGTGTCATAGTTTTCGACCTTTTTTACACAGTTTATTCTTATTTTAATCTTGGATCACTTTCTTGAAAAGCAGATCAAGATTATTTATCTAACTTAGTATTTACTTGATTGATGATCAGTTTCAAACTCAAGTCAATAACTTTGTTTTTGGATTCTGACAAGAAAATGTCACCTTATGGTTAAAATTAAAGCAAGAATCCGTTACAAAGCTTAAAGTTTTTCAGCTTGCGCCCAAGTTTTGGATTTTATCACAGATAGTAGCTAAACAACATGACCGGTGTTAACTTGACTGCTTGGGTTCTCAGTCCATTTTTGGGAGTAATGACGTTTTTGTTTATTTTCCGCATTATTCTCACATGGTATCCCCAAGTCCATCTCAATCGTCTGCCTTTTAGTCTAATCGCTTGGCCTACTGAACCATTTTTAATCCCGTTGCGGAAGTTGATCCAACCTATTGGTGGTGTAGATATTACCCCGATTATTTGGGTGGGTATTTTTAGTTTTATCAGGGAAATTCTACTAGGTCAGCAAGGGTTACTGATCATGTTATATAAGTAATAGGGGACAGGTGACAGGGGACAGGTGACAGGTGATAGGTGCTACGCCACGGGGACAGGTGACAGGTGATAGGTGATAGGTGACAGGTGATAGGGGACAGGTGACAGGGGACAGGTGCTACGCCACGGGGACAGGGGACAGGGGACAGGTGATAGGTGATAGGTGATAGGGGACAGGTGATAGGTGATAGGTGATAGGTGATATGTGATATGTGACAGGTAATAGGTGACAGGGGAGAGAAATATTCTTTTGCAACTGACCACTGACCACTGACTGAAAAAAATCGGATACAAGCCCCGTCTTTCTAGGACGGGTATGTCAATAATTAACGTAAGTTGCTAGTTAGACACAGTGTCAGAATCAGAATGTCCAAGGTTAAAGGATAAACAGGATGAAAACAGGGATTTTATCACCAATTACCAATTACCAATTACCCATTACCTATTACCAGTCTCAACTAGATAACTAGCAACTTGAGTTAATTACTGCATTTTCATGTCCTGAACAAAGCTGGTGTAAATATTACCTTGTAAAAATTGGGAGTTTTCCATGATTTTTTGGTGAAAGGGAATAGTTGTAGGAACTCCAGTAATGGCACATTCTCGCAATGCTCGTCTCATGCGGGTAATAGCGGTGGCTCTATCTGGTCCCCAGACAATTAATTTACCAATTAAAGAGTCATAATAAGGCGGAATTTGATAATCTGTGTATACATGAGAATCTATACGTACACCAGGTCCTCCGGGGGGAAGATAACCACTAATTTTACCAGGGGCTGGGCGAAAATCACGATCTGGATCTTCAGCGTTAATACGACATTCTATAGAATGTCCCCTTAAAACTACGTCTTTTTGTGTCAGTTTGAGTCTTTCCCCCTGAGCAATGCGAATTTGTTCTACTACTAAGTCTATACCAGTAATCATCTCAGTGACTGGATGCTCAACTTGTATCCGGGTGTTCATTTCCATGAAATAGAATTTACCGAATTTATCAAGGAGAAACTCGATAGTTCCAGCACCAGTGTAATGGATAAATTGGGCGGCTTTGACGGCGGCCTTTCCCATTTTTTGCCGTAAGTCGGGGTCAAGAGCCGGACTGGGGGCTTCTTCTAGGAGTTTTTGGTTGCGACGCTGAATTGAACAATCCCTTTCACCTAAATGGATCACGTTACCATAGTTATCCGCTAATATCTGAAATTCAATGTGACGAGGACGTTCAATAAATTTTTCTATATAAACGCCTGAATTACCAAAGGCTGCTCCTGCTTCTCCTTGAGCAGCTAAGAATAGTCTAACAAATTCATCCTCAGAGCGGACAAGCCGCATTCCTCTACCACCACCACCAGCAGTGGCTTTAATCATTACAGGATAACCAATTTTTTTGGCGATCGCTAGTCCTTCCGCTTCTGACTCCACTAACCCTTCACTACCGGGAACTGTAGGTACACCAGCTTTTTGCATAGTTTCTTTAGCGGTAGACTTATCCCCCATTAGTCGAATCGCTTCGGGACTAGGACCAATAAAAGCAATATGATGATCCGCACAAATTTCTGCAAATTTGGCATTTTCCGATAAAAAACCATATCCGGGATGAATAGCACTGGTGTTACGCGTTAATGCAGCCGCAATAATATTGGGAATATTCAAATAACTTTTACTGCTGGCCGGTTCACCAATACAAACCGCTTCGTCTGCAAGTTGGACGTGGAGAGCGTTTGTGTCAACAGTGGAATGAACCGCAACTGTAGCAATTCCCATTTCTTCACAAGCCCGGAGAATGCGAAGGGCGATTTCTCCTCGATTGGCAATTAATATTTTGTCAAATTTCATTTTCTAGTTAGGATATCAGTACGAGTAGATTCACATTTTCTCCCATCCTGTTAACATAAGGCTATTGCATTACTATAAATCGTGACGAGAGATCCCCAAACATAATTCTTAGCAGACTATTGGATGATGTGGCCTCCTGACTAAACCTTTTAATATCACCTTTGCTGTCACCATATTTCTGTCAGTCTTACACCCATTCAAAAAATATTTGCCAAATTTTGGGAAAATATTGTATTTGAGCATTTTTTATGTTATAGTCTAATCTGTGTTGAAATCCTGCGGATGTGGCGGAATTGGTATACGCGCACGCTTGAGGTGCGTGTGGGCATAGCCCTTGCGAGTTCGAGTCTCGCCATCCGCATTCTTACATACATTTTTTACATATAAGTTACCCGCTCCTAATGTTGTAAACATAATCCTAGGGGCGGTTTTTCAACTATTACAGCGATTTTTCCCTAGCTAGGCTGTACTGAATTCAATTTACTTTATTTGTATAATTATAGCAAGCAGGATGCCCGCACCACAATATTTATCCATATTATGGCCATATTAGGATTCTACAATTTAGCTGCATAACAGCTTAAACCACATTTTTTATCTCGCGCAGCGGCGCACAGAAAAATGAAAATTGCTATATTATGTAGATAAATGAACTTTTGTAAAGAAAATTGACTACTACTTGTAATCCCATACATAACTTAATCCTCCCTAACCCTTGGTATTCTCTAACTCCCATTTGGACCGGTGGGGAGGAGGTTGTTAAACGAGGTTTACCTCACACCCAGTTAGCTCCAGCGTGGCAATTACTGCTTTTAGGCGATGGTTCTCCGACTCGACACGTACAACTGCTGACCGGTGAGCCAACGGAGGTAGATGTGATTGATATGTCACCCATTGGTATGAGTACAGACCAGGCACCAGCTATGATGCAAATGCTACCAGGTCCAAGAATTAGAAGACAGGTATGGGTGCGAACTGCTTCCGGTCAACGTTTATACTATGCTGCTTCTTGGTGGGAAGCTAGTCATGTAGATGAATATTTACAAAACAAGTCTCTACCAATTTGGGCAAGTTTAGCGCGGTTACGGACTGAATTATATAGAGATGTACAAGGTATTTATTTTGGTAACTCAGAAGCATTAGAGACAGGTTTTCAGGAAAAAGGACCTTTTTGGGGTCGTCATTATTTATTTTGGCATCATGGACAACCGCTAACTTTGATTTATGAGGTTTTTTCGCCTTTTTTAACCAAATACTTAGGTCCGATGAATTTTGAAAGTTAATAATGTATTTCTTCCAGAGTAATTACACTAATCTTTAGGGAAGATAAATTTTTCACCCATATTAAAACACCAGGATTAGGCTGGGGTCGCACTAATTCGCTAATAATGTTCCTATCACATAAAAAAGTCATTGCGGATATTAAAAAAAGAAATTAGGACGGTCTTGACGAGAAGGAATTTCTAAAGAATAATCTTCTTCAATACAGATTTGCTGAAGTTCGTTAAAAGCATCAGCTAAAGTTTTTGTTTGTTGATCTTGTACCAAATTTTCTTGACGATAATCTAGAGAAATTTGAGATTGTTCTAAAAAATGTTCAGTTTCTTGCAGTGAAGGAAATTTTAGTAATTCTTGAATTTGGACAGCAGTCATAATTTTATTTCTATAAGCTTCTACTGCTAAAGCTTCTAAAAGTTTTTGTGGTAAATCTTGCCAGTTTTGTTGTAGTTGGTTGCCAATATCTTCGGGAATTTCGATAGTAATTTGCATATTTTTATCTTTTTTCAGAATTAGGATTTGTTTAATTATACATGATATTTTTGGTCAGAATCAGGATTTTCAGGATGAAAATAATATTCTTTTCGTGTATTCCTGTGTGTTAATTGTCTGAATCAGGATGTCCAGGATTTGAGGATTTTCAGGATGAAATTAACATCTTCTTCGTGTGTTCCTGTGTTTTATGTTTCGCGCAAAGTGGCAAAAGAGCAAAGACGCAAAGAAGAAAGTAACTGTGAGAATAATAGAAAATTATCAAAATCTCATCATTCAATTACAATTAAACATCCTGTTAATCCTTAAATCCTGTACTTCGACTTCGCTCAGTAACCATATATCCTGATTCTGACAAAAATACTATTGTTGTAATTCCCTAATTCTATTCAAAGCATTTTGGTAATCTTCATTTTCACCTTGTTGTTGATATAATTTCGCAAATCTCCTATTTCATACTTATCCGCAGCCTGAACTAAGAGATCATCAGCTTTTTGTTTTGTCGTCTTTGGTGGTTCAGAGAAACCTTGAGATAGAATACCACCGGAATTTATTCCCTTTACAGTCACATTAGAGCTATTGATCTGATCAAAATCAATTCTACCATCTTGAGTACCGACAAAGGTAACAGGTATACCTTTACTCTTACCACAGTAAAAGGTCTGACCTTTAGCGTGGGTGGGTTGGTTGGTAGTCGCAATGGTTGTGAATGCTGTCAGGGAGGCAAGGGTGACGGTTTGCGCTAACCCTATCCACCATTGACTAAATAACCTTTATTTCATAACTTTAGGTAATTTGTGCAATATTAATTTAATAAAACTCAATACTTTTGCTCTCCTAAATTATATCTAAATGTAAACAAGTTTAGTCAGGTTATGAACCAAGTTGTATTTAAAATTGCTTAATCGTGTGATTCTTTAGTCAGGGTTTAGCACTGCTAAACCCCTACACACCTGGGTTTTTATCTAAATATTTGGGTTGGGAGCGGTCAGATGAATTATCAAGGTTAATCAACGGTTAATCTTGCCAATAACTAATCCCCAAAACCAGATAGGATCAAGGTAAGCGCAATTAATTTTTCAAGTATCCACTGGAGAGAATTGTTTATGAATCTGGTTGTACTCCAGAACTGGCTAGATAACGCCTCTTTTGCTGTCTTATTCTGTACTATGTTAGTGTACTGGGTGGGAGCGGCTTTTCCGAGTTTATCGCTGACAGCGGCTTTGGGGACAGCCGGAATGGCCATTGCTAATTTGTGTATGGCTACTTTGTTGGGAGCTAGATGGATAGAAGCTGGCTATTTTCCCCTCAGTAATCTCTATGAGTCTCTATTTTTCCTGACTTGGGGAATTACCGCTGTACATCTCATTGCTGAAAATAGTAGTCGTAGTCGCTTGGTTGGTGTTGTCACTGCACCAGTAGCCATGGGAATTACAGCTTTTGCTACTCTGACTCTACCAGCAAATATGCAGGTTTCAGAGCCTTTAGTCCCAGCTTTGAAATCTAATTGGCTGATGATGCACGTTAGTGTTATGATGTTAAGCTACTCTGCTTTAATGGTAGGGGCATTGTTAGCGATCGCTTTTTTAATTGTCACTGGCGGCAAAAATATCCAATTACAAGGTAGTTCTGTTGGTAATGGCGGTTATCGCAGTAATGGTTATAAATTAATCAAAGCAGATGAGTTAGAGTTAATTACATCTACAAACACTGCGGAAACTAATGGCTTTTCACCCATGGAAAGTAATAACAACGGAAATGGCACAGCAGTTTTAAATTTAGTGACAACTACTTCTACTAAAACTACCGAAACTCTTTCACCTCAACGCCTGAATTTAGCCGAAACCCTGGATAATATTAGTTACCGCATTATTGGCTTAGGATTTCCCCTCTTAACTATCGGTATTATCGCTGGTGGAGTTTGGGCTAACGAAGCCTGGGGTTCTTACTGGAGTTGGGACCCCAAAGAAACTTGGGCGCTAATTACCTGGTTAGTTTTCGCGGCCTATCTGCATTCTAGAATCACTCGCGGTTGGCAAGGTAAAAAACCCGCAATTTTAGCCGCTGCTGGTTTTGTCGTGGTTTGGATTTGTTACCTGGGTGTAAATCTTTTGGGTAAAGGTTTACACTCCTACGGTTGGTTTTTGTAATCATCTTACCCCATAACCCCCTTAACTCTTGGGTTGAGGGGGATGTATATTATATTATCTCTTAGCCATCATTTTATATCCTACCCCTATGCTCCCTAACTTGACACAATTTGCCATCTCAATTTTGTTCATGTTTTTTGTACTTTCCACACGATACCTAGTTGTGTCCTCATTTCTCTATTGGTTACTTTGGGTGCGTCGTCCAAAGTCTTGGGAGGGTCGTCGTCTTCATGACTTGGACGGACGTAAAAGTAAAATCAACAGCGAAATCAAATGGTCACTTTTATCTTGTCTGATTTTTGCTGTACCTGGTGCTTTAATGATGACTCTGATTGTCTCAGGATATACGAAAGTTTATTTTAATCCGCTGGAATATAGTTTATTATATTTACCTTTGAGTTTGTTTATTTATTTATTTCTTCACGATACTTATTTTTACTGGACCCACCGCTGGTTACACATTCCCCGTATATATCGTCGTTATCATCAAATACATCACGAATCTATTAATCCTACACCCTGGACATCTTTTTCTTTTGATCCCTTTGAGAGTGTTATTCAAGCAATTATTATTCCTATTCTGGTTTTTATCATTCCCATTCACATTAGTATGGTACTTTTATTATTAACCTTAATGACCATATTTGCTGTTGTCAATCATACTGGTTATGAAGTTTATCCCCGTTCTTGGATGAGTGGTTTTTGGGGTAAAAATTGGATTACACCAACCCACCATACACTCCATCATCATAAGTTTAATTGTAATTATGGTCTTTACTTTCGCTTTTGGGATAAATTGATGAATACTGATGTGATGATAGTTACTAAAAAACAGCAGTTCCCGATCTTATGAAGTACAGATATTAATAATAAAACTCTTGTGGTGCGGGCATCTTGCCCGCACAAAGTGTACCTCACTCAAAGCTACTTGCTGTATAATCAAACATTTCTAGCAAAGCACAGGCGCTTACACCTGACTGAGCTAACTACAAATCCGCGCCCGGTGTGCTTTTGTGTGAGATAAAAAATGTGGTTTATTTACGAGAAAATTACCGTATAATCGCTAGTAGCGTGACATGGCCATATACTTTTAAAACAACCTTTAAGCAATGCTTCCACAACTCAGCTTTTCTTACCAACGTAGCCAACCACTAATCACGTTATGATAGTAGATAGTCTGCTTGTAAATTATGATTGAGTGAATTATTCTCCCCCTGTTAATGACATTGACCTTGGGTCAATTTTCCCCTTTGAATTAGATCAATTCCAGAAGGAAGCGATTTCTTCCCTAAATGCTGACCGTTCAGTAGTGGTCTGTGCGCCCACAGGCTCAGGAAAGACCTTAATTGGGGAATATGCTATCTATCGTGCCTTATCTCGCGGGAAACGGGTATTTTACACCACTCCCCTCAAGGCGTTATCTAATCAAAAACTGCGGGACTTCCGCGAAAAGTTTGGCTTTGATCAAGTTGGACTCCTGACGGGAGACGCTTCCATTCATCGAGATGCGCCAATTTTGGTTATGACTACGGAGATTTTCCGTAATATGCTCTATGGCACGCCCATAGGTCAAATTGGCATCTCCTTGACAGATGTTGAGGCTGTAGTCCTAGATGAGTGCCACTACATGAACGATCGCCAACGGGGTACAGTATGGGAAGAATCCATTATTTACTGTCCCCGCTCTATCCAACTTGTAGCGCTTTCTGCTACCGTTGCCAACAGTGATCAACTCACCAGTTGGTTAAATCACGTTCATGGTCCGACAGACCTAATTTACTCCGATTTTCGCCCTGTTCCCCTAGAATTTAACTTTTGTAATCCCAAGGGCTTATTTCCGTTATTAAATGAAACTAATAGCAAAATTAACCCCCGCTTGGTAAAACGGGCTAAAAAGGGATATTGGGAAAAAGGCAAAGCTGGAAGACCAGAGCCACCGAGTATTATTTATACCCTCAGCCAACTACAAGAACGGGATATGCTACCGGCAATTTACTTTATTTTCAGTCGTCGAGGCTGTGATAAAGCGGTGGAGGAAGTCGGTGATTTATGGTTAGTGAATAATGATGAGTCTCAAATTCTACGTAAACAAATTGATGAATTTTTACGTAAAAACCCTGACGCAGCCAGGACTGGACAAGTTGCCCCATTATACCGAGGAATTGCCGCTCATCATGCGGGTATTTTACCAGCTTGGAAGGGATTAGTTGAAGAACTCTTTCAACAGGGATTAATTAAAGTAGTGTTCGCTACGGAAACCTTGGCAGCGGGAATTAATATGCCTGCACGAACTACAGTAATTTCTACCCTATCTAAACGCACTGATAACGGACATCGCTTACTCAATGCTTCAGAATTTTTGCAAATGGCAGGCCGCGCTGGTCGTCGAGGCATGGATCTACAAGGTTATGTAGTGACATTGCAAACGCCCTTTGAAGGAGCTAAGGAAGCATCTTATTTAGCCACAGCTAAAGCTGATCCCCTTGTAAGTCAGTTTACACCCAGCTACGGCATGGTATTGAATCTCTTGCAAACTCATACCATAGAAAAAGCCAGAGAACTGATAGAACGCAGTTTTGGACAATATATGTCTAATTTGCATCTACAACCAGATTTTGAAGAATTAGCGCAATTTAAAGCCGAATTAGGGCAAATTCAACGACAACTGGCAGCTATTGATGAAAATGAATTAATGGTGTATGAAAAATTGCGTCAAAGATTGAAAGTAGAACGGCAAATTTTCAAAACCTTGCAAGAACAAGCACAGGAGGACAGAAAAGCCCAATTGGCAATGATGCTAGATTTTGCCATATCTGGGACTATGTTGAGTCTTCAAGACAGAAGTTCCATGTCACCTTTACCGATAACAGTAGTGTTAATTGATAAAGCTGTGAGTGCTGGTGAAATCTCTTACTTTGTGTGCTTGGGACAAAATAATCGTTGGTATGTAGCAACTTCGGCAGATATATTAGATATGTATGCAGAAATGCCACGAGTAGAAGTACCAGATGATATTATCCCACCCTCAGAATTGAGCTTAAAAAGAGGACACTCTATACGTGGTGATGAAAGCACAATTGCTCTTGCTCAAAGCATCCCTAACCCTGAAGAATTTAATCATCTACCAACAGAAGTAAGAGAACAACTTATACGCTTAACCGCTATTCAAGAACAGTTAGAAAATCACCCCATCTATAAATCAGGAAATATTGCCAAAATATTTAAAAATAGAGCGCGTTGTGTCGAATTAGAAGCAGAAATCGAACATTTAGAAGAACAAGTATCATTACAATCCCAAAGATACTGGGAGGAATTTCTTTGTTTAATTGAAATTTTGCAGTCATTTGAATGTTTAGATAATTTAATACCGACAAAATTAGGAGAGATTGCGGCAGCCATTCGTGGCGAAAATGAGTTATGGTTAGGTTTAGTCTTGGCCAGTGGGGAATTAGACAATATTGGTCCCCATAACCTAGCAGCAGTAGTAGCGGCTTTAGTGACTGAAAGCCCCCGTCCAGATACTAAAGTTGACTTTAGTTTATCCACGGAAGCGGATACAGCCTGGTTAGCATTACAACCTATTCGCCGTTCTGTGTTAAAAGTACAGTATCGTCATGGTGTGGCTTTACCAGTAGGCTTGGAAACTCGCTTTATTAGCTTGATTTCTCTAGTGGAACAGTGGGCGCTAGGGGTAGAGTGGAAGGTATTATGTGAGAAAACCACTTTAGACGAAGGGGACGTAGTGCGAATTTTGCGCCGAACCCTGGATTTATTATCCCAGATTCCTCATGTGCCTAATTTACCAGATGTATTGCGGCGTAATGCTCAAAGAGCTATGCAGTTAATTGATAGATTCCCTGTGAATGAAGCAATGGAGTAAATCAGACCATACTTAAATTAAACCATAATTAAACCATTGTGGGACAGGCATCTTGCCTGTCCGGGCTGTTCAAGAATACAGAATATAGAGTAAGAGTAGATTTAATCTTAATTAAATAAGCATAATCTCTAAATAGTTGCCTTTAATCAAGAAAATTCAAGATCTCCAACTTTGCGACTTTGCGACTTTGCGACTTTGCGACTTTGCGGCTTGGCGCGAAACATAATTTATACCACAATTAGAAAATCCCTCCTCATCTAAATAGTGATTAAAATTACCCGCTTAATGATGGTACTAAAGCCAAAGTTTTCGTTTCAGCCAGGAGAAAGCGATCGCAGATAGTAAATAATTCTACCTCCGTTTGTGCTTGTCGCATCATGCGGAGGAAATAACCATCAGTATCAACACTTAAAGCAATGTAGTTAAGAAACATTTTCAGGTAGCCAACCCGCGCTCGTTCTGGCATAGTTGACGCTGTGGGGGTTTGCCACAAGCGGTCAATATAATTACGTACTTTTACTAAAGATACAGGTATAATAGGGTATCCTGCTAAAGCCTGACGAATTTGATCAAACAGCCAAGGATTCCCGATAGCCCAACGTCCCACCATGACACCCGCTGCACCAGTTTGAGAAAGCACCTCCATAGCAGTTGTGGCTGAGTTAATGTTACCATTAGCCAGCACTGGACAATCAACCCGTTTGACGGCTTCAGCAATTAAATCATATTTTACTACCCCGTGGTACATATCTTTGACTGTGCGACCATGTAAACTTAATAAATCAATGTTTTGACGGGCAATTATATCGAGTATTTTATAAAAGTTATCCGTATTTTCAAAGCCTAGGCGCATTTTAACGGTTAAGGGGCGGTCATTCACAACACACCGCAGTTCTGCTAAAATCCGCTCTATTTTTTCTGGTTCTCGTAGTAATCCACCTCCTACATTTTTACGATAGATCCTCGGTGCTGGACAGCCCATATTCAAGTCTATTCCCGCAGTATTATATTTACAGAGTTCCTTTGCTGTTCTTGCTAAATCGGGAACACTTTCCCCTATCATTTGTGCAAAAACTGGGCGACCTGTATCATTTTCCGTGATTGCTGCCAAAATTTTAGGGTTGAGCCGTGAGGTTTCATTTACGCGAAAATACTCAGTAAAAAAGTAATCAGGACTACCATAATGGGCGATAACTTTCATAAACCAGAGATTTGTCACGTCTTGCATTGGCGCAAGAGCAGTGAGTGGTATTCCTTTTTGAAGTAGGGACATAGAAATAAGTAGCTTTTAATCAGGCATAACTGGAGTAAGGAATTGTTTATGAGTAAATTATTTCCACTTTTCTAGGTATACAGGGTGACTCTTTGATTTTTTATCATAGGACTTACGCAAGATTCATGGAATAACGAACCACTCCAGGCACAGAGGTCACGGAGAAATGAGGATTTGAGAGATATTTTGCGTAAGTCCTGTATCATTTAGATACAAGTTTCAATTACATCTCTTCTTGATATTTTACCAGCAATGGGGGAATATAATCATAGCCGTCAATACCAATAATGGCGATCATTTTTTGGCGATTTTGTTGTAGTAGTAATTGGAATTTGTCTACCCCAATTTGTCCTTTAATAATATTTAGTAAACTAGCTGGTTTTTGCCATTCTTGAGATGCAATTTGCTCTAAAAGATACATTCCTAAACTACCATTGTAAACTGCTTTTTCATAATTAGCAAGATGATAATTAGCTTCGGCTAAATATGCTAAATTTCTGCCTTGTAAATACAAATCACCAGCAATTTGAGCAGTTTTGAAGGCATTTTCTAAATATTTAATTGCTGTTGGGTATTGTGCGGTAATTAAATAAGCAATACCTAAACTACTAAAACATAAAGCTTGACTTTGTAAATCACCTAATTTTTCTGCTAATTTTAACCCCTGTTCTAAATAGTTAATTGCAGTTTCATAAACTTCTGGCTCACTAATTTCTGTTTCTTTGGCTTGCATAACTTCGCTATAACCTAAGTTGACTAAAGCGTTAGCTTCCCCGGTTTTGTCTCCTGTTTGTCTGCTATAAATTAATGCCCGTTGACTATAATTAATGGCTGCGCTATAATTTTGTTGTTGCACATAAGTGCGACTGAGGTGATTAAGATTAGCAATTTCGCAGGTTTTATCACCCGCATTTCTAGCTATTTCTAAAGCTTGTTGATGAAAATTGAGAGAACGATCATATCTGCCTAAACCGCGCTGGGAATAACCCAATAAGGTCAAAATCCGGGCTTTTTCTTGAGTACCTGCTGTTGAACGCAAGGGGGCATCTAAATAATCTAAAGCATCACGTAAATAACTACCAGAAAATGAGGCAAAAATCCCTCCATATAAAGGAAAATAAGGGCATTGGGCGAAATTTCGCAAAATTTGTAGCATGATTTGAGAAGCAGCATTACTATATTTTACTGCTTGATTTTCAAAACCATTTGCTAATTGACTCCAAATTACTGCAAAGGTTAAAAATGTGGAAATAGATAATTTTGGTCCGGCTTTAATATCATAGGCTTGTTGATAGCGAAGCGCTCCGTAGGAATCAAACCAAGTAATTAAACCCCTTTGTAAAAACTGTAAAACTATTGTTAATTCTACCCAATTACTTAAACTAATTCCCTGCTGTTTTTGGGCAAATTCTAGCGCTGATTGTTCTACTGCTAAAGTCTGAAAAAATACTTGGGGAATTTCGCTATTGACTACTTTAGCCCAACTTGCCCAAGGACTATTTTCTCCGGGTAAACCCCCAAATCCTAAAGTATTCTGTTGTTCATACATCCAATTCAGTAAATTTGCTTGTATTCTCTGCCAAGAGGCTATACCATGGGTAATACCTTCAGCAATTTGCCCAAAATCTTCATTAGCAGTTGCAAACTGTTGTAAAGACTTGGCTAACTGTTGCAGTTGGGATAAATTTAATGGATACTTTTGATTAGGATCAATGGCTCGTAATAAAGCTGTTAATCTCTCATCTGCGGTGGCTGTGGTAATTTCCCGCATAGATAAGGATATCGCTTCAGTGGCTTTATTTTGTTCTTGCCACCGTTGCCATTGAGTTTGAATCGTTTTAGCGGCGCGTAAACTCCGGGTAGCCTTGGCTTTTTTCAGTTCATCCGTTTCCGAGTCTACTTGAGATTGTATAATATTGAGGCGATCGCTCAAAACTAACTCAAATACTTCCCCAGTTCCAGAAGTAATACCCTTGAGTAACATTTGATAAACCTGCTCTACAGAGCTAATCTTACCCTTGAGAGTGGTTTGGATAATGTCATCAATTAAAGTCAGATATTGATCACGTAATGGTAGAGAATTTGACACTTTAGCTAATTGTAGCTGTAGCAGCTTTAAGTATTGGGAATTAGAAGCAACTAAAAATCATTCAGGAATCATTATAGCATTTCCTAATCCACCAATGGAAAAATTTATCTGTGTTTATCTGTGTTTATCTGCGGTTAATTCCTGGTTATAGTTTGCTAACTGCTTCCGCAATTTTCCCAGAAACAAAAGGCAAGATTTCCCGACTTTTTCCTTGTTCCTTCCCTTCCGTAAATACCACTAACAGATAAGGACGTTGATTTGGTAATTCAATATAAGCCGCATCATGACGCACCGTGCTTGTCCAACCTGGTTTTGACCAGATTTGACTATTTTCCGGTAATCCACCGCCTAAAAAGCCTGTAACTTGGTCTTCTTCCACATTTTGGGGTAATTCATCAGCATTAAGACCGCGTTTAAGTAACTTCATCATCCCTTGCGATCGCCCACTAGACACTGCCACCCCACCCACGATACTATGTAATAATCTCGCAGTGGCATCTGTTGTTAGCATATTGCGGTTTTCAAACATTTCCCCATAAAACGCCCTTTCCCGTCCATAGGGACCATCACCCCAGGTTTTTTGACAGACATTAATTGCGTTTATTTCCTCCCACCCCAAGGACTGATAATAGCGGTTAACAATCTGACGCTGATATTTCCAGGTTTCAAAAGGACCAGGGGTTAACACAGGACCGGAAGTAGTACCACTGAGAATATCAACAATTAAGCTAGTAGCATCATTACTAGAATCTACTATCATATCCGTCAAAGCCCGGTTTAGTTCGTCCGTTGTTTGACTCATGCCTTTTTCTAGCCATTCTTGCACCGCTACCAGGTAGAATAATTTTACCACACTAGCAGGATAAATACGTTCTCCTCCACGATAGCTAAATCCCCGGACTGGGTGTTCCCAGAAAGCATTGGGAGTCAGCGCACCACCTGTATTAACTGGTGCAGGAGGATCATATACAACCCAAGTCAGCGCAATTTGGTTAGGTGCTAAAGTCGAAAATTTTGCCCAAGTTGCTTCTAATATTTGATTACCGAGATTTTCTAGTTGTTTGTCTTGATTAAAAAAAACCATTTGTGAATAATTTCCTGATATTTTACTAGTGTAATCTTATCATTAGTTATTAGTCATTGATCATTGGTAATTAGTTATTGAGAAATATCTCTTTTTTTTATCTTTTTTTTATCTTACTTTTATTTTCCCTAAATAAGTCCTAAATAAGTTTTAAAGTTAAGTTTTAAAGTTTAGTAAAATCCTATTTAGTAGGTTGGCGTTAAAAATTGTCGTTATGACAAGGGAACTGTTAACTGGGAACTCTTAACTGGGAACAGGGGACGGGGAAGAGGTTTTGGGCAACTTTACTTTTCGTTGCTTATGTCGGTTTTTTTCCGTTCACTTATTTAACTAGCTTTTTTATTGTATAAGAAACCTGGAATTTCAGCAGTCATAATTTATTTTATCATGCCTAATTGATTTTTAAAACCTATATTTTGAATCCCTGGTAGTTTATTCATCCTACTTATTGAATTGCGGAATGTTGGCTAAAATCATCTTTTGGTTTTCTCCTTAATATCGGACATCATGACACCTACAAAATGGGACACAATGTAAATAAATATTACAATATCTACTTTAGTTATTTACTAATTTCCCCGTAACTTGGTATATAAAATAGTTAAGGTTTAATTAAAAAAAAGATAAGAGGAGTTTAAATTATGTCCTCGACTAATATCAATAACCAGGAGAGTGAAAACTCAGTTAATCAGGAGAGTGAAAACTGTCACCAAAAACTAGTGTGGACTTGTGATCCAAATAGTTACCCTCGTTGTACTGCTCAATGGGTAATAGAGTGTGATCTAATGTGCCATTTGCCATTTTCAGAGAACAGCAAAGATGAGTAATATCTGCTGGTTTTCCTGTCAATAGGTTGTTTTTTATCCGTCTTTACACTCTATACGATTGTGCCTAATATCTCCCGTTAGCTACTCAAGCCCCAAGGTAAAATAGAATAGTTCAGAACTTTGGCAATAAATTGGCAATAAAATTATGATACAAAAATTAACACTTCTGTATATTTACGAAAATTAAATCAGCAGTTATTATCTAAACTAGAAACGTACATACAGTTACTTACTCAGAACTGATTTAATTTATGAGCAATACTTTGTATAACTTCAGACTGTTAGGCGATCAATTTGAGCCAAATAATACTCAAAGCGCCGCTGCTTCACTAGGGTCTGTAAGTCAATCTTGGAGTAATCTCACCATTGACAACCTGTACAGCGATGAAGATTGGTTCAAGATTACCTTGCTAGACACCGGAACAAGCAGCAACTACGTCAAAATTAACTTTCTTAGCAGTTCAGGAGACATAGACCTAGTACTCTATCAAGCAGATGGAACTTACATTACCAGCTCAGCAGGTACAGGTGATGAAGAGTTAATTTCCTTAGAAGAACTGGCTGCGGGTGACTACTTCGTTCAGGTTTATGGTTTTTATGGCGCGACCAATACCTATAGTTTACAAACGAGTCTACCAACAACAACAATTACAGGCGATGAATTTGAGCCAAATAACACTCAAAGCGCCGCTGCTTCACTAGGGTCTGTAAGTCAATCTTGGAGTAATCTCACCATTGACAGTAGTAGCGATGAAGATTGGTTTAAGATTACCTTGCTAGACACCGGAACAAGCAGCAACTACGTCAAAATTAACTTTCCTGGCAGTTCAGGAGACATAGACCTAAAACTCTATCAAGCAGATGGAACTTACATTACCGGCTCAACAGGTACAGGTGATGAAGAGTTAATTTCCTTAGAAGAACTGGCTGCGGGTGACTACTTCGTTCAGGTTTATGGTTTTTATGGCGCGACCAATACCTATAGTTTACAAACCAGTCTACCAACAACAACAATTACAGGGGATGAATTTGAGCCAAATAACACTCAACTAACCGCTAAAGACTTTGGTTTAATTAGCGGTATTCGTGAGTGGGAAAACCTCTCAATAACTTCTGGTGATCAAGATTGGTTTAAATTCCGGCTAGGGACTACAGGTAGTGAGGGAAATTTCCTCAAGATAGCTTTTACTCATAGCCTTGGTGATGTAGATGTCAAACTCTATAATGCCAGCAACGTTGAGGTAGCTAGTTCAACCGGGGTTGGAGATGAGGAAGAAATTAGTTTACAGGGACTTGCTGCTGGTGACTACTTTGTTCAGGTCTATGGTTACAATAGTGCAACTAATCCCAACTATTCCTTAACTATCAATGCTCCTGGTGGGGATGCTTACGAAGTAAATAATACCAATACTACGGCGACTAATTTAGGACAAATCACCGGGTTAAGGGTAATTGACAATCTTTCTCTTCATACTTCTAGTGATCAAGATTGGTTTCAATTCACTATAGCTAATGCGGGAACGGAAAGTGATTATGTGCGGATTGAGTTTACTCATTCTCTAGGGGATGTAGACTTCAAACTTTATGACCTCAATGGCATTGAAGTCGGTAGTTCCACAGGCATTGATGATGCTGAAGAAATCAGTCTCGATGGTTTGGCTGCTGGTACTTACAGGGTTAAAATCTATGGTTACAATGGTGCCGTTAATCCAGATTATACCTTAACTATCAATGCTCCTCCTGCCACAATTGTTGATACTTTTGAGCCAAATAATACCCGTGCAACCGCCACGAACTTGAATGCATTATTACAGGCTGGAGAACAGATATTAGCATTAGATAATCCCGCTCGTCCTTTATCTATTTATACAACTGGAGATGAGGACTGGTATAAGTTCACCATTGCTGGTGCAGGAGATTATACTCACTATGCCAAAATTGAGTTTGAGCATGATCAGGGTGATATAGATTTTGAACTATATGACGCTACGGGAACTCAACTAGACTACTCTAATTGTGTCACCAACAGCGAGGAAATTAGTCTTGATGGTTTGGTGGCTGGGGACTATTATCTGCGAGTTTTTGGCTATAATAATGCTACAAACCCGGAATACTCTCTTTTTGTTAACGCACCTTGGACTGCGTTAAACCCCTCTGGAGACAGTGCAGAATCTAATAATACCCAAGCAGAAGCAACGGATTTAGGAACTCTAACGAGCGCCTTTAATCGTGGTAATCTCTCAATTCATACTAGTAGTGATGTTGACTGGTTTAAATTTACTTTAGCAACCGCAGGTAATGAAACCAATTCTGTGGGCATTGACTTCACCCATATTCAAGGGGATTTGGATATTGGACTGTATGATAGTAATGGTAATTTCCTCAATAATTCTACGGGGGTAGATAATCAAGAAACGATTTCCCTAGAGGGACTAACTGCTGGCAGTTATTATCTGCAAGTCTATGGTTATAACGGTGCTGTTAATCCTGATTATAGTCTATTTATTAACCCACCTCAAGGGGTAACGGGAGATTGGGCAGAAACGAATAATACCGCTGCAACCGCCAAAGATTTGCGAACTATTAACGGTTGGTGGGATTCTGCTACTGTTAATTCCCAACCCCTATCAATTACCACAGGTGATCAGGATTGGTTCAAGTTTACGATTACCCGTGCTGGTACGGCAGAAAATAATGTGGGAATTATTTTTAGTCATGACTTGGGGGATCTTGACTTGGAGTTATATAACGCAACGGGAACAACCCGGTTGCGTAATTCTAACTCAGTTGACGATTATGAGTTGTTTGACCTCAACGGTTTAGCGGTGGGGACATATTTGCTCAAGGTATTTGGCTACAATGGTGCGACTAACCCAGCATACGATTTAATCATCAATGCACCTGATAGTAATGAACCAGCGGGTGATGCAGCAGAAGCTAATAATACTCAAGCCACCGCTTATGATTTACGGGAAATACAGGGACAATTCATTGCTGAAAATTACTCAATTCATGTAGCCGGAGATCAGGACTGGTTTAAGTTCACTACTGTTGGTCAAGGTAAGGCTGGGGATGCAGTTACGGTTGAATTTGACAATAGTTTGGGTGATTTAAGTTTGTTGGTTATTGGTGCTAATGGTCAACAATATACATCAAACTCTAATGCCAACCGTGAGCAAGTTTCTTTAGAAAACCTGGCCCAGGGAACTTACTATGTCAGGGTATTTGGGGCAACTAGCGCGACTGTTAATCCCAGTTATCGCTTGGTTATTGATGCTCCAGAAACCGCTGTTGCGGATGTTATTGATGCCAGCACACCCAATAATACCCAGGTGACTGCATACAATTTAAGGACTATTGATGGTATAGTTACTCAAGAGGATCTATCCATTCATACTAGTACAGATGTAGATTGGTTTAAGTTCAATTTAACAACTGCTCCTGTACTGGGTCAATCGGTACGGATTAATTTTGAAAATGCTGTAGGTAATCTGGCTTTACAGTTAATCGGTGCTGATGGTCAGACTTATAATGCTAACACGAGTAGTAATTTTGAAGAAATTTCTTTAGCGGGTAAGGGAATAGGAACTTATTACGTTAGGGTGTCGGGAGTTGGTGGAGCAACTAATCCTAATTACAGTTTAGTGATTGATGGTCCTGCTGCTTTACGACCAGATGCTTTAGAGCCTAATGATTCTCCAGCAGTAGCATACAATTTGCGGAATAGGGCAAGGAGAAATGCTGGTAATGACGGCGCTGTTGGTTCTAATGCGGCGAATAATAATGTTTACACAGGTCGTGACAATCCCTATAGCAATGGTTATAATCCCGCTGCTGGAAGTAGTCCTCCTGTTCGGACTGTAACTAACCGGATTGATAACCCACTGGAAAATCTGTCTATTCACACTTCTACTGATACGGACTGGTTTAAGTTTGAACTTAGCGGTAGTGGAGAAGAGGGTCAAGTTGCTATTAGCTTTGATAACAATTTGGGGGATTTACAATTAGAACTGTTTGAGGCTTTTGCAACTAATACCCCTGCTAGTCAATATCAAAGCTATTTGGTGGATAGTTCTAATAATAGTGGTGATAATGAGCAAGTTAGTTTAGCTGGTTTAACGGCGGGTAGTTATTATGTTCGCGTTAGTGGAGTTAATGGCGCGACTAATCCCCTTTATGCGATCGCACTGAATACTGGTACAATTAATCAAGGGGACTTTGCAGAAGCGAATAACACCATTAGCACAGCTTACGATTTACGAACTGTGGATGGTACTCGTACTCTCAATAACCTGTCTATCCATACGGACACAGATCAGGATTGGTTTAAGTTTACAACATTACGGCCAGGACAAGCAGCTAATAAGGTTCGCATTGATTTTAGCCACGACCAGGGTGATATAGACCTGGTTCTGTATAATCAAAGCGGTCAAGAAATTGGTAAGTCTGATAGTACGGAAGACTTTGAAGAGATTAGTCTCAATGGTTTGGCTGCTGGAACTTACACGGTTAAGGTTTATGGTTACGATGGTGCGCTCAACCCCCAATATAATCTTTCTGTAATTGCCCCAGACACTTCTGTTGCTGCTGATGACTTTGAACCCAATAATAGTTTTGCTACGGCAACTAATTTAAACTTGGTAGATGGGGTGACTAATATTGCTGCTACTATCCATAGCAGTGATGTGGATTATTTCAAGTTTACGACAACGGCAACAGGCACAAATTCTAATTCCATTAGTCTGCAATTTGAGAATAGTCTTGGTGATTTACAGCTAAAACTGTATCGAGAACAAAGCGGTAGTCAAGTCTTGGTTAGCAGTTCTGTAGGGACTACTAATAATGAAAGCCTTTCTTTGAATGGATTAGCTGCGGGTACTTACTATGCCCATGTCTATGGTAATGGTACTGCTACTAATTCCTATCAACTGAATATTGATGCCCCAACTCAAGGCAGCCAACCCAATAACCGCAATGATTGGACGGTAATGGCCTATATAACGGCAAGTGATCTAGACCCCTATGCCTTTAAAGATATTAACGAAATGGAGGTGGCTGCTTCTCGTTTACCTAGTACCGTTAATTTTGCGGCTCTTTGGGATCAAAGTTCTCAAGAGACAATTTATGCCACTGGTGGAAGTGCGGCCTGGGGTGATACGGGTCGGGCGATTATTCGACCGGATACTAACACAAATACGGTTGTTACTCCTTTTGAGCGCATTGGTGAACAAAATACGGGTAATCCAAACACTTTAGTCAATTTTGTACAATGGGCAACAACTAATGCTCCTGCTAATAATTACGCTTTGGTGATGTGGGACCATGGTGGTGGGTTCTATGGTTTTAACTATGATGACTCTGATGGTACGACTAGTGATAACCTGACTACTAATGAGTTAGCTACAGCTTTGAATACTCTCAAGTCAGCGGGTATTAATATTAGTGTGCTGGCTTTTGATGCTTGTTTGATGGCGATGGCGGAAGTTGGCTTCGCTTTGAAGGATTACGCTAGGGTGTTTGTTGCTTCTGAGGAAGTTGTGGGTGGAGATGGCTATGATTACACTACTGCCTTTAATACTTTATTGACTAATCCTGGTCAAGTCACTGCTCAATCTCTGGCTTCGGGCTTGGTTACAAGTTTTCAAAATCAATATCAGGGAAGTGGAAATGGATGGGATACGCTTTCGGCTACTGATACAACTCAATTTAATGCTTTCACAACGGCTTTAAGGGGTTTTACAACCAGTGTCAGCACTAGTGCCACGGCTAGTGATTGGACTAAGTTGCAAGCAGCCCGTGATTCTGCTACGGGGTTTAGTTACCAAGAGTTCCGGGACTTGGGGCAGTATATGGGAGCGATCGCTAATAATAGTGGTATTACCCAAGTTATTCGCACTAATGCCCAATTGGTAATTACTGCTTTGAATAATTTAGTGATTGCGGATACAACTGATGAGTTCAATACTCAAGGACTGTCAATTTATCTTCCTGCACCAGGCTCAAGTCTGGACGGTAGTTATCTAAATGGTTATCAGTCTTTCTTTACGGCTACTGGTTGGAAAGATTATCTCCAAAGTTTTACTACTCGGTCTGCTGGACGGAGTGGTTCTACTCCAGATTGGTCTTTAGATTGGTCGGAGTCGAATGATTTAGCGGCTACTGCTTATAATTTACGGACTTTGATTGGTGATGGTCATACTTTTAATCGCTTGAATATTCATCAAGCTGGTGATCAGGACTGGTTCCGTTTTACTATTAACCAAACTGGAGCAACTGGCGATCGCGTTAAGGTCAACTATAGTCCAATCAATGGACAAAGTCTATCTCTGTCACTCCGTTACACTAATGCTAATGGTCAACAACAGCAACTTACCTCTAATACTGGTTCGGGACAAGAAATTGTCTCTTTAACAGGGTTGGCTGCGGGAGAATATTTAATTAAGGTGACGGGGAATGGTACAACGGTTGTCCCTGATTACTCTTTGAGTATAGACGCACCGGGAACAGTTACTAATGGCAATGACTGGGTGGGGGCTAATAATCGCTCTGGTAAGTCGGAAGATTTGGGGGTGATTTTAAGTGATTTACGGGTCCCTGGACTGAGGATTGATGCCACAAACCCAGATTTCTTTAATTTTGCTAGTGCCAGAAGTCTCACTGCAAAACCTGGACAAGTTATTGTTAGCATTGCTGGTAGTTCAACTGTGAGTGCAGAACTTTTCCGGGTGGGAAATTCAACAGCGATCGCTTCTCAAACTGGTACGGGTGAACTAAAAATCCAGTATTCTGCGGAAGATGGGCAAAACTATCAGTTAAAAATCAGTCAACCAAGTGGTCAAGCAGCAGTTGGTTATTCGTTGTTCTTTGACCCATCTCTTGAGGGTACTGCCGGAAATGACACTTTATCCGGTGCTGCTGGGAATGATCTTCTGTATGGATATGCTGGAAATGATCAGATCTTCGGCTTGGCAGGTAATGATACTCTTGATGGTGGTGAAGGTAATGATACCCTTGACGGTGGTGCAGGTACAGATACCTTAATTGGTGGTTTAGGGGATGATATTTACATTGTAGATAGCACCACTGACACCATTACTGAACTTACCAACGCAGGTATAGATACCGTTCAATCTAGTGTTACTTACACTGTTTTGCCTGCTAACGTGGAAAACCTGACTTTAACAGGAACAGCAGCCATTAACGGTACTGGTAACACTGCTAATAACACCATCACTGGTAACGGTGCTAATAACACCCTTGACGGTGGTGCAGGTACAGATACCTTAATTGGTGGTTTAGGCAACGATATCTACATTGTAGATAGCACCACTGACACCATTACTGAACTTACCAACGCAGGTATAGATACCGTTCAATCTAGTGTTACTTACACTGTTTTGCCTGCTAACGTGGAAAACCTGACTTTAACAGGAACAG
>NZ_BJCF01000034.1 GCF_005402965.1 Dolichospermum planctonicum
CGAAACTCAAAACACTGTCAAGCCCCCCGGCTGAAATTACCGAAACTCGTGAAATTATTGATAAAATTCTCAATAATCATGAGAATGAACCCCCCTTTATTGAGAAAGTTCTTTTTTGTCAAAGTCCCATACAAATAACTTATATCCCGATAACAAAATCTGCAAATTATTTAATCAATCTTGTAATTCATCAAGTTGAGGTTGATATTCCCCTGCTGCGGAGATTTATTCTGGAAATAATAATATTAGTAATTAAAAACTCTATATATATGGGCGCACTATTTCCCACCAATAACATCATCATACCCGAAACTCAAAACACTGTCAAGCCCCCCGGCTGAAATTACCGAAACTCGTGAAATTATTGATAAAATTCTCAATAATCATGAGAATGAACCCCCCTTTATTGAGAAAGTTCTTTTTTGTCAAAGTCCTATACAAATAACTTATACATTGACTAATGTGTTTAATGCTTAAATTTTAGTAATTTGAGGATCTAAAATCATGCGTGTACCAGTATTATCTACATGATAGGTCCAGAATTGGCTTTTAACTTTAACAATTACTTCCCAACCTGGAATGGGATCAAAAATTTGAGCGCAAACTTCACCGAAATTAAAAACACAGGAATTACTAAAAGTTTTCTGAGTTGACTGGGTAATTTTCAGGTAATTTACTGCTAAACCAGAACGTTTAGAAGCATCACTCAAAACCGTATTAGCGATTTTTTTCGATAATTTGTGAGTAGTGATTTTTGGATCTAAGAGAATTTGTGAATTAGATTTATTGACATGATAAATCCAAGATTGTTCTTGTAACCTTACAGTTATAGTCCAACCGGGGATAGGATTATATTCCCTGGTACAAACTTCTCCAAATTTAAAAATACAGGGATTACTAAAAATAGTAGATGTAACTTGAGTAATTTGCAAATCAGAAACTTTTATCCCAGAACGTTTAGAAGCATCCCTGAGAACAGCTTGAGAGATAGATTTAGGTAAAATATTTTGATTTTGGCTTAACTGCAACCCTTCTAAACTTTGAGCATTTGCAAATGTAGCATTTTCAGTTACACCTAAATTACAGGCAATAGGTAATAAGCAAAAGGTAATAGGTAAGAGTAATGACAACCGACAAATGAAGTTCATAACCATATAAATTAATAATTCAATGCTGAATTAAACTGAACTTGACAACTTAAATGAAAACTTACAAAACTTACAAATAAATAATCTTTTACCCTCATTCCTCCGTGTTCTCTGTGTCCTCTGTGGTTCGTTCCAAATTAATTTTTCCCATTGCCAAAAGTGCCGTTCCATAGGCTGCTTCCGTATTTTTTGATAAAACAATAGGTACTTTTAAATAACGTTGACGAATAGCAGTCCAAGTAGAATTTGCAGCACCACCACCGGCTGTATAAATATGAGTTAAAGGGTCTGCACCGAGATTTTGTAAAAGTTCATATCCTTTAGTTTCTATTCTAGCCATACCTTCTAATAAACCATGCAGAAATTCCTGATTTTGATCTGGACGTGGTTCTAGTTTTGGTAATAATTGGGGATCATTAATCGGAAAGCGATCGCCTGGTTTCAACAATGGATAATAATCTAACACACTGGCTTGAGTTGGATCAATGTCGGCACTTAACTGGACTAACTCTAGATCGCTAAAAAAATGTTTTAACACAGCACCACCCGTATTAGAAGCACCTCCAGTTAACCACAAATCACCTAAACGATGGCTATAAATTCCATATCGCGCATTTTCAATTCTATGGCGGCTTAGAAGTTTCAATACCAAAGTTGACCCTAGGGAAGTTACTGCTTCCCCCGGAAATTTAGCTCCACTGGCTAGAAAAGCCGCAATACTGTCTGTCGTACCTGCAACCACCAAACAATGGGCTTTAAAGCCAAATTCAGCGGCTATATGTGGAAGTAATTCACCAATGGGTATTCCTGGTGGGAAGACTTGGGGTAAATTGAGGGGAATTTGTAGCCGTTCTAGCCATTCTGGATATTGCAATTTTTCCACATCATAACCCAGTTTTAAAGCGTTGTGGTAGTCGCTAATACCTAACCTTCCATGCAGCAGAAAACCCAACCAATCGGCTTGATGCAGTAAATATCTAGCATTTATAAAAGAAGGTAATTCTTGCATCCAGAGGAGTTTCGCTAGACTTGATGTAGCACTTAACACGGTATGATTGGCTGGTGCAATTTGGCTCAACCGTTCTAAAGCCATAGCTCCCCGACCGTCGTTGTACAATAGGGGCGCGTCCACTGGCTTTCCACTGTCATCAGTCAGCAAAATAGTGGAAGAAGTGCCATTAATGGCAATAGTCCCGATTTCCTGCCTGAAAACCTGCGGAATTTGCCCTAATAGACTCCATAAAGCCTCAGTCCAGCATTTTACCCAATCAATAGTCCCAACGTGCCAATGATGGCGCATGGCGGATACAATACGACCTTGTTGATCAATTACCACACCTCGCGCGCCGGAAGTGCCAAAGTCAATACCCAGGGATAAAGTCATGAGGGAGTAGGGGAGTTGGGGTTTGAAACGGAAAGATGATTTTTTGCTCACCAATGACCACTGACTAATTACGGTTTTTGTTGCATCTTGTAACAAGATGTTTCCTAATTTTGGTAAAACAGTCAAAAGTAGTAAGCAGAGTCTTGAAAATTAAGTTCAACTTAGGAGGATTTCTATCATGCCTATCTCAGATACTCAAGTTTACATTGCTTTGGCTGTAGCACTAATTCCAGGAATTTTAGCTTGGCGTTTAGCTACAGAACTATACAAATAGTACCAGAGTCATGTAATTCTGTTCCCGGTTATCAACTCTAGTATGGTAAGGTGTAGTTTCCAAACACTCATGGCTCTGGGCTAGGAGGATTTTGGAAATTGCACCTTAATTAATTTACCTGTAATTTACTTGGTAATATTTTTTCATCTTCACATTTGTTTAAATTTACGAAAAATGAAGTAATATAACAGCTAAACTAAACCGCAATTAGCACCTGTTTGCTTTTGACGGTAGTTGCCGTAAATCATGCAAGCCTTTTCTTACTATCATGAATGCGTTTCAACCATTTAGACCTCCTATACAGCCAGTAGAACAACGGCGAAATGTACCACGACCTAAACGATATTTACGCCAACGCGCTTACCAGGTAATGGCACTGGAAACTACAGCTAAAGTAGCAGTTAATACAGTTATTGGGGCAGCAGCGGTTTCTGCTCTAGTACAATTGTTACCTTACCATTGGTTACAACAGGACAAGCTGCGGGAAATACGTACCGAAGTTAAAGTCATGGAAGGGCGTGTCCAGAATTTGCAGACGGAATTTAGTCGCAATTTTGATCCTGGACAAGCTCAGAGTATTATGCAGCAAAAATCATACCGATTTACAGCAAATCAGCGTCCAGTTATCTTGATGAATCAAGATCAGACTGTCACGGAACAATCTGATTCAGTTCCATAAAAGTGCAGAAAATATATTAATCATCATGGTTATTAGGGTGACTATCAAGGGTATAAGTTTTGATTTAGTGAGAAAATTCAAATTTTCCAGATGGTTTCACAAATGACTTCCAAAATCCTGACTACTGAATTTAGCTATCTACCAAATTTACCAAATTAGTCTTCTTATTCTTCTTATTCTTCAAAAAATAGCAACTCGTTTAACCAGTTTTCGATTTGTAACCGTAAACTATAACTGAAACCAGCTTGATTCTTTAAAGATGGCAATTCTGCTAATGCGCGACGGTAATCAGCGATCGCACAATTCCAATCACCCCAGAGATGATAAGTACGTCCGCGTTCAGCCCAAATGTGTCCTTTGAGTTGACCAAAAAGTAGAGCAGTTTCTAAATTCTCAATGGCTTCTGCATATTCACCCAAATCCCGTAAAGTAATGCTGCGATTAATCCAAGCCCGAACATGATGAGGATTTAAATCCAATGCTTGTTCATAATCAGCTAATGCGTCCATTAATTGACCAGAAGCGGCGTAATAATTAGCTCTATTATTGTAGGCACTAGCTAATTTAGAATTTAAGTCTAGGGCTTTGTTATAATCACAGAGAGCTTTGTCTCCGTCACCACTTTGAAAATAAATCAGACCTCGGTTATTGTAATCAACAGCATTTTCAGGATGGTTGTCAATGAGATGACTTAAAAGAGCGATCGCTTTGGTATAATCTCCTTGTTGTGCTAATTTCAAAGCACAAGAGCGTAAATAGCGTTGTTCCAACATTGGTTCATTACCATCCGGTAACGGCGCACATTGATGACAAGGATTGTTTGTACTAAAAAAGCATACTAGACTGTTTGGGATACCAGAATTTAAAAAAGATTGCTTACTCATTATCTTCCCTATTTGATTTACTCGGTTTGTCAAATGAAGTTATAGTTTTCCGGTCGTGATGGCTCTAGGATTGTTGAAGGACGTAGATTCTACATCCTCAAACCATATCAGCCATAAATCTAATAATGTATACTTCATACCCAAGTTCAATTCCAGAATCAGTAAAAATCTGAAGAATTGAAGTGTAAATTTTCAAGATGACAGACAAAAAGCCAGAAGTAAGAGTTTGCGTTCCTTAATTAAGACAGAATAAGTAAGATTTTATTAATGACAACCAATTAACTAAGTAGGTGAATGGAAAAAAACGACATAAGTAACGAAAAGTAAAGTTGCCCAAAACCTCTTCCCAGTTAAGAGTAAAGAGTTCCCTTGTCATAACGACAATTTTTAACGCCAACCTACTTACCAATTTTAGAAGAGACATTTCCCATGACAACAACAATTTCTTATGCTGATGCTACCGATCTCAATACTGATGACTATATTGTTCTTGGTTTAGCTACGTGCTTCTATAAAGAAGATGGGGAAGTGCATCAAATTGAAGTGATAGAACCCATTCCTTCCGCAGCATTAGAAGCCCTATGGAAAAACATTCCCACCTCTTACAGGCTGGCTTATGCAACGAATTTAGGATCTGTGTTAGATGGTGATAAAATGCTATTGCCAGAAGGCTTCCCAGAATCAGCGCAATTTGGTGATGAATTTGCATTGAGGTTATTTTCTGCGGCTCGTACCTACAAGCGCCGTGAAGCCTCCCAAAATCTGATTCCTCTGGGAACAACTAAAACGGATTTGAATTATTCCACAGAGCGCAAACGGGTACTGAATGCAGCCAGAGTGGTTACTAAAGAAGATAACATCAAACAACATTCCCACACTCACAAAGTTCTTTAATTTCAGATAACTATGTTGAAACTTTATGGTGGTAGTCGTAGTCGGGCTGCAATTATCCAGTGGTATTTAGAAGAACTGGAAGTTCCTTATGAGTTCGTTCTACTCGATATGCAAGCAGGAGAACATATCCAGCCTGATTTCTTGAAAATTAACCCTATGGGTAAAGTCCCCGCTATCGTTGATGGTGATTTTCAGCTTTGGGAATCAGGGGCTATTTTACTTTATTTGGCGGATAAATACGGTAAAACCGCTTTTTCATTAGAGGAGAAAGCTATCTTTACCCAGTGGGTATTATTTGCCAATTCCAGTTTAGGAACAGGTATTTTCATAGAAGCCAATCGTCAGCGAGAAATGCCACGATTATTAACTCCTTTGAATGAAATTTTGGAAAAACAGCCTTTTTTGCTGGGTAATGATTTTACCGTTGCAGATGTGGCTGTGGGATCAATTCTTTCTTATATTCCGATTATGCTCAAGTTAGATTTGAGTGCTTACCCAGCCATTGTGAATTATATTCAGTCTATGTCTGAACGCCCCGCATTTCAAAAAAGCATTGGTGGACGGAAGTAATTAATTAATAATTAATAATTGATAATTATCAATTGTTAATTATATAGGGGATTATCATAAGGGTGAGGTACAATTTTAGCGGGCAAGATGCCCGCACCACAATATTTTCACCACAATATTTTCACCACAAGATTTTTATCACAAGATTTTTATCACAAGATTTTCACCACAAGATTTTCACCACAAAATTTTCACCACAAAATTTTCACCACAATATTTTCACCACAATATTTTTATCATTAATATCTGTACCTCATAATATCGGAAACTGCTGTATTTTCTAACGATAATTTGTAAATTGTAAGGCAACGGGGAAGTCCTCTTGTTTAAGACGTTGAATAACAAGTTGTAAATCATCTTTTGATTTAGCTGTCACCCGCACAGCGTCACCTTGAATCGATGCTTGAACCTTCTTAATTTCGTCTCGAATCAACTTGGAAATTTGTTTAGCAATTTCTTGGCTGATACCTTTTTTCAGAGTAATTTCTTGCCTAACACGGTTGCCGCTGGCAGATTCAATTTTACCAAATTCAAAGATTTTTTGGGAAAGATTACGCTTGGCGGCTTTTTCCCGCAGAATGGTATGGACAGATTCTAAAGTAAAGTCACTGTCAGTACCAATAGTAATTTTTTCTTCGCTTAATTCAACTGTGGTTTGAGTGTCTTTAAGATCATAACGGCTTTTAACATCTCTGATGACTTGATCAATAGTATTAACTAATTCTTGTCTATCAAAGTCACTGACGATATCAAAGGAAAAAGTAGAGGCCATAAATAAAATTGGTAATTGGTAATGGGGAAGAGGAAACAGGAAACAGGGAACAGGGAACAGGGAAGATTAAAAATAAATATTTTCCTTATTCCCTTTTACCTAATTATTTAATTTGCATGAGACTGAGGTAAAACAGAGTTCCAGAACTAAAAGAAGCAATACCAAACATGAGTGATCTCAACAAAGGTATATTGGCAATATAGAAAATAGAGTATAGCAAACGAGCAATGATAAAGATGATCGCTGCATTCCCCCCTTGGGGAGAATTTACCCCAGTAACATAAGCCATTAAAGCTGCCGCTGCAAAAACCATAAATCCTTCAAAAGAGTTTTCATGGGCCCATGTTGCCCGTTGGGCATAGGGTGGTAGCTTGTCAAACATGGCGCGGGGAGCAGAAAGATCATATCCTATCTGCACTCTAGCAAAAGCTACTAATAAATAGGGTACATAAATGAGAATAGCCGCGACGACAATAGAGGATAAAAAGATAGCAGGTACTGGTAATTGAGATAGAGACATGAAATTAATTTAACAGGGTAATTGGTTTGTCCTTGATCTATTGATTGTCAATGGATAAAGGGTAATTTAGTCAAGTTATTACCCATTACCCAATGATCATTTCCCATCTCTATCATTAGCTTTGCGTGAGGATTCACCCTAGTCAAAGTAGAAAAGTGTTACCACTTTTCGTTGTTCTTCTGCATCACTACAGGTTTGTAAGAGAGTGCGACTATCGTGAAATGCAAAGCAAATTAATTGTTGACAACGAGAGACAATTTCCTTATTACATAAGTAACTCGCTTCAGCCAGAGACAGGTTATCATTGCTGGGGTTTTCCACCAGGTGCATGACCTCTTCTAGCTGCTGGCGTGATTCTTGGGGTTGACGTTCCAAACTCTGGGGTAAAATGACCGTGAGTAAGTTGGGGTCAGCCTTTGTTGCGCCCCGGATGGCCGCAGAGTTTGTGCCTGTAGCACCAGAAGTAATGATCCGGTTGCCCGATAGGATTAGGGCATAAGCCATCATTTCAATGAGCTTCTGATGAGTAATTGGCACATGACGAGAACCTAGCAAAGCTATCCGCTTAGAACCTGTTTGCTGGATAGTTGCTAGTTCTTGGGCTAATGTATCGAGGTTGATAGTTTCTATTGACTGACTCAAAGATAAAAATCATGAGATTAAACAACCCAGATATTGTACCAAACAGCGTGTAGATAAGACACTAACCAGAGTTACATCTTGCTACAATTTATTTGTTAGTTATTTATGAGGCTGATTTGCTGCGTCTGGAACTACTTTTGGAAACACCCGTACCTCTTAATCCTCTCCACCCGATGACAGTGTAACCAATTGACAACAATAAACTATTAATACCAGTTCGTAATTCTTTCCAGGCATCTGCCTGGGTTTTTTGCAACTGTTGTTCTTTTTGACTGTTAATTTGGTCTATTCTCTGGTTTGCTAGTTGTTGAGGGTCTGTTTGCTGGGCAATAAAATTATCCAGAGCTTGGGGATTTGCTTTATACTTTTTGAGTAAATCCTTCTGCGCCGTGGGTAATTGGTTATTATTAATTGCCTGATTATACTTCTGCTCATCTTTAACCAGTTCATTTAGCTGGGTCTTGAGTTGCTCTTTTAATGCAGCACGTTGTTTCTCTACAGACGCTTTTACCTGATCATTACTAAGTTGATTTTGTATTTGTGCTAATTGACTTTTAACTTGGTTTTCTAACTGTTCTGCTTCTTGGTTAATCCGTGTTAACCCCTGTTCCTTGATTTGATTGACGTTAACCAGGTACAAGGGAAAAATCAACAAAAACATCAGTCCCAACAAACTAGAAAGTATAAAAATTGGCAACTTTAGAATAGGAGACGAGGGATCACTACTTTCATGAGTTCTACCAACATAGAATGCAGTTAGAATTGCTCCCAGACCAAGCAATGGTAAAAAACCCTGCTCTACAAGACTCCTACACAGGTTAATTTGCCAGAGTTTATCTGTAATTTCCAAAGGGAATAATAAAAATAGCCACCCTAGAAAAAACGACAGTATACAGATTACACCTATTAACTTTAGGGAGAAGGACGTATGAGAGGATGTACTAGTCGACATATTGGTTGACAGAGTAAATACATTAAATTATTTAGCATATTATCCATGTCACTTTTACCATGTTATTCGAGAGAATCCGCAAAAGTTACATAAAAAGGTGCATATTTTTTTGACGTTGCTGAATTGGAGCAGGTTACTGAACTTGTGGAAGTTTATATATATATTCTATATTCTCCGCCATTGTTTTACCTTTTGTAGTAAACCTGCATCCAACCAATCATCAAACTGGGGATACACTGGTAAGCGCGGTACTAATTCCCAGCCACCAGGCTCTAAAATATTCCTAAGTTCTTGCTCTTGTAAATGAGGATAATCCGGATTAACTTCATCCTTGGGACTTATTCCCCCTAAATCCCTGGCCCCTGCGGCTAGACAAGCAAGTAACCAATTTTCATCTTTAACTAAATTAGGGGGAATCTGAATTGTAATATCTGCTGGTAAAATTTCCCGCGCTTTGGCGATGACTTCTGGTAATTTATGGGGGTTAAATGGTGGTGCCTCCAAAGTTTGCACTGTTCCGGGGCTGTGGGGTTGAAGAATCACCTCTTGAATGTGATGGTAAAGTTTATGGGACTCAGAAATAGCTGCTAAGGTTTCCCACCAGTCTGACTCAGTTTCTCCTATTCCTAATAGCAAACCCGTTGTAAAGGGGATTTTTAGCTCTCCTGCCCATTGTAACTGTTGCGATCGCACTTCTGGCAATTTACTCGGCGCGTGACGATGAACTGTATTTAATAGTTTTGGTGTCAACTGTTCTAGCATTAACCCCATGGAAACATTAACACTTTTGAGTTTTTCCATTTCAGTCCAACTCAATGGACCGACATTGGTATGGGGTAAAAATCCCATTTCTAGTGCCAATAAACACAAATCATAAATGCGCTCAAACCAGGGTTCACGCCTTGCTGAATCAGGATGTACCTCGCCACTGAGCATGAGTATTTCACAGACGTTTTGATTTTTTAGTTGTGACAAAATTTCTTGAGCTGCCTCCAGAGTCAACCAAGGACTTTTGGCCGGTTCGCTGCGGAAATTACAGTATGTACAACGGTTAAAGCATTCATAAGTGGGAACAATAGTATAAGCAGGGCTGTAAGTAACAATATTCTGACTAGATAGAGACATATATAGTAGGAGTTGCAGCTAAAACACGGCTAATTTACAGACTTTGGCGGGCAAGATGCCCACCCCACAAGGTTTAGACTCCTATTATGCAGTTTAGGTGGTCAGGAGAAAGTAAAAAGTTCAAACCCCTGATTAGCAAAAAGATTAATCCCCGAAAGGCTGACTATATATAGTTTATAGCTCTAAAGATCACTTGGCTGAAAAAAATATTAAAAAATATTACGAAAACCCCTTTACAAATCTAAACATAAAGGTTAATATAAATTCATAAGGTAGAAACACCTACCAAAACATACATAACTCAAACGCCATTATAAACACATGACCACAACACTACAGCAGCGCCAAAGCGCTAACGTATGGGATCGCTTTTGCGAGTGGATTACCAGCACAGACAACCGCCTCTATATAGGTTGGTTCGGAGTATTAATGATCCCTACTCTCTTGAGTGCGATCGCTTGCTTCACTATCGCTTTCATCGCCGCACCTCCCGTTGACATTGACGGTATCCGTGAACCAGTTGCAGGTTCTTTACTATACGGAAATAACATTATTTCCGGTGCAGTAGTTCCTTCTTCTAACGCTATCGGTTTACACTTCTACCCAATTTGGGAAGCAGCTTCTTTAGATGAGTGGTTGTATAACGGCGGTCCTTACCAGTTAGTAGTATTCCATTTCTTGATCGGCGTATTCTGCTACCTCGGTCGTGAATGGGAACTTTCTTACCGCTTGGGAATGCGTCCTTGGATTTGCCTAGCCTTCTCTGCTCCTGTAGCAGCAGCTACCGCAGTCTTCTTGATTTACCCCATCGGTCAAGGTTCATTCTCTGACGGTATGCCTTTAGGTATCTCCGGTACATTCAACTTCATGATTGTGTTCCAAGCAGAACACAACATCTTGATGCACCCCTTCCATATGTTAGGTGTAGCTGGTGTATTCGGTGGTTCTTTGTTCTCTGCAATGCACGGTTCTTTGGTGACATCTTCCTTGGTTAAAGAAACAACCGAGAACGAATCACAAAACTACGGTTATAAATTCGGTCAAGAAGAAGAAACCTATAACATCGTTGCAGCACACGGTTACTTCGGTCGCTTGATTTTCCAATACGCTTCCTTCAACAACAGCCGTTCTTTACACTTCTTCTTAGCTGCTTGGCCAGTAGTTGGTATCTGGTTTACAGCTTTAGGTGTAAGCACAATGGCGTTCAACTTGAACGGATTTAACTTCAACCAATCCATCATTGATTCTCAAGGTCGTGTAATTTCTACATGGGCTGACGTAATCAACCGCGCTAACTTAGGTATGGAAGTAATGCACGAGCGCAATGCTCACAACTTCCCTCTAGATTTGGCTGCTGCTGATGTTGCTCCTGTTGCTTTAACTGCTCCTGCAATCAACGGTTAATAACTAGAGTCTAGTTAAATAAAAAACGCTCTCCGCAAGGAGGGCGTTTTTTTGTGTTCACTTTTCACATTCGCGTTTAGTTATATAATGACGATAGCGAAACATGACTTCTAACTGTGCTTGTACTAACCAACCACTCATAAGTTCCACTCCATTACCTCCAGGCATGGCATAGGTAATATGATCAGTTAATCTAGTTTTGCCGTTTTCCTCCGTAAATTCATGACGATGTATCCAGGACTCAAAAGGTCCAGATATTTGTTGATCACTAAACAGACGATATTTTTCATAGTCTGTGTGACGTGCTAACCAAGTTAAGGGTAAAATGCCCAGAAAAAGACGAAATTCTGTAATTGCACCGGCTTCTAGTCCTCCTTCACGTCTGACTACTTGTACAGGTTGCCAAGGTGGGGTGAGTAACTGTATTATGTCTGGCCTTTCATGAAATTTCCAAACTACTTCTACTGGTGCGTTAATGATTGAGGAATGTTTAAAGTGCAACATGAACAAAAAACCTAAAATTTAGCCTGTAGCCTAAACTGCTGAAAATAACGAAAATAGATGGTTATTGTGGCTCTAAATTCATTAAAATAAGTATAATGAGAGAATGCTCAGAATATCTTATGCTGCGATCGCTAATTGTGAAGTGAAAAAATCTTTGATAAATTTCTTTGATAAATTTTTTTAATTTTCTGAGCTAAATATCCATTTTTTATGTGATAATGGGACTTGAGAAGTAATTCGGTAGACCACGTTTGTTTTTAGTATTGATAGGATTTTTACCTTTGGTATTTACAGACTTTTCTCCGAAATCTAAATCTCTACACTCTTATGATTTTGGAGACAGTCTATGTCGATTTATGTGGGTAACCTCTCTTATGAAGTTACCGATAACGATTTAAACGGAGTTTTTGCAGAGTATGGCACTGTAAAGCGTGTCCAAATACCTACCGACAGAGAAACAGGCAAGGTTCGTGGTTTCGCTTTTGTAGAAATGGGTACAGATGCGGAAGAAACAGCAGCCATTGAAGCTCTTGATGGTGCTGAATGGATGGGACGTAATTTGAAAGTAAACAAGGCTAAACCCAAAGAAGATCGTGGTTCTTTTGGTGGTGGTGGTCGTGGAAACTATGGTGGTGGTGGTGGTCGTAACCGCTACTAGTATCTATAGAGTTCAGTTAGAAAAATATTCCCCTCTAGGATAATTAAGTTTACCATTAGCTCAGGTATTTATTCCTGAGCTTTTTTAATGGAAAATTTTCTAGTTAGCTGTTTTGAAACCATTTTACCGAATAGGGTACAGAAATAATTTCCCTATTTGGCTGAAAATTGCCGTTAAATGATATAAAAAGGGGTATTTTGGCACATTGGCAGCAGTTATTAACAAAAGTCATTATAATAATGAGCAGCACTTGCTGTGCATTATTGGTAACAAAATGTTACTAGCGATGTAATCACAAAATATTTTGGAAACATTATTCTGTAAACTGACTAGCTATGAAAAACTGTCAAGACTAAGTTTCAAGAATTGGTAGATTTGGTAAAAAATCAAGGGATTGATTTAGTTAGATTTGACAATTATTTTAACGTAAAATATTCGGAAAAATTTGAGAGTAAATATTGATGAAAATACCTAAGGGAAAATAAACCCTAAAAATTAAGAATATTAAGAATGTGAGGAGGATTAATATTAATAATATTCAAATATAAATACTTGTACTGGTATGAAATTTTTTCTAAAAATGCTAATAAAATTGACAGAATTATCAGCGATAGTTTAGTAATACTATAAATGTAGATATAAAGGATAATATTGTCAACATTTATTAATATCGGGTGATTAGCTGAATAAAATTATTTACCAATCTGATCATTTAGATTTCATTTCATCAAAAAGCTAAAATATTGCAGAAGTAAGTAAGCAATTTAGTAAATGATTTACTCCAAGTAAAATGGCGATTTATAGTAAATTATGAAATGGCAGTTATTGACACATAAACAGCGACAGATAAACCGAGCATTGACTATAGCAATGCTTACGATTTTTAGTGGGATAATTTGCCTTGCTTGTAGTAATAATCAAGATATTTTAGTGACAGAAAGAGCAGCAACTACCCCAAATCCAAAGATAGGAAAAACATCCAAATATGCAGAATTTTATGTTCAGGGACAAACTCAACACCTGAAAGGTAATTCTCAAGCGGCCATTGCTGCCTATAGTAAATCAATTAGTCTTAATCCTGAATATGCACCAGCATTTAAAGGTCGGGGACTGGTTTATTTTGATACTGGTAATAAAGAGGGAGCGATCGCCGATTATAATCAGGTATTACGTTTAAATGCTAATGATGCGGAAGCTTACAATAATCGTGGCAATGCCTTTTCATCTATTGGGGATTATAGAAGAGCGATCGCCGATTATAATCAAGCTATTAGCATCAAGCCTAAATCTGCGGAATTTTACAACAATCGAGGTAATGCTCGTGGAAACCAAGGTGATAAAAACGGAGCTTTAGAGGACTATACTCAAGCAATTCGGATCAATCAAGAATATGCTGTAGCTTATAACAATCGTGGCAATGCTTACGCAGCCAGGGGAGAACAGCAAAAAGCAATATCCGATTATAATGAAGCAATTCGTATTAATCCTAATTTTGGTTCTGCTTTTAATAATCGCGGTAACGCCTATGCTGCAATTGGAGATAAACGGGGGGCATTAAAAGACCTACAACGGGCAGCAGCTATTTTTGACAAAGAAGGAAACAAAGACTTATATCAACAAGCAATGAAGAACATTGAAGAATTGGGACGATAATTGAGATTTCAGGACTTACGTAAAACAAAAGTAGAGATAACTCATATTTTTATTGGATAAATAAACAGATACCCGACTTATTTAAAGAGTCGGGTGTCTAAAAATTTAGACGCTTCAAGCAAAGCGAATTTTTAGATAATCATCTTCCATTTTTGCCCCTGCTGGTTGCAGTGCGGCCAAAGCTTGAGGTAATACCAAATTACGGCGATGATTACCAATAGTGATGTTTAACTCATCTCCAGTTTTTTTCAGTTGAATTTGACTTTTAGGAATGTTAGGTAAATACAGTTCTAAACTGTATTGGTTTTTGTCTTGGACAACTCTGATTGTAGTTTCTTGATAATAAACTTGAGTTGGATCTTCATCTTTGTAGAGGGTTTCTTTCAGCCTTTCCAAAGCTGGTAAACCACACAATTCTTCAGAGTATAGAGGTACTTCTTTGACTGGAAGAGGTAAGAAATTATCATGAATTTCTTGACGGTATTGTTCTTGATTTTCCTTCCACCGTTGGAAAAAAGGATCTGTTACTTCTTGGGGAATAATTCGGTTAGCAATCACTAAATCTGTGGCTACATTATACAAACTTAGATAGGCGTGAGCGCGAAGAGATTCTTTAATTACCATTTTTTCAGGATTCGTCACCAGACGCACAGAGGTTTGAGTATTGTCAGTTAAAACTTTTTCCAAAGCTTCAATTTGCTCATAAAATTCATAGGGTGCGTCCATTACCTCTTTATCTGGTAAAGAAAAACCAACAATGGGTCTAAAAATAGGTTCTACAAGTGGTCTGAGGGCAACGGAAATATTTTGGAAGGGTTTGTAAAAACGACGCATATACCAACCACCAACTTCCGGCAAACTTAACAGTCTTAATGCTGTACCAGTGGGGGCGGAGTCAATAATTAAAACATCATATTCTCCTTCATCATAATGACGTTTCATTCTCACCAAGCCGAAAATTTCATCCATGCCCGGTAAAATCGCCAATTCTTCCGCTTGTATGCCGTCTAAACCCCTGGCTTGTAAAACTTGGGTGATATAGCGTTTCACAGCCCCCCAATTACCTTCTAATTCTTGCAGTGCGTCTAATTCCGCACCCCACAAATTAGGACGCACGAGACGGGCATCATGTCCTAATTCTATATCAAAGCTGTCGGCCAGGGAGTGGGCAGGGTCTGTACTTAAAACCAATGTCCGATAGCCCAGTTCTGCACAACGGAGTCCAGTGGCTGCGGCCACGGAGGTTTTACCCACGCCACCTTTCCCTGTCATTAAAATTACTCGCATCAATGATTCCTTACTGCCTGAAGTTTATTTACATTTATTTACATTATGATGGTTTTTTCAAAGAAATGAAATGCTGCTTAATTACGTCTAAACGAGAGCAGTACCAATAGTCAATATGAGAAACAATTAAACCGTCAGCATTCAAACGTAATTCACTCCAGCCAGAAACGGAAATATAAGGCTTCCAAGGTAGGGGAGAATTCCAACTCATAGTCCATTCAGTTTTAATAATTTCTTCCTGAGATTGGATGTTATGTAAATCCAGTTTAAGATTGAGGAAAAAAGTCTGAATAAATTTAATCATCCATTTGTAAAGTTCCAGTCCTCGAAACTTAAAAACAGCATCTTGAAAATAAACATCTTGGGCATAAATGCTGTAAGTTTGATTGACAGGAAATCTTTGATAATCAGCTTTGAGGGTTTCTATAATATCCATAAATTGATGTTGTGCTGGTGTTGATCATAGAAAGTGGTATATTACTTGTTGATGAAATTACCGATTACAGACTGTAGTTTTACTCTAGCATAATCTCTTTCTTCCACGGGTAAACGGGATAAAGCAAATTCAAAATCATCCAGTTTCTCGGTAATAGCATTAACCAGTTCTTTTTGACCTTCTGCGATACTAAATCCAGATTTTTCTAACTCAATTTTTCCATTCCCTAAAGTTAAACTATTTTGGTTATATTCTTCTAAAGATTTTAACTGATTTTCTGCTTCAGGGCTGATCATTTCTGATTTAGTGATGTCTATGATCTCTTCAGTTGTATACTCTAAATCAGCCTGTGCTGCTTTTAATAACTGCGCTGCTTCTTTAATCTTTTTATATGCCACTTGTTGCATGATTTTTTTCTGTTCTAAAAGCAAAGATAATTCTTTTTGAGAATCGAATAAAGCTTGTTGCTGCTCTTCAATTTTAGCTACTTGGTTTTTGATTTGAGTTTGGATTTGTGCAAGGGTCATGATCTAGATTCTGGAAATGATGTTTAAAAAAATTTTGAGAAGTCAAATTCTCTCCTCAACATTGGTAAATTATTGACGGTCAAAGCCTCAATTATTGCTGGTAATAGACTTGTGTAATCTGCCTTTCTAATTCTTAATTGTGAATTGACGGCGTTAGTAATAAATAGCAGGAAATAGAAGTTCTCAATAGATATTCTATTTCCTTGTTACTGCAATTACATTTCCTGCCAAAGACCTTCTAATTGTCGTCTCCAAGCCGCTAAAACCTCCTTTCGTCCTTGGGGATTTTGGTCAATATCTCCTAATAATCCTTCTGCATAAAAACGGTCTAGATTTTGCATAGTAGCTTCTAGAGATTGTCCCTGTTGTTTCGCTGTTTTAATAATTTCGCGGATACGAACTTCTACCAAATTATTGAAAACATCATTTACACCAGTTTGATGTAATGATATCAGACGAGCGATCGCATTAGTAAAATCTGCATTACTCAAAGTGCCACTATTATGCTGGAACACTCCCCACACTACCCCATCATAAACGGCGTAGCGTGTTTCTTGAGTATCATCAAAATTAGCCTCTAGAAACTGCGTGAGAAATGCTGTAGCCTCTTGTAAGGGCATAATTGGCAGTAATACCCGCAACCAAGTGTGATCTTCTGAAAGTAGCACCAATAATCGAAAATCAGTAGTTTCTACTTGCCAAGAACCAGGGGCTATAGATTTTACAACTTCAACGCTAAATAACTCCGTTAATGTACCCGCTATTTCTTCTGGTGTCATAATTATTTGTGAACTTTAGATCTAGGTTAACGCTTTTTGGGTAGATGAATTATATTTTTTATCGAACCACTCCAGGCACAGAGGACACAGAGAGCGGCAGGGGATGCTAATATCTTTTTTTTTAGGCTTTTTTTAGGCTCTCTAAATATCCCTTCCCATTTCTAAAATCCTAGTTGCCACTGATTCCATGATAGGATTTACTGATAAACGATTACCTTTTTTGACTACTAATAATTCATCATCTTTAAATTTTGTTTTGAGTGTTGATAGTGAAATAGGATAATTAAAAACTTCTACAAATTCCACCTTCACAGTTTGCCAACGGGGAGATTCAGGAGTTGATTTAGCATCATAATATTTACTGTTAACATCAAATTGTGTCGGGTCATTAATATCTGTTTCAACTATCCGCATTAAGCCAAAAATTCCTGGAGGTTCAGCATTAGAATGATAGAAAAATGCTAAATCTCCTATTTGCATTTGTTTGAGAAAATTACGCGCTTGATAATTACGTACACCGTCCCAAATAGTCTCACCTTGCCGTTGTAAATCAGTAATACTATAAACTGATGGTTCTGACTTCATTAACCAATAATTAATTTTATTCATCTCATAACAATTAACTCAATATGACCAAAAAATATGACCCAAAATTCCTTTTCCACCTCTTTTCTCCGTGTCATCTGTGCCTGGAGTGGTTCGATAAAATACAACCTCAGAGACAAAAAGAGCGGCGACTAACTCGCGGCCAAATTGCCCCAAGCAATATAAGGTAATTTGGCCGCCGTTGCTTTTACCTGTTGAGCATTTGCTACCAACTGTCCGCAAGCGTCCCATGTTCCACTAATAAAGGCACTTCTTGTGCCTTCACTCATGACAACCGAGGCAGTAAAATCACCAATTTCCACTTGCAATTTTTCCAAATCTATGGTAACAACTTCTTGAGGATTGGCGATAACTAATTCTTGCAGTTGTTTAACTACCTCTGCTTCAGCCGTTACGCATGGTATCCCCATGGCTACGCAATTACCAAAGAATATCTCCGCAAAGCTTTCACCAATGAGGGCTTTGATTCCCCATTTGGCCAGGGCTTGGGGTGCGTGTTCCCTTGACGAACCACAGCCAAAGTTGCGGTTAACTATGAGGATATTTGCCCCTTGGTATTGGATTTGGTCAAATGGGTGTTCACCGTTTAAGGCTTTTCTGTCGTCCACAAATACCCCCTCTCTTAGGTCGTCAAAGGTAATGGCTTTTAAGTAGCGGGCGGGTATAATTCGGTCGGTATCTATGTCGTTACCAAGTAGGGGAACGGCTTGACTGGATATTTGTTTTACTTCACTTACCATAATTAATTAACCACGAAGGGACGAAGGACACAAAGGAATATCTGGGACTCAATTCTGGTTTGGGCGGGCAAGATGCCCACCCCACAAGATTTTTCAGAGTTTGAGAGAGATTTTTTTGGGACTCAATTCTGGTTTGGGCGGGCAAGATGCCCACCCCACAAGATTTTTCAGAGTTTGAGAGAGATTTTTTTGGGACTCAATTCTGGTTTGGGCAGGCAAGATGCCCACCCCACAAGATTTTTATTTTATAATAAAGCCCGTACGTCGGCAATTTCCCCTTTTATGGCGGCGGTGGCTACCATAGCCGGACTCATGAGTAAGGTACGACCGGAGGATGATCCTTGTCTACCTTTGAAGTTGCGGTTGGAGGAGGAGGCGCTGATTTGTCTCCCTTGGAGTTTGTCGGGGTTCATGGCTAAACACATGGAACACCCTGGTTCTCTCCATTCAAAACCGGCTTTAACAAAGATTTTATCTAGTCCTTCGGCTTCGGCTTCTTTTTTGACTCTTTCTGAACCGGGGACAACAAAGGCTTTGACTCCCGCAGCAACTTGCCGACCTTGGGCGATTTTGGCGGCTTCTCTTAGGTCGCTTATACGTCCGTTGGTACAGCTACCTATGAAGCAAACATCTATTTTTGTTCCTTGGATGGGTTGTCCGGGATATAGATTCATGTAAGAATATGCTTCTTCGGCTATTAAGCGGTCTTCTTCTAGCAGTTCTGCGGCTGTGGGAATTTTTTCATCTACGCCAATTCCTTGACCGGGTGTAATTCCCCATGTGACTGTGGGGGGGATAGCTTCGGCATTAAATACTACGATATCGTCATATTCTGCATCGGGATTACTACTCAGGGATTGCCACCAATTTAGGGCTTTTTCCCAGTCTGCACCTTTAGGGGCAAAGTCTCTATTTTGTAAATAATCATAAGTAATTTCATCGGGGTTGACGTATCCGCATCGCGCCCCACCTTCGATGGCCATGTTACAAACGGTCATCCTTTCTTCCATGTTCATTTGGGCAAAGGTTGTACCAGCAAATTCATAAGCGTAGCCTACACCTCCTTTAACCCCTAGGTTACGGATAATATGTAATACTACGTCTTTGGCGTAAACTCCGGGTTTTAAGTTACCGTTAACTTCGATTTTGCGGACTTTTAGTTTTGATAGTGATAGGGTTTGGGAGGCTAAAACGTCTCTAACTTGGCTTGTACCTATACCAAAGGCGATCGCTCCAAACGCGCCATGACTTGACGTATGACTATCACCGCAAGCGATGGTCATGCCCGGTTGAGTTAGTCCCAATTCGGGAGCAATGACATGAACTATACCTTGATTCCCTGAACCAATATTGTAAAATGTTATGTCATGTTCTTGACAATTCTTTTCTAATGCTTGGATCATTTCCTCGGCCATGTTATCCACGAAGGGACGGGCTTGGTTTTCGGTGGGAACAATATGATCTACTGTGGCTATGGTTCGCTGCGGAAATAATACTTTTAAATCCCTTCCTTTCAGCATGGAAAAGGCCTGGGGACTGGTAACTTCATGAATAAGATGTAGTCCAATAAATAGTTGTGTTAATCCTGATGGTAGTGTACCAACAGTATGTAAATCCCAAACTTTGTCAAATAGAGTACCCTTGCTCATAGATTAATTTATATTAAAGGAGTCTGATTTTTGATTGTATCAGAAAATAGACTGGTTCAAGATCCTATAAAATTAGATAATTTTTTAGGTAATTTTTCAGAACTTAGGGCGCGTTTACAAGCTTCAAAACATATCTGGGTAAACGCTATGATGTTTAATCAAATAGGCATTCTTGGAGGTGCTGTTTTCCACATTAAATCAATTTCTTCTGCTGTGAGTTGATAAGCTTGATTAATTAAATCAGAAAGACGCTGTTCTAATTTTACAGTTTCGTTTTTGCGGCTGTTAATTTCGGGAACATAATCATTATATGCTTGACGTAAAGCTGTAAAAGCTGGTATACTTAAAGGGTCTGAAGATTTTTTGGCGTTTTTTTGTTTGGGCATTCTTTTTCTCACTTCGTCTACAAAGTCTGGAAATTCCCAAGTAGCAAAGTCTTCTAATTTATTGCCCAGTTTCTCAATTTTGTATTCTATTTGCAACCAGTCGAGAACATCTTTATAAACTTGTCCGTTGAGTTTGGTAATTTCAATTAACCGCGTGACAATTGCTTCTACTTCTGCGCGAGTTTCTTCTGTGGGTTGGGCAATAGGTAGGGTTTCAAATAAATATCCCATTGGACTAATAGCGTCAGAAAGCATTTTTGTAAAAACACGGTGACTATACCACCAAATAAGAGGTGAATTAAGTAACCCTAAAATAAATAAATCTTGAGTGGGAAGAATAAAAATTTTATTATTTCCAAATAACCCAGAATTATCAAGTGCATAAACCGGAAAAGTTTGAATTTCTTGATAAATGATTTTTGGTTGTTCAAATAACTGCCAATAATCAACACTATCTTGAATTTCATACCACTTGTAAATACCTGGTTTTCGTCCTTCCCAATTACCATCTTTATTTGTATTCCAATTTTTAGGACGAGGTTCTAATTGTTTTCGATACTGAGTGAGATAATTTTTAATAGCAGGATAAGCATCAATATCAATTCCACGACGAGTAAAAATCATCCACAAATTTTCCCATTGAGGAATCCATCTTTTAATATCCTGTCCCCGTACATAGGGTTTGATAATTTCCGCACATTTTGGGTCAGCTTGAATTAACTTGTTCCTAGTAGCATTATCTATTAAAAAAGCTTCATTAAAACCTGTTTTTATTCCATAATAAGGTTTAACTCCAGCAAACTCCTTTAAGGGAACTCCTACCCGTTGAATTTTCCGCATTAAATCATCAACCGCAGGAGGTTCTAAACTCCAAGCATGAGCAGAAAACCGCGACCAAGGAATAGTAAAACTGTTTTCTGGATTTTGCACATATTGAATGAGGTTAATATTTTTCAACTCCCCACGAGGAACAGCACAAACTAAAACTGATTTATTCTCATTGTCTGTATTTGAAACCTCAGATTTCCTCGCAGCAATAATACAGGGAAATGTATCCGCGTCTTCAAAAATTGGTGCGTGTCCAAAATCAATAATTTGTTCAAACACACTGGACTGACAAAAAAACCGTCGCAAAGATTCACCATAACCAGAACGTAACCATTTATTAGTGACAATATAAGAAATAATTCCTGCTGGTTTAAGCAGATTTAAACCTTTTTCATAGAAATAAATATAAATATCTGCAACTCCGTCATAAGTTTGATAATTTTCCTGTAAATAAGGTTTAAATGGTGATAATAACTCCTGACGAATATAGGGAGGATTTCCAATAACAACATCAAAACCACCGTCAGCAAAGACTTGAGAAAATTCACTTTCCCAATTAAATGGTAAATCTGTGATTTTTGCATCATTAATGATGGAATTACCGATTTTAATATTATCATCCAAATAAGTTAAAGTTTTTCCCTGAGTTGCGGTTTTTAACCACAAAGATAACTTAGTAATTTCTACCGACTCAGGAGACAAATCAACCCCAAATAGATTATTACTAAGAATAGTCTTATCTAATTCAACATTTTCTAGAGTCTCATATTTCAGAAACCGCAAATTATCATTAACTCGTTGATATTGACCTGCAAAATAATCAAAAGCAGCAATTAAAAACGCACCAGAACCACAAGCGGGGTCAAGAACTCGCGTTTTTACTAATACCTCATCTCGGTAACTTTGCCAAAATTCAATTTCCCGTTTTTGATTTTCTGCTGTATCTATAAACTCTCCTATTTTTAACCGTTGTCTTAATTCATCTTCGCGTTTCTGTAAATATCCACCAATTGCAACTTCGACAATATATTGAGTAATATAAGCGGGAGTATAGAATACGCCTAATTTTTTCCGTTTACCCTGTTTTTTATCAAATTCCTGTTTAGCAACATCAGCTTTTAATTCTTCTAAATCTGTAATTGACTGCTCAAAAATTCGTCCTAAAATATCTACGGAAACTTCTGAATCAAAATCAAAACGGGTTAATTGTTGCAGTTGACCACACAAAGAATCAGGAATATCTAATAGTTGATCTAAAATCGGATCATGTTGAAATAAACCACCATTATAACCGGGAATTGGGGGATCTTCATTACCTTGGTCAACCCAACGAAAAACGGCTTGATAATTTTCCCAAATTGGTCGAGGATGATAAATATCTTTGTTATTATAGGCTTTGCTAATTGTCTTTTCGGGTAATAATCCCCTATCTTCACAAAAAGCAATAAATAAAATTCTGTCTAATGTTTTTTGTGCTTTCTCAATTAATACTTGATCACGGTTAGGAATATGCAATTTACTACCAAAACGAAACCGGAAATCTTTAACTATATTTAGTCTAACTTGTTTATATTCTTGATAAAGTTGTTTAGTAATGTCCTCTTGTGCTTCTTCAGAAGTTACTAACAACCTGTCAATGGTAGATATATCTTTAATTGGTAAAAAGTTTTCTCGACAAAGCAGTAAATAAAATCTTTTAAATTCCTCAAAATCCGCTAAATTAGTTAATAAAAACTGTTCATAATAAGCGGGAGTTTTATTAGTATGATATAGTCGTAATTCTCGATAATTAGAAACGATAATCCAATGACAATCAGGAGTATAATTAGCATAGCGCCAACCCTGATCAACAGCGGATTCTTTTCTCCCAGATGCGGGTCTATCTAAATCATCTTTTGTCCCTTTTAATTCAATTGGTGCAACAACTTTACCCTGTAATTTTACCTTTCCTTTGTTATTTTCTGTTGCGGTAAAAAAGCCCACAGCAGCATCAGCAGAACCCCCACCGTCAGCTATAGTTTGTTCTGCGTGAATTTCCCAAACTTTACCACCACCTGTAATAATGGAAGAGTAACCTAAGACATTTTGAAAGATATCTTTGAGAAAATCACCATGTAAAGAAATCTCTTTGACTTGGTTAAGAGTACCTGAATTTAAAGCCTCAACCCATTTGATGATAATTTGGTGACGTTGTTCTAAATCTGAAGGAAATTTAAACTTAACCAAAGCATTTTTTAATGACTTTTTCTGGAATAAAGCTTTAGAAAGTTGTTGACTCATAACTTTAATTTCTCAATATATATCATCATGTAGATTCCACACTTTCAATAATCCGGGTATTTGGATAATCATTTTTGACAAGGGGGTAACATATCAGATAAACTAATTTGTAAATCAGGAAACTCTAAAGCTGAGACTATTCCATCTTCCCCAATAATTACCTCACTTTCATAACCATTTTGAGTTGGGTTTCTAAAAATGTGTAATTCACGTTTTACCACATCTAGTACCCAATAATCTTTAATCCCTGCTAAAGAGTAAGCTTTAGCCTTAGTTTCACAATCTAATTTTAAACTACTATCGGCAACCTCAATAATTAAATAAACTTCTGATGGTGTAGGATGATGATCTGCATAGTCCAAAGGATCAATTTTCACGACGGAAATATCCGGTTCTGGTTCAGACCTATTATTTAACTTTACAGGTTCTTGACTAGATACCCAAGCACGATTTTCTAATCTTTTTTTGAATAAATAGTCTGTTCTTACTACTGCTGAACGGTGCGCTGTTCCTTTTGCAATCATCCAAATAATTCTCCCATTTAAAAGTTCCACTCGTTCATCTGGGGCAAAAATACCCGCTTCATTCATGCGGTGATATTCTTCCACCGTCCACAAACGCAATTCTAGATTTGTTTCTGTACTTTGCATAGCGGCTTTAATCACTTTGAGGTGTTTATGTTCACTTGTATTTAATCTAATTCTATCTTTGAGAATATAAATTCGCAGCAGGTAAGCGGACTCATAAAGTCTGACTTACAAACATCTTACCCCTGTCCGATCGCCAAAATATGGCTGCTGATGATGATTAACAAAAATAAATCTATGACAAGTTGTCATATTTGGCGTTAATTGTATTTAAAATGGGATGAGAACAATAAAAATTATTTCCGAGGACAGAAGTATGAAATCTATAGCAGCAACTTTGCGACGTTTGAGCCTAGCTGTATTGACAGTTATTGTAATTTTTGGTAGCTTTGCTGTGTTTACCCCCACTGCATCTGCGGAAACATATACAGTTAAGCTGGGTACTGATAAAGGTGCGTTGGCTTTTGAACCCAAGAAATTGACTGTTAAGCCCGGTGATACAATTGAATGGAAGAACAACAAAGTTCCTCCCCACAACGTTGTCTTTGATGCTAACAAGAATCCTGATAAAAGTGCTACTTTAGCAAAATCTTTGTCCCACAAGAAGTTATTAATGAGTCCTGGACAAACCGAAACCACGGTTATCCCTGCTGACGCTACTCCTGGTGATTACACCTTCTATTGCGAACCTCACCGTGGTGCTGGCATGGTTGGTCACATCATTGTTGAAGGCTAATATGTAGCTACAAACCATCCCTGTATATTAACGGGGATGGTAAAAGCAATCCTGATAATAGACAATCAAGACACAAAAATACTTTTATAATTATTGTAGATAAAAATTAGTTGACTTTTAGATCAAAGTTTTTTATTTAATATGAATTTAATTACACAGCCAATTTCTGAAAAAATCGGACAGCAAATTATTAGCCAAGACGATAAAAGTATTTTGGAAATAGACAGAGAAGAAATTATTAGTCTATTTAAAGAATATGGAGTTTTACTATTTAGAGGATTTACTGCTGATACTGAAATATTTAAAGAATTTAGTAATTTATTCAGCAATAATTTTTTAGATTATGCAGGTGGTGTTTTTAATAGAAGGGTAATTAATGATGATAAGACCATTTTAAGTGTCAATGATTTCCAAACAGAGATTAAATTACATGGAGAAATGTACTATCAAAAGAATATTCCCTTGATGTTGTGGTTTTTTTGTGCTAATCCCGCTGCAAAAAATGGTGAAACAACGGTTTGTGATGGTAGACAATTTTTTGCAGAACTCAGTCATTCAACTCAAGAATTATTCAGTCAAAAGCGGCTAAAGTTTACTGCGAAAATGAATAAAGAACAGTGGCAAAAAAAATATAAAATTGATGATATTAATGAATTAGAACAGATGTGTAAAACGAATGATACACACCTGACTATATATGAAGATCAATCAATTCTCTTTGAATATATTTGTCGAGTAGTTATTCCTAGCAGATGTGGAAAATATCAGGTTTTTATTAATAGCCTTTTACCAGCAATGCAGTTAAATCCTGATGTTCTGAAGTTTGATGATGATTCAGAAATTCCTGATGAACTTATGGATGAATTAAATGGAATTGCTGAGAGAATTACTACCAATATTGACTGGAAAAAAGGAGATATTTTAATGATTGATAATACAAGAATAATGCACGGTAGAAGGTCTTTTAAGGATGAAACAAGAGAGATTTATATCCGGTTATGTTCTCCAAATTTTCAATTTTAAAATAATACTCCCCTTCTGACAAAGAAGGGAAAGTTTAGGTATTACTTCATATCATAACCAAACAAGTTAGGGTCAACCTCTCCTAATTGTAAATCAGCTAAACCGTATTCTTGCCAACGTCTTTCCACCATGGCGGCTACACGAGGATCTGACTTTAAGGGTGAACCCCATTCATGTTCGGTTTCTGGAGGGATTTTTGTAGTGGCATCTATACCCATTCTCCCACCTAAACCGAGTTTTTCACTGGCAAAATCTAAGGTATCAAAGGGAGTATTAGGTAAAATAAATACATCTCTGGTAGGATCTACTTTAGAACTAATTGCCCAAACCACTTGACGAGGATCTCTAACATTGATATCCTTATCAACTACAATCACAAATTTCGTGTATGTAAATTGTGGTAACGCACTCCAAAACGCTAAAGCCGCCCGTCGTGCTTGTCCGGGATAAGCTTTGTCTATGGAAATAATCGCAGCTTTATAACTCAAGGCTTCCATGGGTAGGAAGAAATCAACTATTTCTGATACCTGTTGGCGTAAAATCGGGGTGTAAATCCGATTCAGAGCGATCGCCATCATTGCTTCTTCTTTTGGTGGCAGTCCGCTAAAGGTGGTAAGATAAACTGGGTCTTTGCGGTGTGTCATACACTGAAACCGCACCAAAGGGGAATCCTCCACACCGCCATAATATCCCATGTGGTCGCCAAATGGTCCATCAGGTAAAACTTCCCCCGGTGTAATTGTCCCTTCCAAGACAAACTCGGAATCTGCGGGAACTTCCAAATCTACAGTTTTACACCGGGCTAAATTGACCCCAGAACCGCCATACAAACCAGCAAATAACCACTCTGATAAGTCTACAGGAATGGGTGTGGCCGCAGCCATAATGATTAAAGGATCTACACCCAGAGCGATCGCTACCTCTAACTTTTTACCACGTTCTGCGGCTTTGCGCAAGTGTCTCGCCCCTCCCCGTACTGATAACCAATGTACGGTCATTGTATGATGAGATTGTAGCTGTAAACGATACACCCCTACATTGGGGATTCCCGTCTCACAATCCTTAGTAATTACCAATCCTAGCGTAATAATCTTTCCGGCATCTCCCGGATAAGGACGTATTAAAGGTAACTTATTTAAGTCTAAATCCTGGCCTTGAATTACCACCTGTTGACAAGGGGGAAAAAAGTCCCGTCCCGGTTTGGCTTTCACCACGTCAAATAACACCTTACCAAAATCTATGGCTTGGGAGATCTTTTTTGGTGGTTTGGGTTGCTGAAGCATACTCAACTTCTTTCCCAGGGTTTCTAATTCTTCTGGTTTTTCCATATTCATAGCCCAGCATATCCTTTCCACAGTCCCCATTAAATTGACCGCAACGGGAAAAGACGCGCCTTTGACGTTTTCAAACAGTAACCCTGGACCACCTTTTTGCAGCATACGGTTGGAAATTTCCGCAATTTCCATATCTGGGTCAACTAAAGCCGAAATTCGCTTTAATTGTCCTCTTTCTTCTAGAATTTTTATGAATCCCCGTAAATCTCGCGCCATGGTTTTGTTTTTATGAAGAAGTGTAAAGCTATTTTTATCTTAGTCTTGATTTGGATAAGTTGACTTTTTAGTACAAATATACTATATTGAGGAAAAGAGGGATTTTGCTCACGCACAGACGCAAAGAGAGAAATCCGGTTTTTAATTGATAAAAGTTAGGGGGTTTTATGTTGAAGTTAAATGACAAGATTTCCCTGTTAGAACTTATCCAAATTTTATCAGCATATCGTCAAAATATCATTTTAAATTTACATAATTTAAAGGAAGATTATCAAAGAACTGGTATTAAGCGAGTCAGGGGTATAAGGGATATTAACGGTGATTTGATTACTCCTTATTTAGAAACTCAAGATATCTATGGTGGTGATTTTGTGCAAATGGGTGTATTTGCTATAAATCGCAATACTGCTACTATTAATATGTTGGTAAGGCGGAAAGTTAAGCTGGTAAAAGTTGAGGATAATAGAGATATTATCGAAGTTGGGGGGTTGCTGGCTAATGACTTGGATAATTTTAATAATTATACCATTGTTAAAGATGGAAAACTTCACGTTTCCAGTTTAAATATCAAAATTAGCAATAAGAAAGTATTTGATTTATTGCAAGCTAAAGATGTAATTACTGCTGATAAATTTGATTTCAATTGTGAGTATACAATTAGGTTAGATAATTTACCATTAGTTCCCGTTAATATCAATTTTGGTAATCTTGATGGGTTGTTTAATCAATTAGCAGAAATCAAAGTCATTACCAGTATTTTATCTGCTTATTTGCGTCATCAATCTGATGTATTTGTCAGTGATCAAATAGAGGAATTAAAACAAAATTATTTGTCAAAAAACCTGTATTTAAACTTCCCGACAACTCAAGAATATGCAAATACAATTGAGACTCATACTAGTTATAAAATTGATTTTGGTAATCAGGATATTCTCAACTTGAGTAAATTATATGCTGCTAACCAATTTTTAGGGAGGAGATATGAAGTTTATGACCAAGAAACTGGAGAGATATTTGCTAAACCAACCTTAGAAATGGGTTTAAATCAAAATATCGCTTTCCGACAAAAAGCCATTACTAGGAGAATGAAACTAACTAAAGTTGATGATTTGATGAAACCGATTTTTGATGACTTTTTGGGAATTAAAATCAATGGGAAAATAGGGGAAATTCTCAATCAAGTTGGTGATGACAGTTTAGCCTTGTTATTATATGGTAAACATGATGGTAAATTAGTCAATAAAGAAGACTTAATTACAGCAATGACAACAGCTTATAAAAAATTGGTAGCAGTTGTTGAGCAAATTTATCAACAAAATATTTCTTCCTTAGTATTTTATATTGGTGTCACAGGACATTTACCCAATAAAATCACAGCTAAAGCCATGACTGCTGAGGAATTAGCTGCTAAATATCCCCATTTGCAATTTTCCAAACATGAACAAAAAGGAACATTTTACGAAATTGGAAATACCATTATTAGCGTTTATCCGCAAACAGAATATTACAGTAAAAAGTCATTAGCAGTTAGTTAATTGATCTTGTATAATCTCATAGCCAACCCGAATCAGATTAAGATGTATTCCTCTAATACATCTCTTTTTTCTCTACCTCTGTTATCTCTGTACCTGGAGTGGTTCGTTAACAATAAATATTTTTATATTTATCTGATATGGTAAAATAACAAAAATTACTGTCAAAAGAGCAAAAACCCAAGGAATATAAGATTAATATTTGTCTCATGTATGTTATCATCAATAAATATTGTGAATGTATTGTGACTGTATTGTGACTGTGAGGTTAATAAAGCAATGACACAGGAATTAATAGACCTCAGAAATAGTATTTTAGAACAGCGTTACAGTGACGCTTTAGCTATTGTAGATGAGTTAGAGGGAATGGGTAGACAAGCGATTTTCAGAAACATTCAATCTTTTTTAGTAAGATTGATGATTCATTTAATTAAAAATCATGTAGAAAACCGATTAACTAATTCCTGGTCAAATTCAATTCGCAGTTCAATTAGAGAAATCAAAAAAATCAATCTGCAAGATAATAAAACCTCTTACTATATTAAGATAAATGAGTGGCAGTTAATATTAGAAGATGAATTTGAAGAAGCTATTCGAGAAGCCAGTGATGAAGTAATGAATGGTATTTATAGTCCATTTCAACTAACAGAAATGGTTGATAAAATGCAGATTATAAATCAATCTCAAATTCTGTTAAACTTGACATATAATTACTCAATCAAGGAATTACCAGCAGTGATTGATAATTATTTAACTCAGTTACCTGGTGGTGAAGATTGGAAATTAGGGAAAAGATGATTAATATTCCCGACTTCATTATCAATTGTCAGGTATTGTCAGGTAACGTAAGTAAAGTCACCTGACATCTAAATTTACAACCTTAGCCAAGATAAGAAATTATCCCACCAAGAATTAGAGATATTTCCCATAGATAATTTCATTTTTTGGCGAATATCTTGAATATTCCAGTTGGTAAGTCTAGCTAGATTTTGAGCTTCTTGTTCAAATCTCCGTCTTAAAGAACTTTTATATCTTCTCCCTGCACTACATTTAACCTTACCTGTGAATGGGTGTTGTAAAATATAACGTCCTTGAAAAGAGTCTCTTTGAGCAGTTTCTTGAAAGATTAAATCTTCAGGAAATTTATTTCTAGTATAGCGGACGTGCAAACGAGTAATGAAAACACTACTACTAGGAAAACGAGAACGAAAACCCGGAGCTATGGGGCTATTACTATCACTATTATCATTCAACCAAAAAACACCGGCTTGTTTTAATTCTTCATTATTGAGTGGTTCAGCAGCACAAGGATCACAAGTACTCATATCCCAAGCATATTCTAAAAATCCGACTTTTTTATCTTCTTTGGTGTAGGAATTTTGGAACATGGATTTATAAAAATCACCAAATTGATTTTTCACAAACACGGGAATATTCACATCTGAAGGAACTTTAACCGTGCGATAATTAGTAATTTCTGCCTGGCCTTTAGGTGAGAGAATATAAATGATTAAATCCTGTTCTTTAGTAGCGTTAACCATTCCTAAACGAATGGGTAACATAAATTTCCGTGATTCGTAGGAAATTTGTAAAGGACGCAGGAATTGATAACCTGATTCGGCAAATTTATCTAAATTGACTTTAGCCACAAAGAATTTCATTGCCGAACGAATGTAGGGTTTGAGTAATTCCTTTGCACCTTGAGGAATTTTATAATTATTGCGATTTAACCAAGTTTCTAAGCCACCAGATTCTTTAGCACTGAGGATAACAATATCATATTCACCAACATTAAATTTGGCTTCAACAGTGACACCCAAACTGCTATCTTTATTCGTACTACTATCTGATCTGGCTGCGTTTTGCATTGGTCGCATCTCGTTTATTTTATAAACTGGGGCGCAGGGGTCAGAATCAAAATATTCTACTAATCTTGGGGCGCTAAAAGCATCTAATCTTTCAATAATTTTTGGTTCAGCTACACGAACTTGTTCTTTTTGTAATACTGTGGGAACAGGAACAACAATCGCAAAATCTTTAACATCACCTTGAAAATCGTTAGCCATGGTTAAAACCGTGCGATTTCCGTCTCTAGCAAGTATGACTTGAGAAGCTTGGTTATAGAGTTTTGTATCGGCTTTAGCCACATAAAACCCACAAAAAGCCCAAGCTGTAGGCGCGAAACACAGCACTGCTAAAAGTGCAGATACTAAGGGCATAAATAGGCGAAGTCTTTTCATTTTGATGCCTTAATTAATTTTCAATTCTGCTTTATTCCACCAAGAAAATCTAGGACTAAACCAAGATTTATCTAATAAAATAGTCAAGGGTGCAAGGGCAAATAAAGCCCAAAAAACAGCGGTAGAGAGAAAGAAATAATTCCGCAAAATAAACGTTAATAAAGCAATACATACCGCCCAGATTATTCTACTAATACGGGCGTTGGGAATTGAACGAGGATCTGTTACCATAAACAGAGAAAATAACACTAAAGATCCACTCATTAAATGATGAAAATAAACATCCCATGTCCAACCTAACCAAATATTTCTCACGGCTGCTAAGAGGGAATAAGCACCTAGAAAAGCAGCGGTAGTGTCCCAACGACCAACGCGCTGTAAAATCATTCCTCCAGTCCCTGCAAATAATAGCGCGTACCACCATTCTTCCCCCCATTGTCCTGGGGAAACCCAAGCATCATTAGTGAAGCTAAGAACAGCAATAATGCCAAAATTAGCAGGATTAAAAAAATGCTTTTCCCCATATTGAAAGATAAATTTACTTGCTATGGCTGCAAATCCAGCTAAGGCCATGGTTGGCCAATGATCAACCCGTAATAATAAACTTAGTCCCAAAGAGGTAATGAGGGGACTACGAATATTAATTGGTAAAATTCTGCTTTGGGATTTAGTGATCAATGAAAAGATAATTTGTGTTATTATGCAGGAAGCGATCGCTACACCAATAAATTCTGGATGTAATGTCCAGTCTCGCGTGAAAACGCCTAAAATCAGAAATAAACTCAGAAACAGAATTTGATAATCTCGAACATCTTTGAATAATATCATCTTCATTTCACTGATTACTCACAGCTTTTCTTCTAGTTTAAATCACTGTTGTCATAAATTAGGTTGTTGTTACAGTTTTTGTAACAAACGGGATTTATACAGGGGATATGGAATCAACGAACCACTCCAGGGACGCAGAACACAGAGAAATGGGGGGGAGGGATATTTTGCATAAGTCCTGTAGAAGTCGGGAATCTAAAAATTACGGTTTTAATAATAGATAAAATAATTGTCCATTGCTGACTGTCACCCCCGCTCTTTCTCCCGCAGCTTCACCTGTTCCTAAAAAGTAATCTACCCTCCCTGCTCCTTTAATTGCGCCCCCTGTATCTTGATCTAAAACGTAACGACTCACCAGCCGATATTCGATTTTATTACTATTATTAATATAGGGAAAAGGAGCGCGAATTAATGCTAAAGCCCCTGGAGGCATTAATGATTTATCTGTAGCAATAGAACGCTCTGGAGTTAGTGGTACACTAATAGAACCTTGGGCTGGTTTTCCGTAGGTTTCTCGAAAAAATACAAAACTGCGATCGCGCGGAATATAAATATTCAAATCCTGGGGATATTTGCGGAAATAGTCGAGGATAATTGGCATATTTAACCCTTCTAAAGGTAATTTACCATCATCAACTAACGACCTTCCTAAACTTCTATAATTATAAGCTGTATCACCAGCATAGCCTATGGTTGTTTGTGTTCCATCTGTTAATTTAAGTTTGGCTGAACCTTGAATTTGAATCATATAAGGTTCAAGACGATTTCTCAACCAAAATAATTCTAATCCTTTTAATTTTCCCTTTCCACCTTGTAAACCATCTGCACCTTCTAATTCTAATCTAGTAGGATGGGGTTTAGCCCAAGATTCTAAATCAGCGGGATAGCGATAAACAGGATAACGAAACTCTTTTGTTGGTTGACGACTGGCTAAATATACAGGTTCATAATAAGCGGTAAATAAAACCGTTCCTTTATTATCTCTCCCTACAGATTGATAAAAAACAAATTCTTTTTCGATAGCTGCGTGTAGTTCTTGAGCCGATTTTGTGGAAATCAACAATTGACGAAATCTTTGCAAACTTTGATCAACTCTTTCTCTAGTAATTTCCGATTTTTGATAAGCCATAATCGCCTGTTCTGTTTGCAAATATTTCAGGCTATAATCTATAGACTGTAATAATGCTTTTTTATCATCATAAGTTGCTTGATCTAAACAGGAAATATCCTCTTGACAGCAAGTAACTGGTACTCTAGGAACAAGTACAGGTAACTTATTTGGCTCTGAATTTACTAACGGTGGTAAATTCCATTTTGCTAACCGACATTCGGGGGGACTAAGTTCTTGATTGGGGAGTGGTTTTATCCCCACAATTAAACTGGCCATAAATACAGGTAAACTAATAGTAATATTGGCAAAATGCTGGCTATTCATTCATGTTATGGTAGGTAGCAACCGCAGAAGGTGAAATTCGATTTAAATACCGGAAAATCCAATATTTGAATATAGTATCTAAAATCACGGGAAATGTGGCAATAAATAAGAAAATAAAATCACGATTAGCTGGTAATCCCCAATGTCGTGATATCCCTTCTAAAAGCACTTCCCAACCGTGGGGAGAGTGAAACCCAACAAAAACATCGGTAAATAAAATGATAATAAATGCTTTAGCGCTATCACTTAAACCATAGACTACGTTATCAATAAATTCTTTGAGTACAGCAATATCAGATTTACTCATTAGTAACAACACTGTGAAACTAATTACCGCACAAATATCAGCAAATACATTTTTAATTGCATTATCACTTTCTTGACGAAATTCCTCTTTTACTTCCTCTGCTTTCTCTTTGATCTTCTTTTCTAATTCTTCAGATCCCAGAGGAGGTGCATTACTAATTAATGCTTCAAATTTAATTCTTTCTTCAAACCTTTGTAATTTTAATAATCCTTCTTCTTCCATTTCTGCATTTAAGAAAACTTCCACTTTTTCTTCATTGCGGAAATGTTCTACTAATGGTCCAACAATTACAGCTTTGGAAACTTGATGAGTCAGGAGAGGAACGATAATAAGTAGCAGTATAAAGCGAATGGAGATAATACTTCTTTTTTGTGCTTGACGAAAATTTCTAACTACGTCCTGCTCAGAACCCGGATCTAATTCTACTTGTAGTCGAGTGATAGTATTGAAAATTGAGCGGGGTAAAATTCCTGTAGTATTAGCTTTTCCTTTTCTGATATTTTGGTTAAATTTACTTGGTGTTTTGGGTGTGAATGCTTGAGAATTAACTAAATCTGCGGGGACTTTAACCGGTTGAGAATTGGGATTTTCATAATTTTTGTATATATCATTATTATTGTATTTAGAAGTAACTTGGTCAATAAATTCTAGTTTCTCTAAAATTAATGCTGGGCTAGTATATTCTATACCCACTTTCATGGCGGCTTTTTGCTTAGATTCATTAGCCAACCACTGACTCGCTTTAAACTCCGTCAGCCGCATTTGTACCGTTTTTAATAACTTTTGCAAATCTGTCTCAAAATAATCCATGACACTACTACTGTAGGTGGTAGACTCGGAATCTATTTTGTTACCATGGAAATGTTTTTCTTCAATTCCCTGGATTTTTATAGCTGCTTGATAAGCTGCTTCTAAAGAACGCTCTGGTGTCAGTAGATACCATCTGTAAGCAGCTAGTAAAAAAGGGTATATTTTTTGTTTAAACACAGTATTTTTCATTGAGACCATGATCTGGCATTATCTACTAAACTATTAAACTTAAATTAACCTAAAAGATATGGTTTCTTCTATTTGGATTTTTGGTACTAGTCGCAGTGGTAAAACTACTCGCTTGCTAAACCAGTTTAGTGCTTGGTTGCAAATGAAAGACAGTAAGTTGTCCAATTTATTTGACAACCCTATAAATCCAACTGCAAATTTACACCAAAGAGAACTAGGTATTTTATTACTAGCTGCTAATGATGACAACAGACGAGAATTAGCTGATAGAGTTACTACTTTGACCTTGGGAAAACATCCTATTCGCGTCAAAACAGCCTTGGGGTTTTTTCAAGATGAGGTAATTTTATTTTGGCCATTATTAATTGATTTATTGTCAATAAAAGCACAATTTCCGGTCAGATTACATCCAGAAACGGAACAAGAATTAGCGACAAAACTCTGGAGTTCCCATTTAAACTCAGATATTTTGCGGCGTGTCGGTATAAATGAGCATCGTTTAGTTAGACGAATACTGGATTTATGGCAATTAGCAGCTTATGGCGGTGTATCCTGTGAACATATTCCCCAAATATTGCACAGTGGTATAGCAGATAATTCTATCAATTTAGAACCGGAATTTTTGGGTTCTTTACTACTAAATTGGCGAAATTGGTGTTTGGAACGGGGTTTATTGACTTATGGGCTAATTACCGAGCTATATAACCAGAAATTATTAACTCATGGTGACTATCAGCAGCATCTCAAGCAACGTTATCAGGGTATCATAGCAGATGATGTGGATGATTATCCGGCGATCGCTGCTAATTTATTTGAATTTTTGTTAAATACTGGCACTGTGGGAGCATTTAGCTACAATTGTGACGGGGCGGTGCGCTGGGGTTTGGGGGCTGATCCTCAGTATTTATCCAGATTAACTAAATATTGTCAAGTAGAGAATTTAACTAAACCACATCCCCATAGTTTGGGATATTTTCTCACTGATCAAATGGTAGAATTGGTAACACAGCCCATGACAATGTTGAGTTTACCAAGTTCTGTACAGCCTATGCAAACCACTTCCCGCGCCCAGCTATTACGTCAAACAGCCCAGATAATAATTCATGGGGTGAAATCCGGGGAAGTAGGGGCAGATGAAGTAGCAATTATTGCACCGGGACTAGATGCGATCGCTCGTTATACCTTAGTAGAAATATTAACTAAACAAAATATTGCAGTAGAATCACTTAATGAACAACGCCCATTAATTAGTTCCTCGGTTGTGAGAGCTTTACTGACCTTAATAGCTCTAGTTTATCCTGGTTTGGGGCGTTTAGTAGATAGGGACGCTGTGGCGGAAATGTTAGTTGTTTTAAGTCAATATCAAACTCCAGACGGGGAGGAAAAAGAATTTCATCATTCTAGAATAGATCCGGTGCGGGCTGGGTTAATAGCAGATTATTGTTTTGTTCCCCACCCCCACACACCCGATTTATTATCAGTGAAAACCTTTGAACGTTGGGATAGAATTGGTTATATTGCGACTCAGGCTTATGAACAAATATTACAATGGATTGTCCAACAGCGGGAGCAATATCACCGGCGACTTCTCCTCACTCCCATTTTTCTCTTATACAAAGCCATTCAAGACTTTGTGTGTAAGGATAAAAATCCTTCATATCAGGAGTTAGCAGCATTAAGAGAACTAATAGAAACTGCTCAACATTATTGGGAAATAGATACTCGTTTAAAAGAAACCGATTCCCTATTACTTTCACTGCATACGCCAGAAACACTTAGCATGACTATTGCAGAATTTATTCAACTGCTGCAACGAGGAACAATTACTGCAAATCCTTATCCGGTGCGTTCTATCGGTAACAATAGAAAAACTGTAACTTTAGCGACTATCTTTCAATACCGCGCTAGTAAAAAAAATCACCGCTGGCATTTTTGGTTAGATATTGGTTCACCCCTGTGGGCAAAAGGTGGCGCGGCTAGTTTATTTGGTGCTAATTTATTTTTACAGCATAGACTAGGAAAACCTTGGACAGCAGCAGATGAACAATTAGCCGAAGAACAAAGATTACAAAGAATTATCGCCGATTTACTGGCGCGTGTGTCTGATAAACTCTATTTGTGTCACAGTGATTTAGCTGTAAATGGACAGGAGCAAATAGGACTTTTGTTACCTTTGATTTATGCTTGTGAAGTGGTGTAAATAATTAAAACATCACATTTTTACGATAAAATACCGAAATACTAACCTATCCTCCCCAAGTCCTATAATACCATAATTAGCGTACCAGCAACCTCTGTATTTTTAATCGTATCCTTGTTTTATACTTATTTTTGTTTTATTTGTGTATACAGAGTTTATTAGGTTTAATTTAAAAATATTGAAATATATTGAAATCAAATTTACAAGCTAAATTTTGCTGCATTATTATCCTCTAAACTGCTATCTTTACCCGCAGTCGTAGAGTTAAAATTAGCACCATGAATTAATTCTAATTCACTTAATTTCAGATTTATGAATATTTGCTAATCATTGTTTTGACATTTAGTAAGTGTTCTTCAATAATTTCGGGAATTTCGGTATTGGTTTCAATGATTGATTTACCAATGGTTTTATTAGCGATTTCATTGATAGCATCAATTAAGAGATTAGGCGTGGTAATATTAGCTTCAGCGATTTGTTTAATAGTCTCTTGGGGGTTATCTTTCTCCAATATAGCTTTTAAGACTTGGATTTCATCAGCTGGCAGATTTTCTAGTAAATTATCCCATGCTGTGGGTAAATTGTTTGGGTGATCATGTTCCGTATCAATTATATCTATATCTAATGGTTGCAGTAATTCATCAAAGGGAAATAACTCTACATTATTGTCTTGATTATCGGGTAATGTTTCCGAATTAGAATTAATTGTTTCCACTTGGATTAATTCCCAAATTTGATTTTGTAATAAATCCCTTTCCTCTTGTAATAGGGAAATTTGATTTTGCAATTGATTGATTTCAGATTGTTGTTCTAATGTCTTGATTTGTAAAGTATTGATGCTATTTTCTAGATTATTTCTGCTTGTGGTTATTTGTGTTAGTAAATCGTTTTGTTGGTTAATCTCCATCTCTCGATTTTGAAATTCTATTCGCAGTTCATAAAGTTTTTCCTCTAGTTGCGGTTTGAGTCTTTCTAGCAAAATTAGATCATTTTCTAGTTCTTTTTTTTCTTGTTTGAATGTATCAATTTGAGTTTGGATTTGGTTGATTTCCGCGCGAGATACGTTACAATTCAGTTCTAATCTTCGCTTTTCTATACTCAGATTATTGTAACTATTATTCAGTTCTATATGACTATTTTCTAAGTCATTAAATTCATTTTTAAGATTATGAACTTCAGATTCAATTTGCTTCTTTTGAGCAGCAAATGTACCTATATCTCGATGTAAACTATCCCTTTGATTACGACAATCTCCAATTTGGTTTTCTAGTTGTTGAGTTTCTGTATACAATAAAGTTTTATATTCTTCTAATTGCGCTATTTCTCTGAAAATGCGGGATTTTAATGCTTCCAAATCCCGAATACGTCTCTGCAAAGAACCAACTATCTTCAATTCATCAGTTCGTCGGCGTTTATCAACAAGAAATGCGGCTGAATATGTTGCTAAAACTGTTATTATACCGGAGAGAAAAGCTTTAGAAAAATCCCAGTTGGGGACAAGAATTAAACCAAAACTTACACTAAAAGCAGCTATTGCTAGTACGACTTGATGACTCACTATTGCTGGTGGCATTTTGCGAGGTCTTAGTGTAGTCAAATTGTGAGCATGATTAGTAATTAAAGTCATTATTCCTCTTGGTTTGTAAATATACAGTTATAATTTTGCTGAGATTGGATGATTGGAAACCTTGATCATAACTCTGTAATTAGATTTTTATTTTCACCAAATACAGCTAAATCTGCTTTTAAAAAGTCAATAAACTGTCTTGCTGTTCTACCTGAACGTCCATGATGACGAGTTGCCCATTGTAAAGCTTTATATTCTAAATCTTCGGGAGCAATACTGATGTTTTCTGCTAGGTGCTGGACAATTTGTAAATAGGTTTTTTGATCTGCTGCTTCAAAGGTTAATGTGAGACCAAAGCGATCGCTAAAAGACAACTTTTCCTCCATTGTATCCCATCCATGAACTTCATTGTTATCCTTGGGCGCTGGTCTATCCGTGAAAAATTCCCGGATTAAATGCCGACGGTTAGAGGTAGCATATACAACTACATTTTCTGGTCTAGCAGTTACATTTCCTTCTAAAACTACTTTCATCATTTTAAAGGCATCATCATCTTCTTCGAAGGATAGATCATCGACAAAGATAATGAATTTCTGGGGAACTCCCCGCAACTGTTCGACAATTTTCGGTAAATCTGGTAATTCTGACTTAGAGACTTCTATTAACCGCAGCTTTCTATGACTATACTCATTTAATAAGGCTTTGACTAAAGAAGATTTGCCCGAACCACGACTACCATAAAGTAATACGTGCAGTGCTGTTTCTCCTGACAATAAAAACTCTGTATTTTTCACTAAAGCATCTTTTTGCCATTCGTAACCTACCAAGGTAGACAGTCTCACTGTATCCGCATAAACAATGCCCACTAGCTGACCATTTTGCCAACGAAAAGCATGGTATTGAGCAAATAAACCGCTACCATGTTGCCCATAATAAGCAGCTAAATCTTCTACAGCATCACCCCAATTTTCTAAATGGGAAATAAATGCCATTATATCCGTTTCTATGCCTACTGTTTCCGGTTCTCGATACCAGACCACAGGGGAAATGGGTAAATGAGTGGCAATTTGCACCCACTCGCTTAACACTGCACTGTTACATTCATACAAACTTTGTAATACTTGTAAATCATGACGGACAGCAGCTACTAAAGCTGGAGGTAATTTGCTAAATTCCTGCTGTTGTGCCAATTTACTAAAAGCATTATCCGCCATCAGAATTTGCTTAATTAGGTATTCTTCCCAAGTTTGATGACCGCTGGTTAAAGCTTGGAAATAAATACCGTAGGCTTGCAGGCAATCCCGCCCGTCTGCATCAGTGTAACGGATGGTTTGTAATAAGTTCAGAAAACTTTTGCCTACGTCGCCTTGTAGTACAGATTGGTACAGTAAAAGGGAGGCGGCTTGGCGTTGCAGAAATTGAACTGCTGTATAAGATGTAGTATTTGCGGTCAGCATTGCTAGATGATCCATCAATCAAATGGGTAAATTGTCTCTGACAATGAATTTAAGTATACTACGTAAATAAAATCAGGACTAAGGGAATCTCAAAAAAATAAATTATCCCATTTTGTGGCATGGGCTTCTAGTCCCCCGGTTTTAAAAGTAAGTTAAAATACTCATCAATCACGATACAAAACTTATGCTTACAGGAGGAAAAGTATAACCATTTGTATATTAAAGTAGAAAGTAGGATATTACAGTAAACTAATACTTGTTACCAGTAGGATAAATTGCTAACATATATACAGAAAATATGGACTACTAACAACTGTAAGTAACCGTTGTTTTTCCTGGATATGTATTACCAATTGTTTAGGGAATAGTCATGTTATTATTCAAGCTGCAAAGCTCTACTACAGACATTGTAAATATTTTATAGTTTCTTCCGTAGACTTGAAAGCAAAAATAGCTAATATTGCCATTTTGGCAGGTCTTTATAGCACAGATGGGATATTAGTAGATAGTAGCAATAGTTCGGACATTTTTAGTATTAACGAAAAACTGCTACAGTTATCCCAATCTTGATCGCAGGAATTCTTTGTCCATTTAAATAACTAGGAAATAATTCATGTTATCATCACTATCTTCTCAAAATGTGATCCAATACCTACAACAGGCAGGGCTATGTAGCCCTGATGATGGCAATGTAGATAAGTCTGTATTGCCAGAAAATAACCATAAAAATTGGAATTTACTGGTAATGCTGGCAGATAATCGCCAACTGCTGATTAAACAAGAACGAAAAATTAATCATGATTTTAGTTCTCATGAACTCTTTAATGAGTGGCTATTTCACCAGTTATTAGAAAAATTTCCAGTAATTGGTAATGTTGGTGCGATCGCATCATCATTACTACACTTTGATCAGGAAAATTCTATCCTTGTGCGTAGCTATTTAAGCGAATATGTGGAACTAGAAAGATTTTATCAACACAGTAGTATCTTTCCCACAGAGATTGCCAGCGCGATTGGTACTACGTTAGCAGGGTTACACCGAGCCACGTTCAATAAACTTGAGTATCGTGATTTTATGTCCACTGCTCCCGCAGGACAATTTCGCTATAATTTTTACAATCCCGTTCAAGGACTCCCATCAATAAATCCAGAAACATTTGGTATAATTCCCACTGAAGCGTTACAATTTCATCTTCTTTATCAACGTTACGAAACTTTAGAATTTGCTATTGCTGATTTAGCATATCAATGGCAATCATGTTGTTTAACTCACAACGATTTACAATTAAACAATATTTTGGTTCATTCTCGATCGCAACAACTAGATAATTGTTTAATCAGATTAATTGATTGGGAAGCTTGTGGTTGGGGAGATCCAGCTTTTGATTTAGGAACTCTATTAGCAAGTTATTTAAGAATTTGGTTATCCAGTTTAATAGTAGATCCAACATTAGAGTTAGAAGAATCTTTGAATTTAGCCATGATTCCTCTAGAGGTATTACAACCTTCAATCCTAGCTTTAATCCGGGCTTATCTTCATGCTTTCCCCATGATTTTAGAATATCATCAGGACTTTATTGTCCGGGTAATTAAGTTTGCAGGTTTAGCATTAATTCAACAAATTCAAAACATAATTCAATGCCAAAAATCCTTTGATAATAGGGACTTATGTAGGCTCGAAGTTGCTAAAAGTCTTTTGACTATTCCTGAGCAATCAGTATTAACTATTTTGGGGATATCCGAATCCGAAATTTTTAAATCTTTAGCCAGAATTCAAAAACTCCCTCAACCCCATAAGGAACAAAAATTAGTCCGTCTTTATTACGAAAAAACTCGCCTACGCGGTTGTTAGTAATATTCATCTTTTCTTTTGTTTACAGATATACTTTTCTAAAGTTTGAGGTGCAAAGACAGTTAATGCTCGATGATTCTAATAATCACAATCAAATTGTAAATTCATTATTCGATATTGCCAGTAATATCCAGATTCAACCTAATTTCTGTATTTACCACCCCAATTATCAACCTTTTGCTTTACCCGCTAATATAGCAAATAGGTTTCAACAAAACTCATCTTCTTTAAAACACAAGTATTTGAACATACTTCTCAGAAATTTTCTCTATGGTATTTATTATAATGGTTCACTGCAAACAGTTTTAGCATCTAATAATACTCATAATGATTGCCAATCTCAGCTAAATTTCTCAGAAAATAACAGTTTAGGTGTAGATATAGATTTCTATGAACAACTACATCATAGTAATCATGGTACAGGCCATTATGAACCCAATTGGCAGATTTTGAGAATCGAACCTGATGGCAGTATGGCCGTTAAAAAAGATGGTTTAACACTATATATTGAACCAGACTGTCATCTAAAATCTCCAAGGAAGTCCTCTAAAATTGGTAAATTAATATCAATATGGATGCCTAAAAATCGCCTGCAAAATGGCTGTTATGTAGCAGTAAGTAACTTGGGAATGGCAAACCAAGATAGACAAAATAATGATTTAGGAGTAGGACGAATTTACTTTAATTTTACATCAGCCGGAGCAATCATTTTCATGGAAAGCTTAACACAAGCATTAAATAATGCAGCTATTTGCTTTAGTTTTCATGTTCTTTATAATCCCGCTGTCTATGGGCGTTATGATGCAGGTGTCCTGCATTTTGCACGCCAAAATTACCCCACAATTAGGAATATTCTTCAAGAGATTTATCAAGAACATCAAGCTTATTTTCAGCCAGAAATTCCCCTATTTACTAAATTCCTAGCACCAGGATTAGGGTTAGCAGAAGAACCATATCAAAATCAAAAATTTGCCCCTCAAGAAAGTTTTGGTATGAACCGTTGTCAAATTGTCGCCAATGCTTTATTAGAATCTTGGCAAAAAGGTAAAAATGCTCTTGAGGAAAGAATAGAAATCATTAATCAACACTTTGCACAAAATTTAATTGATATGCACCATCCCTATCTTAACCCTGCTTCTGAAGATATTTATCAGCCTTTAAGCTGATTGTATCAAGAATAATTAACCGCAGATTAACGCAGATCAAGAATGATAAATTTGTGAAATTTATTATTCTCTATGGTTGATCAGGATTATAATTATTTATTGTAGCAGATTTAATTTTAGGAAATTAAACATGGCTTTTACATATTACTACACTGTAAGATTTCAAGATACTGATGCTGCTGGAGTAGTTTATTTCGCTAATGTTTTGAGAATTTGTCATGAAGCTTATGAGGCTTCATTAGCAGCTTCTAGTGTTAATCTTAAATCATTTTTTACTAATCCGTCTTTAGCTTTTCCTATTGTTCATGCTAATGTAGATTTTTTACGTCCTATGTCTTGTGGTGACAATTTAGTGATTAGTTTGTTACCAGAAAAAATAAATTTAGATAAGTTTGAAATTACCTATGAAATTATGGTAGATGAGGTAATGGTTGCTAAGGCAATTACTAGGCACGTTTGTATTAATGTTAGTAGTAGAGTTAAGCAGGAATTACCACATTATATGAATAATTGGTTGGAAATCAACCGCACAGACGCAGAGAGCGCACAGAGAAGAAGATCCAGGTTAGAGTTTATGTGATTTTAGCATATAAATCCCCGACTTCTTGGAAGAATTCGGGGTTCTTAAGTATTATGTTTTTAGAAAATCCTCAGCTATTTTTTGCAGCTGTTGACGGTTAATTTTACCTTGGTTGTTACGGGGTAATTTGGCTAAGGAAATCCAATGTTTGGGAATTTTGAATTGACTCAGTTGATTTTTTAGTTGGGTTTGGATTTCTCTATGGGAAATATTTTTATCTTTGGGAATATAAATGGCTGTTAATGCTTGTCCCCAATGTTTATCAGCTATCCCAATTACACAAACATCAATTACCATTTGAGTTTTTCTAATCGCTGTTTCAATTTCTAGAGGGTAAATATTTTCACCACCTGTAATTATTTTGTCGCTATTTCTGCCAATAATATGTAAATAGTCTTGATTATCTAAAAAACCCATATCATCAACTACAAAATTATTTCTATTTTCCCATATTTGTGGATAATAACCTAATGCTAATGATTTACTTTGAATATTTATATTTCCTGGTTGATTATCAATGATGATTTTAGCATGAGGAAGAATTTTCCCACTATTAAATTTACCTTTTAAAAATTCATCAGGTTTCAGAGTTGCAATTTGAGAAGCGGTTTCTGTCATTCCATAGGTAGGTGCTAATCTAATTTGATGAAATCTCGCTTTTTCTAATAGTTCTTCCCAAGGTGGCGCACCCCCTAAAAAAACAGTAGCAAATTTTGATAGCCATTGGGTTAATTCTGGATTTTGCAGGAGTTTTTGTAATTGGGTGGGAACTAAAGATATAAAAAATTCTGCTGGGTTAATATTTGGTATTTCACAAGTTTCTAATTTCTTAGATGTGGTAATTACTAGTTTACCTCCCGTTGTGAAAGAACGCATAAATTGCATTAATCCACTCACATGATACAATGGTAATATACAAAATGAATTAACTGAATTTATGGCAAAATATTCTGTAAATCCTTCCACAGACGCTGTTAATGTTTCCCATGTATGAATAGCAAATTTAATCTTTCCTGATGAACCACCAGTAGGAATCATAATAGTATTATTAATTGGTAATTCATAATTAGTAATTACTGATTTTGAAAAGTTATTTTCTCTTCCTAAAAATATATCTGGTTGGACTAAATTAAAAACTTGTTCCCATTCATCTTTACCCCAATCTGGGTGACAAAGAAAAACTGGACATCTAGCCGCACAAGCAGCAATAAAACTGGCTATAAATCTCACAGGTGATCTTTCGGCAATCATGATTTTTGGAGTTGACAACTGGGTTAATTGTAAATATAATTCTGTTGCTACCCGTGGTAATTCCTGGCTATGATCACAAATTAGCAAATCATATTTTTGTATATTTTCTAAAAGGTTTTCCATAGATTTTCTAGCCAGTTTAATTCTTGTTCTTTAAAAAGGTGATTAATACCAAAACCAACAGCACGGTTATTTTTAGATAATTCTGCTGCTAATTGTAATGCGGCTTGTCTGCCAATTTCTGTTTCAAATACAGATGAAAATACAACGTCAATTTGATGTTTTTTGCAAAACTCTTTTAACCTAGATGGTGAACCAACTATTCCCGGTTTAATCACAAAAATTCCCACCCAACCTTGTTGAAAACATGATTCTAATTGTTGGAGATTGGCGATAGATTCATCTAAGGCTATAGGTGTAGAATATAAATTACTTAATTCCCGCATTTCTGTAAATTTATCTGCTGGTAAAGGTTGTTCGATAAATTCAATTTTTGGTAAGAATTGATCACACTTTTTTAACCATAATTCAGCTTGTTGATAACTAAGTCCACCATTAGCATCTAAACGTAATTTGGCTGAATTTGGTAAAATGGAAATTAGTAAATCAAATATTTCTAATTCCTTATTTATATCATCAACACCAATTTTCCATTTGAATGTTTTATATCCTTGTTCCCATAAGTTATTCCATTGATTTAAAGCTAATTTTCCCGCTGATAATAAGCCGCTGTAGGTAAGATCTAAATTAGCATCCGGCGATTGGAAATCACGGCTACACAGACGAAACCCACCTGCGTGGGTTGAAGATTCAAAAGCAAATTGACAAGCTGGTAAGTTATCGGGAATAGTGAAAATCATCTCTTTGGTAATTGTTTTTGGAAGTTGATGACAAAAATCTAAAGCTTGTTCTATGGTTTCTGAACCAAACCAAGAAATGGGAGAAATTTCTCCCCAAGTAATATGATTTTTTTCATTAATTAAGCGAATAATTACACTTTCGCGGATTTCCCAAACCCCATGATTAGTAATAATAGGATTTGTGAATTTTTGGCTAAAGTAACGAAAAGAAAATTGATAAATCATTGGGTACTTGCAAATAAAAAAATACCTGAACCTCTCATTTCTCCGTGTTCTCTGTGTCTCTGTGGTTTTTTCCTGATTCAGATAACTTATTTCCTGAAAGTTCCTTAACCAAATATAAATCCCAAACCCAAAAATAAGCAACTCAAAAAATGAACATTAATAGCGATAAATTTAGAATTACTAACTTTATCTGGTTGGTGATGGGTTTCTAAAACGTGACGACATAATTTCACCGCAAAAGGTAAACTTAAGAAACTTAATAATGTCCAAATTGGGAAAATATTCAAGATGAAAAACAGCAATATTAAAGGATAAATACTAGCAGTAAATCCCACTAAAACCTTTGCACCTGTTTGAGTTCCTAAGCGCACAATTGGAGATTTTTTTCCTGCGGCTATGTCATCTGCAACTTGGTGAAAATGGGAACAAAATAGCACTAAACTGGTAATAATGCCTAAAATTATGGAAGCTGCTAAATTTGTACTAGACCAGGTTTGAGTTTGGCTATAATAGGCTGCACTCATACCCAAAGGACCAAAGGCAAAAAAGCAGAGAATTTCGCCTAAACCTTGGTATCCTAGACGAAAAGGAGGACCTTGGTACATATAGCCCAAACCGCAGCATAATAGAATTATACCGATAATTGTCGGATCTTTTTGTAAAATAGCGATCGCTATTATCCCCAACAAACCCAAACCTAAACACAAGTTTCCCACCCAAAACATTAAGGTTTTATTACCAGTTAAATTCACCAATGAATGATGTTTATTCTCATCAATTCCTGTTTCCGCATCAAATACATCATTACTAATATTTTCCCATGCTAAAATTAAAATTGACGCAGCAATAAACAGAGAAAATATTGTGAGATTAAAAATCCTTGTTTCCCTAAATGCTACAGCCGAACCTACCCAAATCGGCATAATAGCAACACTGTACATTGGCGGTTTAATTGCCGCCATCCATAGTTTACCTTGAGGTGGTGAAATTTGAGTTGAAGTCATCGGTTTTGATTATTTAAATTACCATAATTTTAGTTGTCAATTAAATCTTATAATTTTATCCGGCACTTGACCAGTCATTTTAGATTTGAGATTTGGCTTGTTTATCTGTTTATATCCTACTCTTGTCAGTGTAGTCAATCTAAAATTGTTTAACTTTGGTAAATTACCAAAAAATGCTAATTTTATGATTATAGGTTCACATCCTACAATAAAATCTGCTATCTTGCAACCAAAACAGGATAAACCCCCGAATCACCCTTAGTCTATGCTGGTTAATGGTAACTGAATTATGTTACCTATAGAAATACCATCATGACTTATGACATTTTAGGAAGATAACTTAATAAAAATTAACTTATACATCCATGACCATTTCACCATGTCGCAGCCACACCTTTGTAGACTACAAATACCTAAATCAATTACTATTAGAGGTTCAGGAAAATTGCCGTCGTCATAATAATAGTAAAATTGTGAGTATTCCCCTGGAAATTGGTTTAGTTGATCCTTTGCTGGTTTTCGATAAATTTAGTCAAAAAGATACCAAAAACTTTTATTTTGAAAATAGAAGTAATGGTGAAGCAATCGCAGCAATTGATACTGTAGATAAAATAGAAATTTTTGGTAAAAATAGATTTATAAAATCAGAAGAATTTATCAAAAATTGTCTGAAAAATATAATTTATATTTCTCTGCAAAATCAGACTTTTTCCCAACCTCATTTTTTTTGTACTTTCAGTTTTTTTGACCAGCATGAACAAGCCGATTATCCATTTCCCTCTGCTACGGTTTTCTTGCCTTGTTGGCAAATTGTATTAAAAAATAATTGCTGCACATTAATAATGAATACAATTATTAATTCTCAGGTAAATATTACCAAATTATTAGATAATTTACAAAGCCACTTAGAAATTATTAAGTCCTTGAGAAATTTATCCATAAGTATTGACAAATTTCCCTTAAATTGCTACAGAAAAATTACTAAAAACGGTGATGAATTTAAAAATTCAGTCTCATCAATTTTAGAAATCATTCAATCTCAACATTTAAGCAAAATTGTTTTAGCTGATACCTTGGATGTCAGGAAAAATCATGATTTTAACTTACTACAATCTTTAAATAATCTGCGTCAATTACATCCTAATTGTCATGTATTTTCCAGCAGTAATGGTCAAGGACAAAGCTTTATTGGTGCTAGTCCAGAACGGTTAATTAGTATTCACAAACAACAGTTAATTACTGATGCTTTGGCAGGTTCAGCCCCCAGGGGTAAAACACCTATAGAAGATGCTGCAAATGCTAACAACTTAGTTAATAATACCAAGGAAAAACACGAACATAAACTTGTTCTGGATTTTATTACTCAACATTTATCTCAACTAGGTTTAGTCCCCCAAGTTTTAGCTCCCAGACTCCGACAATTATCTAATATCCAGCATTTATGGACACCAATTACTGCCGTAGTCCCGACTAATATTCATCCCTTACAAATCATTGCTAAACTGCATCCCACACCAGCAGTTGCCGGTGCAGCTAGAGATATTGCTTGTACCGAAATTCGCCGTTATGAAAATTTTGAAAGAGGTTTATATGCAGCACCTTTAGGTTGGGTAGACGCAGAAGGAAATTGTGAATTTATTGTCGGAATTCGTTCGGCTTTAATTGATGGTAATTATGCTAGACTTTATGCAGGTGCAGGTATTGTTGCCGGTTCAGATCCTCACAAGGAATTTGCAGAAGTGCAACTTAAATTGCAAGCTTTATTAAAAGCCTTGGTTTAAAATTTTTATGATTAGCTCCTTCCTGGACTCTCCTCCCGTCACTAGCCACAGAGTCGACAATAAGCATTCCCAGTCAGAGAATGGGAACGAGATTTTAACAATAATATGATTATAAATCCTCATGACTAAATGATTTTGCATTTGCACCGGTGTAAGTTTTGACAATATGTCCATTACCAGACATTTGATATTTATATGTGATCAAACCCTCCAAACCAACAGGTCCACGAGGTGGCATTTGTTGGGTACTAATTCCCACTTCTGCACCAAAACCATAGCGGAAACCATCCGCAAATCGGGTAGAACAATTATGATACACTCCCGCTGCATTTACTAACCCCTGGAAAGTTTCTGCTGCTGTGATATCTTCCGTAATAATCGCTTCTGTATGCCGAGAACCGTAATTATTAATATGGGATATTGCTTCTGTTAAAGAATCCACAATTTTAATGGCTAAAATTAAATCACTGTATTCTGTTCTCCAGTCTATTTCCGTCGCAGCGGCAATATTAGGTAAAATTTTTAAGCTGCGTTCATCTCCTCTTAATTCTACATTTTGTGCTGCTAAAGCTGCGGCAACTTGAGGAAGAAATTCCCCAGCAATACTACTATGAATTAGCAATGTTTCAATGGCATTACAAGCAGCAGGATATTGAATTTTAGAATCTACAGTAATATTAATAGCTTTGTCAATATCCGCTTTTTCATCTACATAAATATGACAAATTCCATCAGCATGACCTAATACCGGAATTCGAGTATTATCCTGCACAAATTTCACAAAATCATTAGAACCCCTGGGAATAATTAAATCTACATATTTATCTAATTGCAACAGTTCTAATATTTCTTCTCTGGTTGTTAACAATTGCACCGCGTCAGCATTAACTCCAGTCTGAGATAATCCTTGTTTAATAGCTTTAACTATCGCTTCACAAGAATTTAACGCTTCCTTACCACCTTTGAGAATTACACCATTACCTGATTTAATTGCTAAAGAAACAATTTGAATAGCCGCTTCAGGACGCGCTTCAAAAATAATCCCTAAAACACCCAAAGGACAAGTAATACGTTTAAGAATTAAACCACTGTCAATTTCTCGATGAATTTGCACCTGACCAATTGGATCATTTAGTTTACCAACGTCTCGCACACCCGCGATCGCATCTCTTAATTTATGTTCATCTAATTGCAACCTTTTATAAAGAGGTTTAGCGATTCCTGCCGCTGTTGCTGCTTGACAATCAGCCAAATTTGCTTGCAAAATATCATCCTTAGCTGATTCTAACCCCTGAGCGATCGCTTCAATCGCTTGATTTTTGTCTTCAGAGGAAAGAAAAGCCAGCTTACTTGCAGCTTGACGAGTTTGTTGAGCGATAGCTTCGCTGGCCGAGGACATCGCACTTAGAGGAGAAGCAATGTTGAGATTAGTCATAGCACCTAAGAGTTTTCAAATGTAGCCACAATTTCTATGTTTATTCCCATCCTATCAATTTTCCCGATGTGCATTTACTAGGTTAATGATCAATCTGATCTGTCAAATAGATTTTGAGGAAAAATTAGCTGAAATAGCTAATTTTTACCCAATTTTCGGAAATTCACCTCATCAAGTTTAGAGACTTAACCTTGTCGAACCCGACGCTCAAATTCTGCGGAAGTTTTTCCAACCACATCCAATGCTAAGGGATATATATCATTATGCTCCTGTTTCAGCCAGCCTAAGAGATTGGCAATCTGAGCATTCCGTAAATCTAAATCAGTCTGAAAAATGATTGAAGTTGCCATCGCTTCAGCATATTGACGTGGATGACCTTTCTGTACAAAAGTATCCACTAAAGCAGTTAAAGCTTCCTGTGGTACATTAGCAGGATTTCCTTCTGTAGACATAATTTTTGAAAAAATAAACTTAATAAATTAGAGTAATTTATCTAAACAAGTAGATGCCATTAGTAACATTACTTAATTTTCTATATGTCAGGCTAAGGACACTTACGTAAGCTTACTGAAAATAAGCTCAACCTATTGACAAAATACATGAAATATGAATTATGCGATCAAAGCATTTAAAGGTGATTTTTCAATAATTTATTAGCCAAGCCTTTGTTGCTTTACCCATAAGCTGTTTATCCCAACTTAATTTCCAAAAGCCTTGTCAAACCTAGCATTATTAATCATTACTATCCTTTATTTATACAAATAGAACATGATAATACTTGATTTTCTGGATCGGAATTAATAATATAATTCAAATAAAATCAGAAATATTATCCAGATTTTCCCAGTAGTACGGATTCGGTAATCATGTGTTTTTAATAGCTTTTTAACTCATAAACTTTACATTTCTTTACAGAAAAGTTCTTTACATCTTCAGAAATCAGTGATATTTATATAAATGTGGGTCGAGCGAAATGCTCAACCAAAAATCAAAACAACAACAAGGACTTAAAACAATGGCAGTTGAAAAAACCAATTCTTCCTCCAGCTTGGCAGAAGTTATTGACAGAATTTTAGACAAAGGTATCGTCATTGATGCTTGGGTTCGTGTTTCCTTAGT
>NZ_BJCF01000035.1 GCF_005402965.1 Dolichospermum planctonicum
ACACCACCCCCCTTTTAATGATATGTATTCTCATTAAGCTTATTTCTCTTTAATTGATCGTTAGTTATTATGTACTACTATCTCTGCTTTTTTGATCTGTGACAGTTCAGGGTGCGGAATGTGGGTTGTAAACGAGATTTCCAATAGTTAATACTCTCAGCATTATTCATCCAAAACTCAATTACCGTATCTACTACTTGATCTAAATTCCAACCCCATTTTACAGGAATTGGTTCTATAGATTCCAGGAACGCATCTAAAGTACAAGTATGAGTTCCTAGATATTCTATCCCTTGATGTTGTGGTTTTACTAAACTCTGTTGTTGGTGATTAAAAAAATGCCAAACAGGAGATACCCCTATCAAATTGAAACTGTATTTAATCATTCTCGTCCTCCAAAGTTATCAATTGCCGATAAACCTCTGTTTTTGGCAAAAACTATTGCAGAAAAGTCCGCTAACTTCATCTAGAAAAAGTAGAATTTCTGCCAACTACATCAGTTTCAAGATTACCTCAGACATTAGCACTCAAGCCCTTTGACTGCTAGGATTTATTTGGTTTTTAGATTGTATTGATAAATAATATATGGCATTAATTCCAGGATGTAAATGATTTTTAGTATTTTTTCACCAAAAATCTATAAATCAGTATTTACCCCCCATTACTAGCTTTTATCTGATAGTATTTTATACTAAATTCTGTAGTCCAAACTGTTTACACACAGCAAGTTACCTGTTGGTTGGCATAAAACCCCAAGCAGGGGAACTAGATAACCTGTTACTAACAATATCTGACTAAAGTGCATACCCCTAAACCTGATTCTTTCCCAAGGGTAATTCATGAATTACCCCTACTTTGGTGATTTTTTTGGTAATTGCTGCGGTTGAGTAACCAAACCCGATAATTTTTGTCGGGTATGTTTGACGGTGATTTTGTCTCGTGCTACTATGATTTCAAAGTTGACGGATATCCAGGGAAAGGTAAATTATGACTCAGGCGATTACAAACCTCAACCAAGCAAACACTTCCATACTCAAAGCATTGAAGTGTAAAGAATGTGGCGCAGAATACGAGCTTAAAGCTACTCATGTATGTGAATTGTGTTTTGGTCCACTAGAAGTCAAATATGATTACAATGTTCTTAAAAGCTTAGTTAGTCGAGAAACTATTGAAGCAGGTCCCAACTCAATTTGGCGCTACCGTCACTTTTTGCCCGTTGCTACAGATAATTATATAGATGTCGGTACAGGGATGACTCCCTTGGTGCGTTCTCACCGTCTTGCCCGTCGCCTGGGTCTAAATAAGCTTTATATTAAAAATGATGCCGTGAATATGCCCACCCTGAGTTTTAAGGATCGGGTGGTATCCGTTGCCCTCAGTAGAGCGAGAGAATTAGGTTTTACAACTGTTTCTTGTGCTAGTACAGGTAACTTAGCAAATTCTACCGCAGCGATCGCCGCTCATGCCGGTTTAGATTGTTGTGTATTCATTCCTTCTGACTTAGAGGCTGGTAAAATTATCGGTAGTTTAATTTATAGTCCTACCCTAATGGCAGTCAAAGGCAATTATGATCAAGTTAATCGCCTTTGTTCAGAAGTTGCGAATACCCATGGTTGGGGTTTTGTGAATATTAACCTCCGTCCTTACTATTCTGAAGGCTCTAAAACCTTGGGCTTTGAAGTTGCAGAACAACTAGGTTGGGAATTACCAGATCATATAGTTGCACCATTGGCTTCCGGTTCTCTATTTACTAAAATTTATAAAGGTTTCCAAGAATTTGTAGAAGTTGGTTTAGTAGAAAATAAAGCTGTCCGGTTCAGTGGCGCTCAAGCAGAAGGTTGTTCTCCCATTGCGACAGCCTTTAAAGAAGGTAAAGACTTTATTAAACCAGTTAAACCGAATACAATTGCTAAATCAATCGCTATTGGCAACCCCGCAGATGGGGTATATGCTGTAGAAATAGCTCAAAAAACCAACGGTAATATTGAATCAGTTAATGATGCGGAAATTATCGAAGGTATTAAATTATTAGCAGAAACCGAAGGTATCTTTACAGAAACCGCAGGGGGTACAACCATTGCTGTTCTGAAAAAATTAGTAGAAGCCGGCAAAATCAATCCAGATGAAACCACAGTAGTTTATATCACTGGTAATGGGTTGAAAACCCAGGAAGCAATTCAAGGCTATATTGGCGAACCTTTGACAATTGAGGCCAAACTAGACAGTTTTGAGCGGGCGTTAGAAAGATCCCGGACCCTTGACCGTTTAGAATGGCAACAAGTCCTAGTTTAGAAGCTTTAGCGGTTAGAAACCGTAGTTATACAAATAAAGTCCACCTCCGTGGACTCAACAAAAATTCAGGTTTTTACCTGTCGCGGTTTATAACCGCCTATTTAGCTTACTCACTCACAATTAACGTTTAAACAATGGCCGTAACAGTTTTAGTTCCCACCGCTTTGCAACAGTTTACAGAAAATAAGTCCGTATTAGAATGTAGTGCTAGTAATATTTCTGGCTTATTAGATTCCTTAGAAGTAAGCTGTCCTGGTATTAAATCGCGTTTGTGTGATGATCAAGGCAAACTCAGACGGTTTTTGAATGTCTATGTTAACAGCGAAGATATTCGCTTTTTAGAAGGTGCAGAAACAACCCTAAAGGATGGTGACGAGGTGAGTATTGTTCCTGCTGTTGCGGGTGGTTGAAGCATATATAAATATTTAAAGTATAAAGTTTTAGTCATATCTCCTTATCTCGTTCCCAGTCTCCGACTGGGAATGCAGTCCAGAGGCTCTGCTTCAACAGTAAATGAATAAAATTCCCAAATTCATGGCTCTGGTATGTCAAAATAAAAATAACTGACTACCCCAAAACGAGCAATGGCAGAAGAAACCACACAAACTCCAGCAGAAAGCGAAAAAACCGCCGCCAAAGCTGCCAAAAAGGAAAAACCCCCAGCTTTGGAAGATAAACCTTTTGAAGAGTTTATGCAGCAACATTATCTCCCGGCACTGCAAGCAGCAATTACTAAAGAAGGTGTGCCAGATGTAAAACTGACTTTTGCCAAGCAGAAGTATTCCATAATTGGTTTTACCTCAGCGGAAGAATGTTGGCAAGTTATCGGTTCCTGGCAAGGGGGACAACGCCAGTTTAATGTATATTTCCCCGAAGAGAATATTCAAGGTAAAAAGGGTTTTTCCTGTAATGAAGGTAAAAAACCGAGTACCCTAGAATCATTTTTAATTGACGAGCGGAAAATCACCCTAGATTTGTTAGTATCTCGGTTAGTATATCGTTTGAACGGTCAAAAATGGCTAGGTAGAAATTAGTTAACGTAATCATAAGTCACGACTTCAGAAATGGAGTCGTTACCTATTTTTAGATAATTTAACAGAAGAATATATAGCATTTCCTAGTCTAATGAAGTACAAAAGTTCGGAAATGATAAATCATAGCGGTTCGCAACTTTACAATTCATCAAAGTAATAAGTCACAACTCCAGAAATAGGGTTGTTGCCTATTCTCACATGATTTGATTGTAGCATTTCTTTGAGCATGGTTTCTACTTCTATAAGACTAGCTCCTGTGGCCTTAACACCTTGAGTTACTGTTAAACTACCACCATTAGCCTCTGCTGCTTCTATGAGTTTGACAATGAGTGGTTTACCATTTGGTTGGTGAACTTGTGATATAAATATCCGCTCATTCATGGGTATACCCGCAGATGATACACCTGCTTTTAACCGCAATTTTTGCTCATATTCGTCAACCATATTCGGTATGATCACTAAATCAACAAGTTGTCCAATATAAAATAAACCACCAGTACATAGCCATAATAAACCAGTACCGATTTTGCCATTATATAAGCGATGTAAGCCTCCTATACCAAAAAAACCTGCTCCACACAGAAGATAAGAAACAAGAAGACGATCTTGATTTTGATTGTTTTTTATAGTCATTTTATTTTATGTCCATTAGGATTTACTGGTTTAATCATCTACCCTTTGATTAACTACCTTTCCTTAGTCCTCAATTCCCTTAACGATTCTATTTTTAATTTTAACCATGATTTCTCTTTCTCCTGAACTTCAAGCTAGACTTTCTACACCTCTCAAAATTGGATCATTTGCGGTTAAAAGCCGTGTTTTACAGTCTCCATTGTCGGGGGTGACGGATTTGGTCTTTCGTCGTTTAGTACGTCGTTATGCACCAGAATCTATGATGTATACAGAAATGGTCAATGCAACGGGTTTACACTATGTTAACCAATTACCAAAAATTATGGAGGTAGATCCTCAAGAAAGACCTATTAGTATTCAATTATTTGATTGTCGTCCCGATTTTCTAGCGGAGGCAGCAATAAAAGCGGTTGCGGAAGGTGCAGATACTGTTGATATTAACATGGGATGTCCAGTTAATAAAATTACTAAAAATGGTGGTGGTTCTTCTTTATTACGTCAACCGGAAATTGCAGAGGCAATTGTGCGGGAAGTTGTGAAAGCGGTAGATGTTCCTGTAACTGTGAAAACTCGTATTGGTTGGAATGATCATGAAATTACTATTTTAGATTTTGCTAAACGCATGGAAGACGCGGGAGCAAAAATGATTACTGTCCATGGACGCACTCGCGCTCAGGGTTATAATGGTAATGCGCGGTGGGAATGGATAGCTAAAGTTAAAGAAGTCCTGTCAATTCCTGTGATTGGTAATGGAGATATTTTTTCTGTGGAAGCTGCGGTAAAATGTTTAGAACAAACTGGCGCAGATGGGGTAATGTGTTCTCGTGGAACTTTAGGTTATCCCTTTTTAGTTGGTGAAGTTGATCATTTCTTAAAAACAGGAGAATTATTACCACCACCTAACCCCATTCAACGTTTAGAATGTGCGCGAGAACATCTTTTTGCTTTATGGGAATACAAGGGAGATAGGGGAGTCCGTCAAGCGCGTAAACACATGACTTGGTATGCTAAAGGTTTTGCTGGTGCTGCTGACTTACGGGGTAAATTAAGTTTAATGGAAACTGTACAACAAGGTTTAGATTTGATTGATAGAGCTAAGGAAAATCTAACTCATGGTTATGAAATTGAGGAAGAAATACCTGCAACTATAGCATAAATATAAAGAATAAAGATCAGGTCTCATTAACGTGGGGTGACATATCCTTCTGAGTTCAATGTTTTAAAAGCCAATTCTGTATTATAGCGGTTCTTGGTTGAGTAAAGTATAATATCCCCGCAAGAGAGCAGGGGTTATGATGTAAAAAAACTATCTTACAGCAAGTTCAGCTTGAGTGAGGTACACCTTGTGCGGGCAAGACTTGTACTGAGCTTGGTCGAAGTATGCCCGCACCACAAGAGTTTTATTATTAATATCTGTACTTCATAAACGGATAACTGCTGTATATTATTTCACAACTTTTAGAGTTTGTAAAGTTTCATCGGCACAACCACTAATAAAACCACCCATATTTTGAATTTCCTGTAAATATGCCAATGCTGATTTTGTAATTATTTCCCCCGGCATTAATACAGGAATTCCTGGAGGATAAGGACAAATAATTTCTGCACAAATTCTATCTTGGGTTTCCTCTACAGGTAATACTTCGCTATTAGCAAAAAAGGCCTCACGGGGAGAAATGGACAGATCATGACCTATTATAGCATCGTTTCTATTCTTACACGGTTGACACTCAGATGTCAAGGGGGTGACATGGCTAAGATTATTTAATCCCTGAATTAGGTTTTGAATATCTGCTTTTGTGTTTCCTAAGCTAATAATAAATGTGAGATTTTGCCAAGATGAAAATTCTGGAGTAACATCGAATTTTTTATCTAAAATTTCTTCAGCCGCAAAGCCTGTAAATCCTATTTCACTAACATTTACAGTTAATCTAGTTTGATCTAAATCTAGAAATTTTTGTGATTTTTCGCTATTAATTAAAGGAGTAGATAAACCAGGAATTTGATTAATTTTAATTATTGCTTCTTGCGCTAATTCCCAAGTTTGAGACATCAATTTTTTTCCATGTATTGCCATTTGATGACGTGCAGCATCTAAAGAAGCTAAAAGTATAAAACTAGGGCTGGTAGATTGAACTAATTGTAAGGCTTTATTAATTCTATCAATATCAATTCTATTTCCTTGAATATGTAACATTGATGCCTGTGTCATTGCCCCCAATGTTTTATGAATTGATTGTATAGTTAAATCTGCACCTGCGGTTAAAGCTGAGGTGGGTAATTGTGGGTGAAAATGAAAATGTGCGCCATGGGCTTCGTCTACAATTAAAGGAATATTATATTGATTAGTTAAGTGTGAAATCGCTTTTAAATCTCCACAAACACCATTATAAGTTGGATAAACTATCAATACTGCTTTTGTATCTGGATGTTCTATTAATGCTGCTTTTACTAATTCGGGTGTTATACTATATGTAATATCTAAATATTCATCATATTCAGGATTTATAAAAATAGGAATTGCACCAGAAAGAATTAATCCAGAAATAACTGAAGAATGAACATTGCGCGGGAGAATTATTTTTTCTCCCATTCTACAATTAGCAAGAATTGCAGCTGCAATTCCGCAGCTAGAACCATTAACTAAAAACCATGTTTTCTCAGCCCCAAAAGCCTCTGCTGCTAATTCTTGTGCTGCTAAAATTACGCTTTGGGGTGTAAATAAATTATCTAATTCTGCCAATTCTGTTAAGTCAGCATGAAAGACATCTTTACCTAATAAATCGCTTAAAAGTGGGGAAATACCCTGGCCGCGTTTATGCCCTGGGGTGTAAAATGGTGCATGAGAACGGGTTGTACAAGCTTTTAATGCCTCTATAAGCGGGGTTTGGTTTTGATTTAGCATATTGTCAATGTCCCCTAGGGTCTTTTAAGCAAGGAATAAAAACCTTTGGCTTGAGTGAAGTACACCCTCTCAGCAATACTAACTATTTTCTCGGCTCTGACATTCTGATATATAATAAACATACTGCGTAAACAACAAGGAGGTAATTTAGAGTGTCAATGTGCGTTCTACAGTAAAAATCTCCTATTAATTTTTAATTGTCCCCCTCTTGTGAAAAATGTTAGACAAAATATTTAATTACCTAAACTTTCACTTCAGCGTTGAAGCCTCCATTGTTCTCTTGATTTTAGTATTTTTAGAAGCGGTACTATCCGCTGATAATGCGATCGCCCTCGCTGCGATCGCCCAAGGACTAGAAGACAAAAAACGAGAAGGTCAAGCCCTCAACATTGGCTTAGTATTCGCTTATATTTTAAGAATTACCCTGCTATTAACAGCGACTTGGGTACAAAAATTCTGGCAATTTGAACTTTTAGGCGCCGGTTATCTCTTATGGTTAGTATTTCAACACTTTAGTTCTCAGGAAGACGAGTCCAATCATCATCACGGTCCACGGTTTAAATCTCTGTGGCAAGCTATACCCGTAATCGCCTTGACAGATTTAGCTTTTTCCTTGGATAGTGTCACAACAGCGATCGCAGTTTCTCAAGAAACATGGTTAGTAATCACCGGTACAACCATTGGTATTTTCACCCTAAGATTCATGGCTGGATTATTTATCCGCTGGTTAGATGAATATGAAAATTTAGAAGACGCGGGTTATATTACTGTCGCATTTGTGGGTTTACGGTTGCTGTTAAAAGTCATCAATGATGATTTAGTGCCACCACAATGGCTGGTAGTAACTGTTATTGGTGTGATCTTAGCTTGGGGATTTTCCAAGCGTACCGTTGTTGAATTAGTCCCAGAAGAAAGGGAAAAAACTGAAGTCTCAAAGTGATGAGGACGGGAACTAGGTAACAGGTAAGAGTTTATTACCAATTACCTTTCCTGAACCTTTCCTCAATTCATAACAAACCCCGATAACGAATAAAAATCAAAACCACAGCCCAAGAACCTAATGCTACCTTAACAGCAACTAGGATGTTTAATATCGGTAAAATTCCACCACTAAATAAGGCCCCTAACTCACCGTGGGGTAATTCTAGCCCCGATAAAGTTATGACTGCTAAAACAATAAAAACCAATACCGAAACCTTTTCCCAAGTAGCAGCGTGCCAACGGTGATAAATATCCTGCATCCACTGATATGATGAAGTAATTGCTATGAGTCCAATTGCTGTACCACCAGCCACACCAGCTGCAAAACCGCCTCCAGGACTCAAATGTCCCCTAATTGCTAATTCAATACCCACTAACGCCGCAATTGTCGCCCCTAGACGAGCTAATATTATTGATGGTTGATCTTTGAATTGATAAATACTGCAAGATGGTTTGTCATTGGCTAGTAAAAAATTAGCTCCGAGAATGGCGATAGTAAAAACAATTACTTCAAAGATTGTATCATATAACCGATTTCTGAAAATAATCCCTGATACCGCATTGGGAACACCACTTTCTTTAACTACTGTTTCCACAATGGAAATATCTGATAAATTCGGTTCATAATTAGGCATGATCAGCATTTTCACAAATAAAGCTATTCCCGCTAAAATGTAGACTAATTTCATAAATGCTGCTCCCCTAAATGTCAAACATGGAAATATTTTAAAATTGTTTTTGGTAATGAAAGTTCACTTTCTATAATGTTATAGATACGTTGCACTCGAATTGCAGTTTGGTAGGTTTCTTCTCCTTGATGACTTTCTTCCAAACGCACACAAGTAGCATGAATTTCCTTTTCTATTAATGCCTGTTGTAGACTTTGGTTATTGCTATAGGGAACAATTTCTAGCCGTAAGTAATGTTTGTTAAAAATCTGGCGAAATTCGTTGATAAGTTGTTGCAAAGTGCTATCCTGATTTTTTTCTATTGACTGATTTTCAATGACACCAAGACGCAAAACTAAAGATGAACGGACTGCAATTGCATAGAGAGCAATTGATAGCATTGTTCCCATTAATGCTTCTGTTAAAGCTACATCTGCTGCTCCTAAAACTGCATCTACCATTGCGGCTATGGCACCGAGTACCCCACGAATCACTAAAGCATGATAGGGGTTAGTTTGAGTTACTAACATCCCCGCAGTTAAGGGTAATAAAGCAATGATCAAATAGAGATAAGTATCATTCATTTTTTGCCTCTTGTGTTGAACAATATGCTAATACATAACCCAGCATAGTATTCCAAATTGCTAAGGAAATAATGCCCAGAATAAGTAATGGCCATTCACTGGGTATTTTCAATAATAGTCCGATGATAATAATCATTGAACCTAAAGTATCAGCAACAGAAAGTCCATGTAATTTGAATAATACTGATCTGTTGCTAACTAAATGAAAAGTTCCCCAAAACCAAAAAACTATGCCTATACCTATACAGCTATAACTCAGAAAGTTGATCATACTTCACCCAATCTTCTCAGGATATGTGCTAATAACATTAATCCGGCATTTCCTACACTCAGAATAATCGCTGCAACTACACCAATCATCCAATCATCTCGCAAAACGGAAATTACAAGAATCATGATTGCTACTTTACTGGAAATACTACCAAAAGCTAACATTTTCTGCCAAGTATCATCACTTTTACCAGCTTCATAAATGGGGATAAGTAAAGCTACAATCATTGCCATTAAGACTATTTCTAAGTTCATAATTGTTACCTGCCGGGTTTAATTTGGTGGACCTCATACCATCCTTCTTCACGGTATTTAAAAACTATGGTTTTGGGTGTGAAGGTAATTAGAAATATATCCACAAAAATCAATAAAGGTGATCTTTTGAGTTTGACTTTCTCCATAATAATTTCTTCTTGATGATGGGGACGCAGGATAATTTCAAATGCCTCCATAAAAGCCAATGGAATGGTAATAATAATTTTAATTATCACCTTTAACCAAGCTTTTAATTTTTCTGGTGAGGATTTACCACGTGGTAAAAGTAAGGCAATAATGACACCAATGATAATATTTGTTAAACTCACGTTAGCAGTGAGTAAAAACCAAATTGATAATCTTAATATGAGATGTCCAATCATGGGAAAGCCATCCAAAATAGCAAAATTAAAGTCAGACTCATGACACCAACCAAATGCTCAAATTCTTCAAATACACGAGGTAAAGATATTGATAACTTTTTGAAAATAACATGATAGGCTAACCAGCCCACAGCAATGGTTATAAGTGCTTTTGTAATATCAGCAGTATTATAAGCTTGAGGATAGACAATATTGGCAACAATTAAACCAGTGATCAAAAATATTATTGATATCCAAAAACCTGGTTTGATTTTCTGTTCTCCTTCTCGACTGTGGGGTAAAAAAATAAATTTAGCAAAGGATATTGCTGTACCGACTGCGGCAATATTCATAATTATAAATTGCCAAGATGCTAAATTTTTCATGCTTAAACTCTTAGCAGCAAAACCTGATAATAAAGGGAAACCAGAAATTGATAAACTAGCGATAACTAAGGCTATCCAAATTGTTGTATGAATGGGTTTATATTGCAATTCTTTAAAGTTGCGACTGGGTAAAGAACCCGCAATCAAAAATAAAGATGATTTGACTAATCCATGGGTAAGAGCATAAAATCCACCTACTACTGGTGCCGCGAGAATAAAGCCTAATTGGGAAATTGTGTGAAAGGCCAACATTCGCTTAGTATCTTTTTCCAAAACAGCATAGGATACACCCATTAAAGCCGTTCCTACACCGAAAATTCTGACTATGATATCAATTTCTTCGGAAACTAATGCAGTACGCAATAAAGGTAAAACACTGGCTTTAACAACAATTCCTGACATCAATGCGGAAACTGGTGTTTCTGATTCAGAATGAGTTAAAGGTAACCATAAACCGGATACAAAAATCCCAGCTTTGATTAATAATCCCAGAAAAATTAATGCTAGTGCTTCCGGTGGTGATCCCTTTAAACCTGTAAAACTAAAGGAATGATGTGTCTGATAAACCAGCGCCGCACCAACTAGATAAAACAACATGGAAGTATTACTTACAAATAGATACCGTAAACCTACCCAAATTGAGCGATCGCTACGGGGATAAGCAATCAATAAAAAGGCCGCAATACCACTTACCTCTAAAGCCACATATAAACTAATGAAATCTGCACAGACAAAGGCAGCATTGAGGCTACCATGGACAATAATCATCTGAGCATAGAAAAAAGCCGTTTTATCACTGCGCCAGCAGTAGAGAGCAACAGCAGCCGTGACTATAGCATTTGTGAGAATAAAGTAAGCGCTTAACTCGTCTGCTATTAATTTAATACCGAAACTGTCTAGTAAATTCAGTGTCACTGGTGATGGATTGAGAAATAACTGCAACCCATAAGCAGCAGAAGCAATAGTTCCCCACAGAGTTAAATGTCGGTTGAGTTTGGGAACGATAAAAATGATGAATCCTAGAAAAAATGGGGTAGCAATCCAAGTCAATGTAATAGTATTCATCTAAACCTCCTCCAGGAGACCCCCACCAAAACTGTACTCAGTTTGGTGATGGGAGGAATGGAGGGTTAATTGTGAAACGTCCCTTGAGTAATTTTGTGCGTTAGCACAAATAGCGAGAAGGACAGTTGAGTAATTAACAAATCTTTTATACTGCATACGAATAACCATCCTTTGCGTGAATGCGTTTACAAAACTTATGTGATATTCCTTGAATCAATCCATTTTTAGTAGAAATATTGAAACTACCAGTTGAACGAATAGCAACTTTTCCTACATAAGTACCAATCTTTTTACCAGTGGTGACAACCGCTTTAGCAATATCGCCAGTTTGAAAACCAAAATGTATTTTTTCTCTCGGTACGTGCCTATTCGGAAAACCGTACTTGTCGGTTCGGCAAGATTGCCTAGAACCGTGACCGTTAGCTGTAATTAGCAGTAGTTTAACACCTTTGATATTGAGAATTGGAGTTGACTGACCAACACAAGCTGCGTCAATCCAGTGCGTTTTCTCTAAATTTTGCTCACTTCTATTAAACTTTGTTAACCCTCCTGAACCTGTTTCTACAGGTAATCCAGTTGCTTTTAGGACTTTTAGTAATGCAGTACGAGTTGTGTTTACTGCGGCTGCATCAGCCAGTGGTCTTTTGGCTTGCTTCAAGATTTTCTCTAACTTTGAAAAGTCTTTTTTGAGAAAATCTTTGATGTCTTTCGTTCCCTTTTTGGTGTTACACTTTTCACAACTTAAAGTGAGATTCGTAATTGAATTACTACCACCCTTGGCTCGTGGATGAATATGTTCTACTTGAAAAGGAACGTCTTTCGCTCCACAGTAAGCACATTGTCTACCCCACTTTTCTAGTAAGTATTCTCTGGTTTCGTAACCAGCTAAAGTTCCCTGTTGATATTCCTGTCCTTGAATATCAGGATTAGCCATTAACTGCATATCAAACCTGACTAATTCTTGACTAATAGCCTGAATTGGTGCAAAGTTGAGTAACTTCTTAACCCAAGTTTTGATATTCTCAACCCGACTTTGTAAGCTCGGTGCTAACCATCCTTCTGGACGGGTTCTATTCAAAAACCTTGGTTGTCTGTAACGAGTTTTTCTTGCACGTCTAGAACGTCTTAATTGCCTTCTAGAAGTTAAAGCATCTCTAATTGCAAAACCTCTATGTTTTAATTCAGCAGCAAATACAACCTCGCCAGTTAAATCATTAACTAATGCCATTCCCGTAAATTTTGCACCAGGGTCAATCTTTAGTCTTAGCGACGATATTGGGGAGTCAGGACGGGATTTTTTGAGAATAATTGTGAACGGAAACTGTCTAAATATTGCTGCTTTTTTGCTTCTTAGTAGTTGTCTGGCTTGCGCTGAATGAATTGGGTTTAATGGCGTGAAGTTGGTATCTAAAACAAATACTTTGGACATATTGTCCCTCCTTTCGACTGCGCTCAAGGCAAGCCTTGCGGGTAATGTTAGCCTGGACAAAGATTTAAAGGCTTTTTACGCTAACAGCACTGGATTAACCCAATAAGCCTGTTTAACTGTTAACCTCAGCAGCTACAAACTGGCTGCGTATTTGTAGGTGAGATGACCTGAAAATCGTAGTGATTTAACACTTAGTCGGGTAAACTCTGGGCTTTAAAAGCCCCCACTTACCCTAAGGGAAGTGGTGGGTAATTTACGGTGTATTATTTTTCTCAATCTCATGGGTTTCCAGGGTGGGATTATCCTGTGCTAATTTCATCACACCAACCAGCATCAAAGCCTGAATAGAAAAACCAATGACTATCGCTGTTAATATCACTGCTTGGGGAACAGGATCGGCATAATTAATATTTTTTACACTAGAAATAATGGGGGTAAATAAGCCTTCTCGTGATGCAATTAGTACATAAAAGGCAATCACACCTGTACTCATCACATCCATGGAGACAATTTTCATCACCAGGTTTTTTTTGAGGATAATCCCGAAAAAACCGCACAATATTGTTATTAGTACACAGGCTTCTAACACGGTAATTAATTATTTTATTTTATGCTCAAGTGATAATTTAATATAAGCACAGATTTTTGGTACTAACTCAATATCAAGTGCTAAAATATTTTGATGATTATTATAGTGATATCTAATGATTTAGTATTAAGGAACTTATGTATCATATCTTGGCTTGCAATCTTTTTTTCCTACCCTCCAAAAGGAGGTTTTCAAAATCTCTTATGGTCTATTAAATTTTTTATATTCATTTAAGGTAACAGGTGACAGGTAACAGCTAAGAGTTTTACTACCCATTACCCATTACCCATTACCTATTACCTATTACCTAATTACTCATTTAACCACGGTTTTGAATGGGGTTGCCAAGCAACTAATTCTTCATCCTTAAACCATAAAGCTATTTCTGTTTGGGCTGTTTCTTGAGCATCAGAACCGTGAATCAGGTTACGACCTACATTAACGCCAAAATCGCCACGAATTGTACCTGGTTCTGCGTTTAAGGGATTGGTTGCACCAATAATCTTTCTCGCTGCTGCAACAACGCCCTCACCTTCCCAAACCATTGCTACAACTGGACTAGAAATGATAAATTCCACTAACCCAGGAAAAAAAGGTCTTTCACGGTGAACAGCATAGTGTTGTTCCGCTAATTCTCTACTGACTTTCATAAACTTCAACCCAACTAAAGTAAAGCCTTTAGTTTCAAAACGGCGGATAATTTCACCCACCAAACCACGCTGTACACCGTCCGGCTTAATTGCTAAAAATGTGCGTTCCAAGTCTGTCTCCAAAAACATAATCAAATTTTGATGGGTTAATTGTCAGTTGTATTGAGGTCTTTTGTCTAGTAGTCTGAGCAATTTTCCCTGATCATGGTGGATAACCGGATTGAATTACCATTTTCTTTACCCATTACATACAGCAATAGGTAATTAACCGCAGATAAACGCAGATAAACGCAAATTTTTGTAACTAACCATTCTCAGCACAAGGGAGTATTGGGTGATTATCCTAATTCTTAATCAGAAATTATTTCTAGTCTTATATCCTTTACCAGACTATTTTGTTAAATTGTTAATTCGTGGGCAACACACAGAGGTCAGGAAGAAATGGGTGTCGAGTCAACTGCTGATGAGATTGTAAAAATGCCGCCTAATGGGCATAAAGCTGAATTGAAAAGCCAAAGAGAGAAGAAACTGTTAGTACCTACTAGCATAAGCACGGGAAATTTATCTATTCCCTGGAAAATTGAGAATAGTGAAGACCTTTATCGGATTGAAGGTTGGGGTCGGCCTTATTTCTCGATTAATGCTGCTGGTCATGTAACTGTTTCTCCCAAGGGTGAACGTGGTGGGTCTTTGGACTTGTTTGAGTTGGTCAATGCTCTACAACAGCGTAATTTAGGTCTTCCTATGTTAATCCGCTTTTCCGATATTTTGGAAGACCGGATTGAGCGCTTAAATGCTTGTTTTGCTAAGGCGATCGCCCGCTATAATTACCCTGGTGTCTATCGTGGGGTTTTTCCTGTTAAGTGCAATCAACAACGTCACCTGATTGAAGATTTAGTTCGTTTTGGTAAACCCCATCAATTTGGTTTGGAAGCAGGTTCTAAGCCAGAATTAATGATCGCTTTGGCTTTATTGGATACCCCTGGAGCATTGTTAATTTGCAATGGCTACAAAGACCAGGAATACATCGAAACCGCTATGTTAGCCCAAAGACTAGGACAAACACCAATTATCGTCCTAGAGCAAATTGAAGAGGTGGATTTAGCCATTGCTGCTAGTCGTCAATTAGGAATTAAGCCAATTTTGGGAGTTAGAGCCAAATTAAGCACACAAGGTATGGGTCGCTGGGGAACTTCTACAGGCGATCGCGCTAAATTTGGCTTAACAATTCCCGAAATTATGGAAGCTGTAGAAAAATTAGGTGCAGCTGACTTACTCGGTTCTCTACAACTGTTACATTTTCACATTGGTTCGCAAATCTCCGCTATCAATGTCATTAAGGATGCCATTCAAGAAGCTAGTCGTATTTACGTAGAATTGGCGATGCTAGGGGCAGATATGAAATACTTAGATGTTGGGGGTGGTTTGGGTGTAGATTATGACGGCTCGCAAACGAACTTCTACACCTCAAAAAACTACAATATGCAAAACTATGCTAACGACATTGTAGCCGAATTAAAAGATACCTGTGATGAACGGCAAATTACCGTACCTACTCTTGTGAGTGAAAGTGGTCGGGCAATTTCCTCTCACCAATCAGTGTTGATTTTTGACGTTCTCAGTACCAGTGATGTCCCCCTTGATCCTCCTGATCCTCCCCAAGACGGAGAATCTCCAATTATTAAATACCTGTGGGAAACTTACCAATCTATCAATAAGGAAAATTACCAAGAATTTTATCACGACGCTGCTCAATTCAAAGAAGAAGCTATCAGTCGCTTTAATTTAGGAATTTTGCGCTTGAATGAACGCGCTAAGGCCGAACGTCTTTACTGGGCTTGTTGTCAAAAAGTTTTAACTATCATCCGTCAGGAAGAATACGTACCTGACGAATTGGAAGACCTAGAAAAAATCATGGCTTCCATTTACTACATCAATCTTTCTGTGTTTCAATCAGCACCAGATTGTTGGGCTATAGATCAACTATTTCCCATTATGCCCATACATCGTCTGGATGAAGAACCAACCCGCAGAGGAATTTTAGCAGACCTCACCTGTGATAGTGATGGGAAAATAGACCGCTTTATAGATTTGCGAGATGTGAAATCAGTGTTAGAATTACACAAATTTCATCCAGGAAAACCCTATTATTTGGGAATGTTCCTGAATGGAGCATACCAGGAAATTATGGGGAATTTACATAATCTCTTTGGTGATACTAACGCCGTTCATATCAATTTAACTCCCAAGGGCTACCAAATTGAACACGTTGTTAAAGGTGATACCATGAGTGAAGTCGTTAGTTACGTTCAATACGATGCTGAAGACATGGTAGAAAATATTCGCCAGCGTTGTGAGCGGGCTTTAGAAGAACAGCACATCACCTTAGCGGAATCTCAGCGACTTCTACAAACTTACGAGCAAAGTTTACAACGGTATACTTACTTGAATAGTTAATAGTCATTAGTCAGGGATCAGTTGTCAGTAGCAAATTACAACTGACAACTGACAACTAACTAAATTGAACTTGTTCCCAATAATTCAGCAATGGCTTTATGTTCTAAAGGCGTTTCTATGGGACGAGTTTGACGGGCATCTGTAATCAGCCAATCTAAAGCCGCAGCTTGGACATCAATGGATGCTCCCGTTTTATCTACACAGTAACGCCCAAACACTAATTTATCAACTAGGCGGACTCCGGGAGCTAAACGGGACCATTCAAAAATCACGCTGTTATCTACAGTAGCCCCACTACAAATCCAGCAATTTGGACCAATCATGGCCGGTCCAATAATTTTTGCTCCGTCTTCAATTTTGGTCATTCCACCAATATAAACAGGTCCAGTAATATCAACTTTATCCCAATTTACAGATACATTCAAACCAGTAAAAATACCGGGAGCGACTTCATGTCCGGGGATTTGTACATTTTTGATTTCCCCCGATAAAACACCGCGAATTGCTCGCCAGTAATCGGGAACTTTACCAATATCTACCCATTCAAAATCCATGGGAATAGCATAAAAAGGGGCGTTATCTGCCACAAGTTGGGGAAATAACTGGCCACCAATGTCATATTCTACTCCAGAGGGTATATACTTAAATACTTCTGGCTCGAAAATATAAATACCCGTATTGATATTAGTGCTAAGAGCTTCTTCTATTGGGGGTTTTTCTTGGAAGGCTTTAATGCGATTATCGTCGTCAGTAACTACCACACCATAGCTAGAAACTTCTTCCTTGGGAACTGATTTAGTGATAATGGTAGCGATCGCACCTTTGGATTTATGCCATTTTACTGCCGCAGTTAAGTCTAAGTCAATTAAAGCATCACCACACAATACTACAAAGGTATCATCAAAAAATGGTGAGAAGTCTTGAATCCGACGCATACCCCCAGCCGAACCAATGGCTTCCCCCACGAGTTTACCATCATCATCAATTTTACCTTCAAAAGAATAGGCAATCTGCACTCCAAACCGCTGACCATCACGGAAATAACTTTCTATTTCCTCCGCTAAATGGCTGACATTGACCATAATTTGATCAAATCCGTGTTGGCGCAATAATTCCAATAAAAATTCCATTACTGGCTTTTGCAGTATAGGAATCATGGGCTTAGGAATTGTATAGGTAATAGGACGGATACGAGTACCCTTTCCTGCTGCAAGAATCATTGCTTTCATAAAATCTTATTCCTTAGTAATTGGTCAGTTGTCAGTTGTCATTAGGGGATAGAAATTTATGCTCCCCCTGCTCCTGGACTTTAATTAGGTAAACGAATTGAAATTTCCTGGTAAAATTCTTTTTGGAATAACTCCACCTTAGATTGAGCCGAGAGCAGTAGTAAAGCCCAAAAAACGCTAATCATGCTACCATGTCCTGATTGATGATTATGTCCGTTTTTCCCTGGTTGCTTTGTCTGTATCCATAAATCTATCAGTTCTTCTAGATTCCAACATTGTTCCTCCAAATTTCGCTCTTTAGCAGCACGATGTAACACCTGTTCTAGCTCTAACGCGACCTCCGTTAAATTTTCTTGGTGGGCTAACTCTAGGGCTTCCCGCATGGTTTGCACACTAGACTGGCGCTTAGTTCGCTGAGGTTTATCAGATTTTTCTACCAGTTTCAACTGGCTGGCCATGATTTGCAACTGGTCTATTAACTCTTGCAGTGTCACTCGACGTTTTCGAGGTGGCATAGCTGCTGGACGACGACGCAGGTGTTGCTCTAATTGTAAGGGACGGGCTGGACATGACAATCCATCTTCAATTTCTAATATTGTATCATCTATAACTTCTTCTGGAGTATTATATACCGTTGACAGTTGCATTAATGTATTTGCCTTAAATAATACAAGCTTTGATGCTGATAAAAAAGCCTGTCCAGATTGAGATAAATCATTTTCATAGCCTCTGGTAGTTGCTTCTGGGGACATTAATTTCAAGTAATGATCAATCACCTCAATAACTCGCACGTCCCAAGGGTCAATTTCCCCTTTTTCGGCTTGGGAAATCAGGTGTGTAATTGTTTCTAATAATTCAACTGCATCCATCAATTCAAAATTTAATATACCAGAAATCAGAGGTCACGCAATTTTAGATTTTAGATTTTAGATTTTAGATTTTAGATTTTAGATTTTAGATTTTAGATTTATTCCAAGTAGCTTATTTCTGAATCCAGTAAGTATAAATATAGCTACACTACCTAGTTTATCAGACCTTTTTAAATATTGGTTTAAATATTGGTTTAAATCTTGGTTTAATATTAGATGCCGTTTAACATCTAAAATCTAAAATTTGCTCAAGAACAAGAGTTTCACTGACCGCTGACTAATTTATTCATCTTCCCCAAATTCTGAGCCGTAATTAGCCCGAAAATTTGCGACAAAATCACTATGCTGACTGTTTTTGATCACATCGAAAGTACCTTTGATAGTTCCAGCAATTGGTACAGCCACCAGTGTTCCCAGCAAACCCGCAATTTCAAATCCCATTAAAATGGCGATAAAAATCCACAGGGGGTTGAGTCCGATAAAATTACCCATGAGTTTGGGAGCTAATAGATTATCTTTAATTTGTTGCATGATAATTGCCATTGTAGCGACTGGAAATGCTAACCACCAATTTTGAATTAATACCAATATTGTGACTAAACCAATGCCTAAGGTTGCGCCAACAACAGGAATAAGTCCAGAAATACCGATAATAATAGCAAATAAGAGGGCAAATGGTACTCTCAAAAATAAGAAAATTGGCGTGAGGGCTATGATCATAAATAGCCCTAGTAACAATTGACTCAGAAAGAAGTTCTGGAAATTTAATTGTAATGACTTGCTCAGGGGAATACCGATATTTGATGGTAAAAGATTGATTAGTCCAGTCCAGACGCGATCGCCATATATTAACATATAAAAAGCGAGAACTATGACTAATATAACATTGAGTATTCCTGATAATAGCGTTCCCGCAAATCCTACAGCCCCTGAAGCTATTTGCTGAACTAGGTTCTGTATATTAGCATTAATTTGATTTGTCACCAGCTTTAAATCTATAGATAACCGTCTTTGCTTCGCTAACATCTCTAAATGATCGAAATTGGCTTGACTAGTCGCTAACCAATCTGGAATCTTATTCAAAAGTTGAATGGTTTGATCAATCAACATTGGTACAAGAGTAACACATAAAACAATAAATAGAGTTAAGGTAAGTAGTAAAACAATAATTACTGCTTGAGTGCGTCTAATTCTAATATTTTCAAATAACTTGACTGGATAATTCAGTAAAAAAGCCAGAATGGCAGAAATACTGAGGATAGTCAGAGGATTTTGAAAAAAATGAAATAATACAGACATCAGCCAGATATTGAGAGCAATAATTGGTCCACTGAGTCCATAAATTAACAAAGTTTGCAGAGGGGCAAAACGGCGCATCTGATTTAATGTATAAACAGGGGGCTTCAGGGGCTTGCAGGGCAGGGTGGCGTAATTCCTATTTCCTATTGTCCAAAAAACGTACTGATTTTGATCATAGAATGTTTCCCCCAATACTAATATACGCTGAATCTAAATCGTGAGAAAATAAAAATGATAGATAAAAGCATTGCTGATCTTCGTAAAGATTACACCCTAGAAGATTTAAATGAAGAAGAAATTGACCCGAATCCATTTATACAATTTAAAATTTGGTTTAACCAGTCCGTAGCAGCCCAACTACCTGAACCTAATGCCATGACTTTGGCTACCTGTACACCTGATGGTAAGCCTTCGGCGAGAATGGTACTACTCAAGGATATTGACGAACGGGGTTTTGTATTATTCACTAATTACAATAGTCAAAAAGGACAAGAAATATCAGTAAATCCCCATGCTGCTTTGGTTTTTTGGTGGGCTGAACTAGAACGTCAAGTCAGAATTGTGGGGACTGTCGAGAAAATTTCCTCAGCACAGTCTGATAGCTATTTTGAAGTGCGTCCACCCTTTAGCCGTTTAGGTGCTTGGGCTTCTAATCAAAGTGAAGTAATTTCCAGCAGAAATGTATTAGAGACACAATTAATAGAGTTTCAGCGTCAATATCAAAATCAAGAAGTGCCTCGACCTCCTCATTGGGGGGGGTTTCGAGTTATTCCCCAGGAAATTGAGTTTTGGCAAGGAAGATCCAGCCGCTTACATGATCGGTTGCGATATACTCTTGTAGATAATGGAAATTGGAAAATCGAGCGGTTATCACCTTAATTTTAGATTAATTTTAGATTCCCGACTTCTCCAAGCAGTCGGGAATCTTTTTGTGTAGCCTCATAACGCCAGCTATCAAAAATGATTTAATTTTTCTATAAAAAGATACTGATCTAAGAAAAAAACGATGATTATTGATTAATAATTCCTAAGAAGTTACCTGGTAAAATTATGTTAGATATTTGTTTCTTAAAGTACAGATACAAGAAAATGCCATTAGCTATGATAAACAGAACTTATCAAAGAGACTAAAATTTATGAATATAGTAGTGATCAGAGTAATTAAAACAGCGGAAAATTTTTAAATACTGATCAGACAAAGGTATTAAAAGTTGACTACTGATTGCTATATTATTTGTGTTTTTTTGTAAAATTTCAATAGTTTTTAATACAATCTCTTCAATTTATGAGAATTATACATATATTGAATCATATCCAAGAAATCGGTAATGGTATTGTGAATGTAGCTGTTGATCTGGCTTGTTTACAATCCCAAGCTGGTGATCATGTAGCGGTAATTTCAGCAGGAGGAGAATACGAAAAATTATTAAATAAATTTGGGGTTAAACACTATACAATAAACCAAAATCGCCAGCCAATAAATATGATCAAAGCGGCGGTAGGTTATCGGAAAATTGTGGGAGAATTTCAGCCAGATATAGTTCATGCTCACATGATGACTGGTGTGGTTTTAGCAAGAGCATTGAGGTGGGGAAATAGATATAATTTAGTGGCTACAGTACATAATGAATTTCAACGTAGTAGTGTATTAATGGGTTTAGCTGACCGAGTAATTGCTGTTAGTAAAGCCGTTAAAAATTCGATGGTAAAACGGGGAATTTCTGAAGAGAAACTACGAGTAATTTGTAATGGAACTTTGGGTAGCCCTCGGACTAGGAAAATCTCGGATTATCAACCTTTAAGTTTACACCGTCCTGCGATTGTTACTGTAGCGGGAATGTACAAACGGAAGGGAATTGCTGAGTTAATTGCAGCTTTTGAGGAAGTTACTCAAAATTTTCCCACAGTCAATTTATATCTAGTAGGAAATGGACCAGATAAACAAATATTTGAAGCTCAAGCTCAAGCAACGGACGTTAGTGATCAAATTCATTTTGTCGGATTTTGTCCCGAACCACAACGTTATTTACTAGCCTGTGATATTTTTGTCTTAGCTTCCCACCGTGATCCTTGTCCTTTGGTGCTTTCAGAAGCGAGGGAAGCTGGGGTAGCTATTGTGGCTACTGAGGTAGACGGAATTCCAGAGGCGTTAGATAATGGGAAAGCGGGAATATTAGTTCCGGCTCAGAATAGCCATAAATTGGCTGAAGCATTAATAAAACTATTGAGTAATACAAATATGCTTCAAGAATGGAAAAATCGGGCGCAAGAAAACTTAGAATGGTTAAATGTTGCCCGTGTACATCAAGAAACATTAGCTGTGTATCATGAGTTCGCTTTTCAGGAAACTTTTTCAACCTATACACAACTTGATTAATAATAGTTATTTCCAGTGCATATCTGGTAAATTATCTATAAGTGTGTAACAGCAGCGAAGAAGAATAATAAACAGGGTAAGTCTGAAAATAGACCATAAGATGTTGATATCGCCAATTTTTATCTACCCAATGGAGGAATCAAGATACATCCAATAAATACTAAATAATTAAATATTCCGATCACCTGACGAACTTTAACAGCACATTCCTTTGTTTGCATTGTACAAGCAAGGGATTTTTTTTATAAATTTTGAAATGATACCAATTCCATAGAATGATCAGCAATTTATATATCTAAAGGGGGACTGGATTAAACCACTTTAAATATTATATATTAAATAGCCCGATTACCCTACCGGACTTTAGCTCCAAATCCTCTTTTGTCATTACCCGACAAGAGGGGTTTTATTCACTTTTGAATATTGATTATGTAGATGATCACCAAAAACAAGTATGTTGGTATAAGCCAAAGCGAACAAACTCCAGAAAGAAAAGATTAGGTTTTCTAGCGTCATTTTATTAACCGGAAATTAGTCATTTTTAGGATTTATATTTAGAATTTATATATTGAAAAAAATTGTCTACCTATTAGAAAGATTCCGCCCATAATGATGAATATTAATGTTATTTTTCCTCCGGGAACTAGGGTTTGATGGTTAATATGGAAAAATTCTGGATTTTCACTTTGTTTCCAACTCATTAATGCTGGCATAATTCCTGCTAAAATAGAAATACTAAACGTACCTGTGTATTCTAAAGCCTGGAAAAATATGGTGGGATTAAATGTTCCTAAACTTAAAGGTGGAAGCAATATCAAGGAATAAAGAGGTAAACGAGAAATTTCGCTTTTAGTGATTAAAGAAATATCTTTAAAAAAATCCGTTAAACCGTAGGTAATACCAATAAATGATGTGACAATGGCAAATTCCGAAAAAATTGATAGTAACATCGCAAACCATTCTCCAGAAGCACCATTGCGGAGGATTTTTAATGGGTCAAATATCCTCTCATTTCCTGGACTAAGTTGTACAATATCTGGAGTCACGCAGCCTAAAATAACCGCATTCCAAGCCAAAAACATCAGGAGTGGAATCACAGAACCAATAATAATAGATTGACGAATTTTGGGAATATCTCCTTCTAATTGAGTCACAACCAGCGGGATAACAGAATGGTAGAACATGGCCACATATATAACAGCAATAGAACCACCAATAGCAGTCCAATTTTGGACTAAGAATTGAGAGCTTTGGATTTGGCTTCCTCCTAATAATAATAAACCCACAAAGGCCATGAGTAAAATAATGGTAAGTATCTCATTTAATTTTTCAATAAAGTTATTTTTTCCCCAATAAATCATACTACCAAATATTAGAGAAAAACTCACTGTTCCTGCCCAATGAGGTAAAATATTTTCTAACTTCCAAACTTGATTAACTGTGGTTGTTAAAACTTCTCCACCTTTAGTCATATATGCCACTAACAAAGCATAGTGATTAAATAAATATGCGACTCCAGCAATTCTCGCTCCGACTTTACCAAGAATCTTTTCTACTATTGCTAATAAGCCTAAATGGGGAATACCCTCAACTTGCATGATATTTAAAGTCACTTCCGCAATTATTAAACCAGATATTAAAGTATAAAACCATACAATAATAATGGCAATTGTAGATGGTATAATCCCAGATGGTAAGGTTACTGCTGGTAGTCCAATAATTCCAGCCCCAACAGTAGTACCTACAATCAAAGCTGTATTTCCTAAAACACTGCCTGGTTGATGTTGAAATTTATTACCATCAAATTCCAGGTGAGAAAATAATCTTGTTACTGCTTGTTGATCTTGTTTTTCTTGTCCAATCATAAACTCAAAACTAATTGTTGCTCTTCTCAATATAGTTATACTAGATACCCGACTTCTAAGATCAGTCGAGAATATAATAAGTGATTAAACGAACTTCTTGATAAACTCACACATTAAATCTACTCTACCTTTACGTAACATGGCTGGATCTAATCTTTCCGTGGTATTACAAGTCATTAATACTACTAATTTTTGCTGCATTTGCATACCAGATTCATCAATTATACTCTGGTATAATGTCCCATCTAATAAGGCTAAAATATGCTCAGTTTTGTTATTATATTGTGCCACTTCTGAAGCCCGATCTTGAGCTAGATTATCAGCTTCGTTGATGATAATACAAATGCGTTCTAAATATGTTGGCGGGACAAAGTTGGTAATAGCATCATGATCTAAAATGAAAATTACATATCCTAAAGGGACAAGAATTTCTTTAGCCATACTCTGGGTCCATGCGGTTTTTCCTGTACCTGGTGCGCCATGAACTACAACTGCTAATTGGTTTTGATGCAAAATTGTTTGTTGAACTAAGTCGCTAAAATTTTGGATGTCTTGGGGAAATGTCCGCAAGGGATATTGACTATGAACTTTCCCGACGCGACTTTGATATCCACTCAGCATTACTGCTAAATCATAGGTGGCTTTATTAATTAAAGGTTTCATATTTTGGGACATTAAAGTATAATTCCTTCTGCCCCTTTCATAGGCTTCAATTTGTAACCAAATATCATGTTTTGACCAATAAGCATAAACTGTATTTACCACATCTAATCTTTCCCAGTTCACAAATTTTTCTACTGGAAAATAAAAGTCTCTTTCGGAGTAATACTGAGTGATAATATCAGGACGTTCTAATAATTTTAAGACTCGGAGAACGGTAATTTCTTGCAGAAGATTCAGCACATAATCAATAGGAATACTATTGCGGCTCACAAATTGTACAAGCGGTGTTTCTGTACTCAAAATCTCTTTATGGCGCTGTTCTGGAGTGAGCATATCTGGTGTGATATAATTCCAAAATTTCTGAAATTCACCACGAGTATAATCTGAGGCTAAATTTAAAATATTTGCCCACCAAGCATATTCTTTTCTGGCCAAAGCATCAGCATAATAACTGACTAAATTAATACCTTTCTGGGTTAATTCCTGAGTATCATGGAATAAAATTTTCCCGAAATATTCCCAATCAAAATCTCTGTGAAATGGCCGCCAACCACTGGATAACAAGTTCTGACAGTTTTTATTGGTGTTATTACTTTCGTTAGTTCTGAAGTAGTCAAAATCCATAATTTAAATTATTCTCTGCTGAGACAATGATGCACAATTTTTTGTTACAGCCACTATTGGTAATAATTGGTAATATATTATATTCCCAAAATTGCAGTTGTGTCAACTATTCTACTCATAATTTAGCTGTTTGAGCAATATTAGATGATAGAAACTAGATTTACGTCTGCTATTTTTTCTATAACATGATCTTCAAAGTTTAAAAATAGACTTCTTAATCAGAAAAGTAATTATGGTAGTATTTGACAATTTCTGGCAATTATTTAATCATATCCAATGTCAGCTTGATCGTTATTAGGCTGGTTTTGGTGGGTATTTCTCACCCTACCTATGGTTGAAAAATTAAACAGTAATTCCATGGTTAGTAAAAATAAAAACAATAAACCCTATTTCTCGAAAGAGTAGGATTATAAATTTGTTGATTTTTGTAAATAAATTTATTGACAGTTTTGCATATAATCAAAATATATCTGCTAAAAGGATTAAAACTGGATTTTTATTTCCTGTTCCAATTACTGAAGATAAACAACCAATGAGAATTTGCGGGTTCGTCTGTTCTACTCATAAAAACGACTACTCCCTATTAACTACTCTGGAGAAGAGATGTATTTAGCACATTCATTTATGAGTGATGAAAAACGACAAAAACATCGACAGCCTTTGGTTTTAGCAGTAGAAGATAATGATGATAGTCTACTGCTAATGAGTTATACCCTAGAATTATTAGGTTGTCGATCTATTTGTCAAAAAGAAGGTTCAAGAACACTGTTTATGGCTAAGAAGTATCAGCCTGATTTAATTTTATTGGATATTTTCTTACCGGGTATGAGTGGGTTAGATGTTATTCAATGTCTCAAGGGAGAATTATTAACTTGTCATATTCCTGTAGTTGCTGTAACGGTTTTGACTGGAACTGAAGATAAAAAAAGTATTCTCAAAGCTGGTTTTGATGATCACATTAGTAAACCCTATATGATTGAGGAATTAGAAACAACTATTCGGCGGTTACTAGGTAGAAAATTTCAGCTATGTTCGGTTTCAAGAATATAGCAAGGGAATAGGGAATAGGTAATAGGGAATAGGGAATCAGGTTCAAAGTCCTTGCATTTGTTAATTAATAGTAATCAAGTGATTTTGGGTAATCTGACTGTGAATGTGCTACCTTTACCAAGTTGTGAAGAAAGTTCTATTTTACCTCCATGGGCTTCGACAATACATTGTGAAAGATGCAGTCCTAAACCACTACCTGATCTTTTATTCCTTCCCTGGCGAAATCGCTCAAAAATTGTTCCTTGATCTTCGGCTGCAATACCATAACCTGTATCTTGAACTTCGATGATTATTTGACTGGGATGATTGGTTGGGGATAAGGTTTGAAAAATGCGGACTTCTATGCTACCTGTATCGGTAAATTTGATAGCATTAGCAATGAGATTATTGAATACTCGTCTTAATTCTAAGCGATCGCCGTTAACAATCCCTCCATTATTTCCTGTTTGGTTTAATTCATGGGTATCTAATTTTAAAATTAAGTTTTTCTCAACTGCTAAGGGACTGAGTTCACCCACTACTTCAGTAGCTATTTGTGTTAAGTCGCATGATTCATAGTTTAAGCTTTTTTTCCCAGCTTCAAAACGGTAAACTTCTAAGAGAGTATTCACCATTTCTAGGAGATTTTGATTGCTACGAATCATCATATTAATCGCTTGTTTCATTTCTGGAGAAATCGTACAAAAGACTTCTTGCAAAAAGAAATGCAGCATTCTATCAGCAGCTACTAAAGGAGTCCGTAAATCATGGGTAAGACGAGAAACAAAATCTTCTCGCTGTAGTGTCATTTTTCGCTGTTCGTCGATACTGTGTTTTAATCTTAGCAGCGATCGCACCCTTGCTAATAATTCTTCTGTGTCAAAGGGTTTGCGAATAAAATCGTCAGCACCCGCATCTAAACCTTCCACAACGCTAGATTCGTCAAAAGCTGTTAATAGCAAAATTGGAATATAGTTTATTTCTGGATTCTTACGGATTCTTCGCGTCACTTCATAGCCATTTATGCCTGGCATCATCACATCTAAAATAATTAGATCTGGTGGCAATTCTACCACGTTTTTTAAAGCTGCTTCACCATTAGCAACTGAATCAATATGATATCCCTCATCTTCTAAAATTGCTTCCACTAAAATCAGATTATCTTTAGTATCATCAACGGACAAAATTCGATCTTTTTTGAGAATAGTCATAATTAATCAACCTTTTAATCATCTACAATTTCAAATTTGGAGAATTTATTGATGCTTTCCTATGGGAATATATGGAATGAAAATGATGCTGATGAGTACGAGAAACTACATTACCTAAATCGGCTATCAAATTTATTTTCCGTGGTAATTCTATTTTAAACATTGAACCGACTCCTAATTTACTTTCGATATATATTTTTCCTCCCATCATGCGTACTAATGAATCAACAATAGCTAAACCCAATCCTGCACCAGAATATTTACGGCTAATCCCTTGATCAACTTGATGAAATGCTGCAAAAATATTTTGAAAATCTTGAGTAGCAATACCAATTCCTGTATCTTCTACAGCAATTGTAACTCTATTTTGATGTATTTCTTTGATTTCTACGAAAATATTTCCAGATTCTGTAAACTTAATGGCATTAGAAAGCAAATTCATTAAAATTTGCCGTAATCTTACTGCATCATTAAATACTAATTTATTGTTTAAATCTCCTTTGACTAGCAAAGATAAATTCTTGGCTTCAGCTAAAGAACGGATTTCTTTCACTGTATTACTAACAACTTCTGATAAATCGAATATTTCTGGCTTGAGTTTTAATTTACCGGCTTCTATGTGGGAAAAGTCGAGGATTTCATCGAGCAACATTAGTAATTTTTTACCATTATTGAGGATTCGTTCTACCATGTCCATTTGCTGATTGGTTAAATTACCAAATTTGGGACGTAATAGAATCTGGGAAAATCCAATAATCGCATTCATTGGCGTTCGCAATTCATGGGATACCGTTGCTAAAAATAATGATTTTAACCTTGATATTTCCAAAAGTGCGAGTTTTTGTTGCTGAATCTGTTGCTGTTGTACTGCTAATTCTTTACTCTTGATAATTAGCTCTTCACGACTTTCTTTAAGTTGTTGATTTGCTAACTCTAACTGCATTTGGGATCGGTGAATACGAATTGCACTTCGTAAAATTTGGGCTATGGTTTGTGAAGATAATGTAGACTTGATCAAATACTCACTAGCACCTGCTTTGATACACTCTCCAGCTATTGCTTCATTTCCTGAATTGATCAAAATCACTAAAGGCACTTTGATGGCTGAAGAATTTATTTTGTGAATTAATGTTAAGCAATCTTGATTTCGTAAATGATAGTCGAGAAATATGCAATCATAGTGATTATTGATCAGAGCCGAGAGCGCGTGATGGCTATCTTTGACTTCATCAAGTTCTATACTAATACCTGTTTCCCTCAGAGCTAGATTTAATAGCACACGCTCTACTTCATTCTCTTCTACAACTAAAATTTTTAGTGTTTCTTCCATCGGTTTTTATTTTCACTGTAGTAAAATCAAATACTTTATCTAGTTGAAAACATTGTAAATTAGCAATTAGTTAACTGTCTTCACCCATTAGTGAGAACTGTATGGAAACATTATGTACTGAAAATATAAGTAATATTACTTATTAAAGTAATATGTCTCAATTGTCCCAATAAAAATCACTCCCTTAACTTGTATAGGTTTTGATAGCACTTAGGTTAAAAGTCTTTACAAATCTGAGTTTTATTTATCCTTGACGGAAACCGCTAAGGCTAAGGCCAGGAAAAGCTATAACGCGCATTACCGTATACACTGTATTACCCCCTACCGATCAAATGCTAGATCTAGTCAATCGCAAATTTAGGAATCATGCTTAAACTGTAATTTTTCGGATTTGTCTCAATAATTTCATTTGTTTTAGCAGAAATATCTATATATCTTTAGCTAGATTTTTACGACGATTAAATTGCAAATATTGGCAATTTATTACTTCTCTAGATAGATGTTAACTGAAAACAGGATCATCTACCCCGATCACAGGTAACTGTTAAGTTAAATCAAGATCAAATTTTGATCTGAGAAATAGTTTTAATTAGTGTTTCTGTGCAATAGTAGTTACTTACTATCTCCCGTCTCCTGGTAATACAGGGAAGCAATCCGATTATCATGGGTGTAACAATGAATGAAATTAGTATTCTATTAATTGAAGATCATGATTTAACCCGTATGGGACTCAGAACTGAATTGCACTCACATAGCGGCTTTAAAGTGATTGGTGAGGCGGCTAATGCGACTGTTGGATTAAAACTTTTAGAAACGATGAAACCAGATGTGGCCGTGATAGATATTGGTTTACCTGATATGGACGGAATTAAACTGACACGCAAATTTAGACGTTATCAGGATGAAACAGGACAATCACAGACAAAAATCTTGATCTTGACTATGGATAATACAGAAGATGCTGTCTTAGCGGCCTTCGCAGCGGGAGCAGATTCTTATCATCACAAGGAAACAATTATTAATAAATTTACGGAAGCGGTACAAGTCACTTTCCGTGGTAACTCTTGGATTGACCCGGCGATCGCTGATGTGGTATTAAGAAAAATGCGGCCTCGTCCTGGTGATGATCAATCCTTGGTTCAGTCAAAAACTCTCAAAATCGAGTATCCTCTCAGCCAACGGGAACTGGAAATTTTAGAATTGATTGTGGCTGGTTGCAGTCATGGAAAAATTGCAGAAACACTATATATTACCGTAGGAACGGTAAAAACTCATGTTCGTAATATTTTAAACAAACTCTGTGCATACAGTGGCTAGTATCATAAACTAGACGGAGGAAAAGAATCCACTATATATCTTTAGCTAGATTTTTACATCTAAATTAAGTTATATTAACTACAAAAATCGGTCATTTATTATTTCTACTGGTAGATGTTTATTGGTAACAGAATCATCTATCCTAAGTCTGGGTGACTGAGATAAGTTAAATGAAATTTTGATCTGAGAAATAGTTTTGATTAGTGTTTCTGTGCAAAAATAGTTACTTAGTAAAAAGGTTCAAAATCTCAGGAAACAAGCTTTTTACCTTCCACCTCCTGTCTCCTGGTGCTACAGGGAAGCAATCCGATTATCATGGGTGTAACAATGAATGAAATTAGTATTCTATTAATTGAAGATCATGATTTAACCCGTATGGGACTCAGAACTGAATTGCAGTCACATAGCGGCTTTAAAGTGATTGGTGAGGCGGCTAATGCGACTGTTGGATTAAAACTTTTAGAAACGATGAAACCAGATGTGGCGGTGATAGATATTGGTTTACCTGATATGGACGGAATTGAACTGACACGCAAATTTAGACGTTATCAGGCTGAAACAGGACAATCACAGACAAAAGTTCTGATCTTGACCATGGATAATACAGAAGATGCTGTCTTGGCCGCTTTCGCAGCAGGAGCAGATTCTTATTATATGAAGGAAACAAGTATTAATAAATTTACGGAAGCGGTACAAGTCACTTTCCGTGGTAACTCTTGGATTGACCCGGCGATCGCTAATGTGGTATTGAGAAAAGTACGTCAGGGTAGCTCTGCTGACAATCAATCATCCGATAAGCCGAAAACTGTAAAAATCGAGGCTTTAGAAACAGAATATGAACAAGTTTTAGAAACCTACCCCCTCACCCAACGGGAACTGGAAATTTTAGAATTGATTGTGGGTGGTTGCAGTAATGGACAAATTGCAGAAAAACTATATATTACCGTAGGAACGGTAAAAACTCATGTTCGCAATATTTTAAACAAACTCTGTGCTGATGATCGTACCCAAGCAGCAGTTCGGGCTTTGCGTTCTGGCTTAGTAGCTTAATCACTCAGTAGTCAGTAGTCAATTACCCATTATCAATCTTTCCTGTAAACATTCTGCAATTCTTTGTGCAGCACCCGCAAGTCCCATACGCTGTAACCCGTTTTTAGCAATGTCATGCAAAAGATCAGGATTTTTCAGTAGAGACTGAATGGCTGGTAACACCTGTGATGGTTGATTGACTAAGGTTAGGGATATTCCTAACAGCCGACTTTGGGCTTCTGCAAAAGCGGCGTTATATTGGGGACCACCACCAGGAATAGCAATCGCCGGTTTTCCTAAACCAATGAATTGTTCCGTTGCAGTCCCCGCCATAGCTATGGCCAAATCACCCAAATGTAAACACTCATTATAGGCTGCTTGTGTCAAAATCAAATAAGCATTTTTTTGTTTAAAAGTCAAGCTGTCCGGGTCAGGAATTTGTAAAGGAGATTGATCACAAAGTCGCCAACCTTGAATATGTAAACTTTGAGATAAAATACCACAATCTAAACCAGGAGCGATCGCCCCCAAAAAAATCATTGTCCCAGCGCCACAGAATAAAGAATCTGGTTGTTGTAAACTAGCAACCAAGGCAGATACAGAAACCATGATCATTTCCCAATTATTATAAGCCTCCGGGGCGCGAGAACCGGGCAATAGAGTGACAATCAAAGGACGAATTTGTTCTTTGTGTTCAGCATTACCACGATCAAACCCCCGGCTGCTAAAATTGGTCTCTAACCCATCCATCATCGGATTTCCTGCATCTACAGCCGGAATTGACCACTTTTTTAAGATCTTCGTCGTCAGAGAATCTCTAGGAAACACAGCCTGACAACGGCTGCGACTCATTAACCACCTTTCCCAAGGATGGTAAATTGAACCAGAAAAATTTTCCCACTTTGCGGATTTTGATTTTCTTGGTAATAAACCCGCTTCATCGCGCACATAATATTCTGATTTAGCCGTCCCCACAAAAGCGTAATTAGCACCACTTATAGCTGCGAATAACAGGGGGACAATATCCCCCACAGCTAGAATAGCATTTTGATTCCCTAAGCTTGTTTGTAGCCTCACCCAACGGCGTACAGATTTGATTTGATTCCAGGTTAACTGGATCAAACCACCGCTGACATCACGCATTAGCTCTTTGCTATCCATATAAACAAAACCACCAGAAGGCATATTCTGTACCTTACCAATTATGGGAACGTTTATTTTTTGATAAGCGCGTCCTTCACCCACTATTGGTAAAACAAAAATATCCGGTGGGGAAGATAATGTTTGTAAAGCCTGGATAATCCGTACAGCAATGATATCTTCTCCATGACCATTGCTTAAAACTAATAATTGTAAACGAGAATTGGCCATTGACTTGAAAAACACCCTCTAATATTAATTTAGAATATTAATTAACCCTTAACACCACTAGCAGTATCCGTAGGGACAATGTATTTTTGCAAGAACAGAAATAATACTAACACTGGAGTAATTGAAATTACTGAACCAGCGGCCACCAAACGCCAATCTAAAGAAAAAGTCCCCGCTAACTTAGCAACTCCCAGAGGTAAAGTGTATAAACTTTCATCCTGAATCACAATTAAAGGCCATAAAAAGTCACTCCAAGCGCCAATAAAGACAAAAATAGCCAGAGTAATTAGCGCTGGACGGATAGCGGGTAGCATTACATACCACCATAATCCTAACTCAGAAGTACCATCTAAACGAGCAGCTTCTTCAATTTCCTTTGGTACAGTTATCAGGGCTTGACGTAGTAAAAATATACCAAAGGCAGAGGCTAAACTAGGAAAAATTACCCCTAGATAACTATTTCTCAAACCTAATTGCACTGTCAGAATATATAAAGGAATCATGACGATTTGGAAGGGAATCATAATTGTGGCCACAATAGCAATGAAAATTCCGTTTCTGCCCACAAATGATAGTCTAGCTAAGGGATAAGCTGCTAAGGAACAAAACAACAAATTTAAACCGACTGTTAATACTGATACTAGGATACTATTATATAAATAAGTAACAAAAGGTAGAGATTGCCAGACTTGAGAGAAGTTTTCTAAGGTAGGTTGACTAGGTAATAATTCTGGTGGTGATTGCCAAATATTTTCCGTTGGTGACTTCAGTGATGTGCTAATTAGCCATAACATGGGAAAGAGCATGACTAAAGCGATCGCTCCTAGTATGGCATAAATAACTAAAGTTTGCAGTCGGGAGTCTTTTAAATTCATCATTTTACTGAGATGTATTAAGTATCAATTTTGTTTATTATAATTGATGAACTAAAAAATAGACTTAATTCCATAATTAATAATTATACACAAGAATTTGATCTAAAGTTACAAAAAATAAAAAACAAGATTCCCGACTGGTTAAAAGATCCGGTACTTCTTTAATAATTCCAGGATCTAAGATATGATGAAATCGAAATTTTCAAAAAAAGTAATATTTTCATGAAAATAATTCTGAAAATAGCAGCATTTGTTACTATAATTATTTTTGTCAGTGTTGCCTTAGTCTTTGCTCACAAAATTTCCCAAAGTCAGTTAACATCAAATCCTGAAATTGTCAAAGAATGCGTAACTAGAGATAATAGAAGTTGTGACCAGCAAAAAATAGCTGTAAACTTCCCATTTATTCCTGATCAAAACTTCGATAATCAACAGCGTTTTTTAACAACAATTGCCAATAAAATTCCCACAGTTCCTGAGATTGATACATTTGAATATACCTTACTACGTTCCTATGGAACAGTGTTTATTAATCAAGAATCAGGAATTAAATTACCAGAAAAAGTCATTTTAGATAATGAACTAGAAACCCAATCTTTTCAGGATAAAATCAGTATAGAACTAGTAAATGGTACAGAAGAATGTTATTTACAAAAACCAGCAGCAGCAGCTTTAAATAAAGCCAAAGATTTAGAAAATATTCCTCTAAAATCTGGTTATGCTGGGGATTGTTTGCGTAATTTTGCCACTAATTTAAGATTTTGGAATAAATACGCAAATAGAGAAACATTAAACCAAGTAAAAGCTGGAAAAGAGACAAAAATTCTTGGTTTAGTTGCACCTCCGGGGACATCACAACATTTGTGGGGATTAGCAATTGATTTACAAATATTAACACCGTCTCAAAAACAGACCTTAAATGAAAATGGCTGGTTTCAAACAGTAGTTAATGATCTTCCCCATTGGACATATTTAGGTTGGAGAGAGGAGGACTTACCCAAATTTGGATTACAACAAAAAATCATCCAAGGAATTAAATATTGGATTACACCAATTTAACAGTATTGCTGATAGCCATATTGAAGTATGAAATTTAAAAACCAAGGATTCCAAATTATTGCTCTCTGAGTGAGATAATCAGCAACAAATTTTTATTTTCCCCATTCTTTGTTATAAAATAGACATATATCGGATATTTGGAGCTTTAACAATGAGTTTATTTGATGATTTAAGTCGCTTTTTAGAAAGTCGTCTAGAAGAATTTTTGCGGAATAACCCTCATTTAGAATTAGAAGCACTTTTAGAACAACTACGGGAACAGGAAGAAGACACATTAAAGTTAATTTCTGAGTTACAATTGCAAGAGAAGCGATCGCAAGATGAAATTCTTTCCACAGCCCAAGAAATTCAAAAATGGCATATCCGTATTCAAAAAGCCCAAGCTGCGGGTAGACAAGATTTAATCACTCCAGCCCAACAGCGAGAAGCAGCACTATTGCAGGAAGGAAACCAAATGTGGGGACATATGCAAGGCTTAAAAGAACGCATTACCCAATCACAAGAACTACTTGGGAAAATTCAAAAACGTCGCCAAGAGGTACAAACTAAAGCAGCAGAAATGCAAACAGCCAGAACCAAAGCACAAACCCAGCAAAAATTAGAAAATTATGGTTGGAATACTGCTAGTAATTCTCAAAGTAATTTTGATGAATTAGAAGATAAATTTCGTCGTTGGGAAACCCAAGATGAATTAGAACAACTCAAACGCAAAATGGGAAAATAATTGGTCAAGAGTCGTTAGTAGGGGCGCAAAGTCTGCGCCCAGGATCAAAGCATTCAGAACACTTATCACCGTTTACGAATTACCCCTTGCCAAAGAATTTTCTGCTGTGTAGAACGTCCAGCTAAAGAACGAATTGCAACAACTTCAATATTAACATTCACACCTGGATTTAAGGCTAGGCTGGGAATGTTTAACTTACCCAAAGCTAGATTAAAATTGTTATAGCTACGGCTGACAAGTTCTGGAGGAATTTCCCCTGCATATACAGTTTCAGGATTAATATAATCGTCAACATGATCATAGAATTGATATTTGATGCGAAATTGAGTATTGATCACATTAGATTGTCCAGCTAAATCAACTATTCTTAAAATGAGATTTTGTTTTGAATTAGCAAGTTCAGCCACCGCTAATCTAGTGACATCTTTTTGAAGAATAGCACGATTGACATTGTACTCCGTCAAACTTCCTGTAGTTTTAGTATTACCATCAATCCAGATATCTTGCCAGATATCTTGAGGAAAAGAAATATCTATTTCTTTGCTATCATTTAGTGTTAGTCTTACCGATGGATTAGCAAAGTTGGTAATCGGCTGTTTCTCTCGCCAAACTAATTTAAAACTTCCCTCTAATCGCTGTTCAAACTCCCGATATTCATCAGCAAGTATAGAACCAGTCCCCAGTAAAGATTTTGCACCTTGACGAATTTGCCATTTATTTTTAGAAAGGCTAAATTGTTGAGTTACTAATTGAGAAATTGCTATTTCCGCAGTTGGTTTATCATCTACTAAAGCTGCTTTACTATTAACTATACTTAAAATTCCCAATCGCCCTGGTTTGCCATCACGTCCATTTACACCAGAGCTACCATAACCCCCATCATAACAATTATAAACTTTTTGAGTACATTGACGATTAGGAGTACCAGCATTTCCTACACAGACTTCTCTCACCCAACTTCGTTGACTACAAGAACAACCCAACGTACCCTGTCCACCCCGGCCACCCCGGCCACCTTTACCACCAACAGCCCTAAGGGCAATTTTTTTTAAATCCGCCAAATTGCTATAATAGACCGTGAGATCACCACCATGACCACCATTGCCACCATTACCACCATGACCACCATTACCACCACTGGGTGCATAAACATCATTATTTCCTCCTTGTGATCCATATTGTCCACAGCTAGGTTGAGAACCGAAACCACCATTTTCTCCATCTTGGCCATCTTTACCAGATAAGTCAAGATTTAAGGGTGAACCATCAGTATATATTGTTTGACTTGTACTGCTTGAACCATCTTCACCATTTCGACCACTTTGACCATTTCGACCAACATTGACAATATTAAGTAATATATCAAACAATCCAGCTATTTTTGATTCTTTAACATTCCTTGGACAGACAACCACAGCAGAAACTGGCAATATGTTAGTAAATAAACAAAACGTCAGCAGAAATGGTAACTGATATCTGAAATTGTTGTGCATAATCATAATAATTTCTTACCTTTGCGTCTTTGTTCCTTAGCGTCTAGCCTGCGGGATATCTAAAAGAGATTGCGCGAAACAAAATTAATAAGATAATCAAAAATTAAAAATGTGGCTCTGTTGAAAACAAAACCACATATAAAGAAAATTAAGCTCAAATTAACGAGCTTGACCGTGGGCAGAAGCCGCATCAATAGGCTTCATCAGATATAATTGTAATAACTGCCAACCATGGGACACATAAATTGGAAGTTTTTGGAAGAATTGCAGGAATTTAGGAGTATTAGAGTTAGAAATTGCTGCCAATTTTTCATTATTCTGGACGCAAACATCTAAACGTTCATAAAATGCTGGGTTATCAACATCCAACATCACAGGGAAGACTCTACCGGCGGTTTCATTGGTCTTCTTAATTACATGAATATCATACTCTCGCGCATCTAAGCCCAAAGAAGCATAAAAATCCTTGCGTTGGATATCATTGAGATACATAGTTGCAAATACCGACAAAAGGAAAAAGCGACTCCATAGTTTTGCTCTCCAGTCATTCAACATTTGCGGCTGCGCTCTCATGATCGCATCAAAGAAATCCCCGTGACGGTTTTCATCTTGACACCAGTTTTCAAAGAAACGGAAAATTGGATAGATCCGATCTTCAGGATGGGATTCTAAATGACGATAAATGGTGATATAACGCCAATAACCGATCTTTTCAGAAAGATAGGTAGCATAGAAGATGAATTTGGGCTTAAAGAACGTATAACTGCGGCTCTTAGTCAAAAACCCTAAATCTAGAGAAAGATTAAAGTCCGACATAGCTTTGTTCAAAAACCCAGCGTGACGAGCTTCATCCCGTGACATCAAGTTAAAGCACTCAGCCAAAAGGGGGCTTTTATCCTTTAAGCGACGGCCGAGTTCCTTATATAACAGGAATCCAGAAAACTCCGCTGTACAAGAACGTTCCAGAAATTCAATGAACAGTTGACGAGTTTCACCGTCAATGTGATCCCATGATTGTTCAAACTGAGCATCTCTAACAAAGTGATGACGATTGTAGTCAACGCGAAATTCTGCCAAAATAGCTTGTAATTCGTCTTCATTGACAGAAATATCCATCCGCGCCATTTCATCAAAATCAGTCGTGTAAAACCTTGGTGTTAAAAGGGTTTCCTTCGCAGGGGATTTAACTCCGGGACGGATTTCGTCAAAGCCGGGTTTTTTGAGAGAGTCTACCATGTTTTGATTTGCTCTTTTATCTTTCTTTTCTTGATTGCACCAGATGATCTTTATGCTCTCACAATGCTCTCACAAGGTGCAAGGTACAACAATTATGATTTTGTATGAAATTCAGTGTAGCAATATCTAGCCCAAAAATGGGTGGATAAATGATTAAGAGTTGCAAAAATCCATAAAAAACGGTTTATATGATATTTGGGTTGCAAACGAGTTGTGGAGGAATTAACGAACCACAGAGGCGCAGAGGACACAGAGGGAAGAGTTAGAGAGAGAGGGCTATGCGTTTAAAAATGGTTTATATGATGTTTGGGTTGCAAACGAGTTGTGGGGGAATTAACGAACCGCAGAGGCGCAGAGGACACAGAGGGAAGAGTTAGAGAGAGAGGGCTATGCGTTTGATACCGTCTTTGAGGAGGGTAACGTTAAAGTTGATGAAGAGTCCTAAAGTGCGCTTGGTTATTTTGAGGTAGGAGAGAAGTTGAGCTTCGTGAATTGGGGCTAGAGTTTGCACAGCTTTTAATTCTACAACTAAACAGTCTGCAACTAAAAAATCTAATCTACCTCTACCTACATCATGTCCTTTATATGTCAAGCTTATTGACTTTTCAACCTCATGATGTATACCCCGAATCATAAATTCAACAACCAGTGCCTCCTTATACACTTCCTCCAAAAACCCAGGACCCAAAACCCGGTGTACCTCAATAGCAGCCCCAATAACCTCTCCCGTAAGCGCATTCATATCCTCTCCCAAACCTCTTACCTCTGTGTCCTCTGTGCCTCTGTGGTTCGTTTTTATCATATAATCCTTGCTTGTTTTCAGGATACTGGTATTCTCGTAACACATTTCATATTTTTTTACAAAAGTCAATAGTTTAATCCATAGATTTTTCCTGCGAAGTCATGATTGTGGCACGATTTAATTTTATTGTGGCACGATTTAATTTTATGGATTTATTTCAATCCCTTATTCATGCTTGCTTTCAGGCGTTGGTGATTTTTACATGGTTTTTATAAAAACAACGAAATTACGTGGTTTTTTATTGATTTCTGTCCCTGGCACGATTTAATTTAATATTGCCTTCAATTAATTATTTTGCTATTTTTTAGTTGTTGATATTAAAAGGAATTTAGAACGAATATTATTTGATGCTTATTTATTCCTCCAAAATACCAAACTCCCGCTAACCATTTTGCAAAAATATTAATGGAGAAAAACTAATGTCTGTAAAACCCAAACGACTGGTTAATCCTTACGAAGAAAGAATGCTAGAGTTTCTGCAAACCTGCATAGATGAAAATTATAAAATTCATACACAGGTAAGCTTATGCTCATTTTGTGAATTAGGTAGCAGCCTTGATATTAAACTCAGAAACTTCTTCTTTAGTTCCAGTGTAGACGCTCTGATCACAAACAAAGACTATAAACCTTGTTTAGTTGTGGAATTTCAATCTACATATCATGATTCTCATGACGCGAGAGAGCGTGATTATAAAAAATTACATTTACTAACCTTAGCAGGAGTTCCCCTAATTTATTCAAGAATTAAAGACTTTGGTTTATTATATCTTTACTCGCAAAATGAAGAAGTAATATTTAATTTATTCACAGGCGAAAAAAGAGAAAATGCCAAAGCCTTAATTAAAAACTATTGCGAACCATCTAATTTTGCTAATGTCCTAGCTATAGCATAGCCCGCCTGGGGTTTCAACCCTAGCTGGTTTGTGTAACCAACTTATGATTTATCATCACCCTCCCCCAAAGATCACGAAAATGCTACAATCTACATCATGCTAGGGGTGCTTGGGAAACTAAGCTGAGATCAAACCCTTAACACCTGAGTCTGGATAATACCAGCGGAGGGAAGCTGTTTATTGAGGAATTTGGATATGCGTACAGAATGGGTAGCTAAGAGACGTGGACAAGACAACGTATCGCAAATGCACTACGCTCGTCAGGGTGTAATCACTGAAGAAATGCAATACGTGGCCAAGCGGGAAAATCTGCCGGCTGAACTTATCCGCGCTGAAGTAGCACGGGGGCGGATGATTATCCCTGCAAATATTAATCACACAAATTTAGAACCGATGGCTATTGGTATCGCTTCTAAGTGTAAAGTTAATGCTAATATCGGTGCTTCTCCCAATTCTTCCAATTTGCAGGAAGAGGTTGATAAACTTAATTTGGCGGTAAAATATGGCGCTGATACGGTGATGGATTTGTCCACAGGTGGTGGTAATTTAGACGAAATTCGTACCGCAATTATCCAGGCTTCACCTGTTCCCATTGGGACTGTTCCAGTTTACCAAGCTTTAGAAAGTGTTCACGGAACAATTGAAAATCTGACTGCTGATGACTTTCTCCACATTATTGAAAAACACGCCCAGCAAGGGGTAGATTATCAAACTATCCACGCGGGGATTTTAATTGAACATTTACCTTTAGTGAGAAACCGAATTACTGGTATTGTTTCTCGCGGTGGCGGAATTTTGGCGCGGTGGATGTTACATCACCATAAACAGAACCCGCTCTATACCCATTTTAACGACATCATTGAGATTTTTAAGAAATATGATGTTTCTTTCAGTTTAGGCGACTCCCTGCGCCCAGGATGTACCCATGATGCCTCCGATGAAGCCCAGTTGGCGGAACTGAAAACCTTGGGAAATCTCACCCGTAAAGCTTGGGAACATGATGTGCAGGTGATGGTAGAAGGTCCGGGTCACGTTCCTATGGATCAAATTGAGTTCAATGTCCGCAAACAAATGGAAGAGTGTTCGGAAGCACCTTTCTATGTTCTTGGTCCTTTGGTTACAGATATTGCTCCTGGTTATGACCATATTACCTCAGCTATTGGGGCAGCTATGGCGGGCTGGTATGGGACGGCGATGTTGTGTTATGTGACACCTAAAGAACATTTAGGTTTACCTGATGCGGAAGATGTACGTAATGGCTTAATTGCGTATAAAATTGCGGCTCATGCGGCGGATATTGGGAGACATCGGCCAGGTGCTAGAGACAGGGATGATGAACTTTCTAAAGCTCGCTATAATTTCGACTGGAATCGTCAATTTGAGTTGTCTTTAGACCCGGAAAGAGCGAAGGAATATCACGACGAAACTTTACCGGCAGATATCTATAAAACTGCTGAGTTTTGTTCCATGTGTGGACCTAAATTCTGTCCAATGCAGACTAAGGTTGATGCTGATGCTTTGACTGAATTGGAGAAGTTTTTGGCGAAAGAACCTGTAGCGCAAGGTTAAGATAATTGTCGTTACATATCGTTACTAGGTTAAACCTGGTAACGATATTGGAGAAATTAAAAAATAATTTAACTAACTGAAAGGCAATTTTTATGACTGTATTAATAATACTCCTTACTTGTCAACTATTGTAGGAATTGGCTTTGGATTCTATCGTTTGTTCGATAATTATTTACCGACTATCACTAATTTCCACAATCATTTCTCCTTGCTGTAATTGTTCCAAAGCATCAGGTAGAGTAATTATCAGAAGTTGACGCAAATTGCGATTTTAGACAAAACACCAAGTTAAATTTCTAATGTATGTCTGAGTACTGCATCTACTAAAGACATTTCTGACCAAAAACCAATAACTTTATCAATTTCTGTATCTAAAACAGTTGCTAGATTATCTGTCATAATCACAGAATCAGTAATTAATCCCGTTTGTTTTCCTTCTGGTGTTGCTATATTCACAAATACTCTGCTAGGGTGTCCAGCACGGGAAACATTACTAGTAATCATAGCTATAATAGTTTGCGATAAACCAGTACCAATATTGTTAGATTGAACAACTAAAGCAGGACGACGTTTAGCAGTTTTTAAGTTTGAGTCTGGGAACAAAACCAGCACTACTGAACCACGATTATAAGGCATCGTAAACTTCCATTTCTGGTTGATCCCAATCTTGTGCAAAACATTGTAATCTAGCTCTTAATTTTGCTGCTTGTTCTTCATTAATTCCGCGAGATGACAAATCTACAGAAGTATTTGCATCGAGAAAAGTTACAATTACTCGCGCTGTATTTATGCCTGTTGGCGTTTCGTTTAGCTCAATTTTCCCGTCTTTGTAAATGCCTTCGATTGACTGTAACATTAGTTTAATTTTTGGGGTAAACTACTTTTAAAACTATGCTTTTGGTAGTAACATAATTATTATATAATATTTTTGATGTTTAGTGTGATTTTTGTACAAAACAAATGTAATTTTTAATAAAATAAAATGACTCGACAATCTCATGATCAATTCACTAAAGAATATCTAGAGGAATTATTAACACCTTTAGGAACAATTAAAAAAAGTGAAAAGGTTAAAAGTGAAATTCAAGAAATTGATGTTTGGTTTGAACCCTTTTCTGATCAAAATCAGGAAAATCTACCTTTAGGTTTATTAGGGAAGATGGCTAAAAATCAATGTTTATTTGAGCCTTTTCGCAATCCACCATCGGAAATAGAAATTCGCAGTTGTTTACTTAAATTATATGCCGTTCATGGTGATGTAGTTAGGAAAGCAAAACGCGAAAATAGAAATATTGCTGAGTCACAATTACCGATTTTATGGATTTTAACACCAACTTTTTCAGATCGGATGATTGCGGGTTTAGGTGCAAATGAAATTGTAGAAGATTGGGTTAAAGGTGTTTATTTTCTTCCAAATATCTTGAAAACAGCAATAGTTGTGATTCATCAATTACCAGAAAATGAGGATACATTATGGTTGAGAGTTTTGGGGAAAGGAGGAACACAAAAAAGAGCAGTAGAGGAGTTAACTGAATTACCAGAAAATAACCCTTTTCGAGAAAATTTGTTAGAAATTCTAGCGGACTGGCGCAAGAATTTAGAATTGAGAGATAATTTAAGTAGAGAAGAGGAGGAAGTAATTATGAACTTATCACCGGCTTATTTACAACAAATAGAAGATTGGAAGCAAGAAGGAAAGCAAGAAGGTAAGCTAGAAGCAGAACTTTATTTGATAACTTCTCTGTTAGAAGGGCGTTTTGGTAGTTTAGATGCTGAGTTATCTGGTGTGGTGGAAAAGATTGCTAATATTCCTATTTCTGAACGTACTCAGTTACTTCTTGCTTTGGGTAATTTATCCCGTGAGGAGTTGTTGCAAAGATTGAGTAGTGAGGAAGTTTGAGGAGATTTACGAAACAACAAGACCCCCGATTTCTTGAAGAAGTCGGGGATCTAAAATCTAATTATGGGTTATTTGTAATAAACTGATATAGGGAGTTAAAGTGGGTACTTTCCCAATATAAATTGTGGAAAACACAAGCCAAGAGGGGATGTCGAAAACGAACAAATTATGTTACTAAATCGGCATTGGTATAGGTGCGTTTCAGCGTGAATACAGCCAAGATAATTCCCACAATTGCTAATCCCGCAGTTGGATAAAAGAAATTAGTGTAACTACCGAAAATGTCTCTAATTTTGCCAGCTAATAAAGTTCCACCCAAAGCCCCCATACCGTAAGCAGTGAAGACAATACCGTAATTTTTGGCGTAGTCTTGGGGTTGAAATATGATTAAAGTGGAAGTAGGAGCGATCGCTAACCAACCCCCCAAAGCCAAGTAAAATAGCGAAAAAGCGACTATATAAGTGAGTACACTTCCCTTTCCAGCACTCAGCATCATAATCGAGGCAATCAAAATGAAAACAAAGGAAACAATTGCCGCTAATTTTGGCGTAAATTTGTCCGTGAACCACCCAAAAAATAACCGCCCTGCACCATTAAAGACAGCGAACAGTGAGACTGTATTTGCGGCTGTTGCTGCATCCAATTTAATAATTTCCTGTGCTAGAGGACTAGAAATACCAATAGCTGCCAGTCCGGCAAAAGAACCAATGGTATAACAAGACCATAAGCCATAAAAACTGGAAGTCTGAAGAATTGATCCTGAAGTTGTAGTATGGGAATTTGCTTGAATAGCTACAGGTGGAGTCCACCCCTCTGGTTGCCAACCTTGGGGAGGAGTTGTGAGGATAGTAGAAATAGCGGTAATAATAGCTGCAAAAGCAATACCTAAAATTACAAAAGTTTGCCGAACTCCAAAAGCATCTATCAGAAACTTTGCCAAAGGTGCAGTAATTAAAGGTGACAAACCAAACCCAATCACAGTAGCACCAACAGCCAAACCTTTTTTATCGGGAAACCACTTAGCTACCACAGCCAACGGTACACCGTAAGCGATACCCACACCCATACCAGCAATTACACCATAGGTAATAGTTAGTGTGGGAATATTGCCACCCAAACTAGAGAGAATATAACCTAATGCCGTAATTAATCCACCAACACCTGTAATCAGACGAGTATCAAAACGATTGATATAAAAGCCAGTGATTGGCATTAAAATTGCGAAGACAACCAACAGCACAGTAAATGGCAACAGGCTATCAGTTGCACCTACATTGAGAAGTTTTTCTAAAGGTTTTCTAAAAATACTCCAAGAATAAACTGTACCCAAGCACAGCAGGATAGTTATACTTAGAGGTATCAGTAGCCATCGCCCTTTCTCAGCAGGCATACCAAACAATTGTACTTTTTCCATTTGTTGTTATGTGAATAAGGGAAATGATTTTTTTCCAGTATCTCACTTTTTGGCTCAATTAACACCAACTCAGTTACTTCTTTCTTTGGGTAATTTATCCCGTGAAGAGTTGTTACAAAGATTGAGTGGTGAGGAAAGTTAGTATAGTATAATATTTTTTGGCAGTTTGACGGAATTTCCCAAACTGCTGATGCGTTGAGTAATTTTTAACACTGTTTATTAAACTTGTGAGGATAGATGAGATTGAGCAGTTCTAATAATGCATTAAACGTAATACAACAGTCTCTAAATCTTGGAGTGGTAGAAGCACAAAGTAGTGAACAAAAATTACTACCATTACCATTAACAAAAGGATTCCAACTACAATATACCCATCCTCACGGACAAATTTATCAAGGTAATTCCCTAGATTGGCTGGCATCTCTTGATTCAGAAAGCGTTGATCTAGTGTTTGCTGACCCACCTTATAATATTAAAAAAGCTGAATGGGATAATTTTGAGAACCAAGAAAAATATATCGCCTGGTCAATTCAATGGATTAGCCAAGCTTCGCGTATTCTCAAATCTAATGGATCTCTTTACGTTTGTGGTTTTTCTGAAATATTAGCTGATTTAAAATATTCAGTATCCAAATATTTCAAAAATTGTCGTTGGTTAATTTGGCACTATAAAAACAAGGCTAATTTAGGTAGTGATTGGGGACGATCTCATGAAAGTATTATTCATTTTCGTAAATCAGATCAAGTGAAAATTAATATTGACGATGTGCGAATTCCTTATGGCGCACATACATTAAAGTATCCTTCCCATCCCCAAGCCGAAACCAGTGCTTATGGAAAAGGTAAAACTAAAAAAAATAATAACTGGACACCTAACCCAAAAGGTGCAAAACCTAAAGACGTAATAGAAATTCCTACTACTTGTAACGGGATGGGTGAAACAACACCTCATCCAACTCAAAAGCCAGAAGAATTATTAAGAAAATTTATCCTTGCATCATCTCAGGAAGGAGATTTGATTATTGATCCATTTTCAGGATCCGGAACAACTATTGTAGTTGCAGAACAACTTAACCGTCGTTGGATGGGATGTGATCTCAATATTGAGTATAATAATTGGGCAATTCAAAGATTAGAAAATGTCCATCGCATGACAAAGGAAGAATGGATAGCCTTTGATCGCAAAAATTCAGAACGCAGGGAGTCTATTCGATGAGGTTAGAAGATTTAGTAAATCACGCAGTGGACAAAGAAAATTTTCAGACTATTCAAAACTACATTTCCTTTTGTAGAAGCTATCTAGAATTTATAGCCAATGGCTTACAAGCTAGAATAGTTTCACAAAATGAAAATCATTACCAATTTTATCAATATACAAATGATGGTCATTACAATATAACTCGTCCAATTAATACTAACTTAATGTATGATGCTGGAATATTTGAAATTGCTTATAATCAGTTTTTGCAAGTTCTTGAGCAGTTGAGAGATAGACAGTTACCAGAGGAATCGTTACGGCAGGTTTTAATCTGTACAATCTATACCCTGCAGCAGACTATTGGTGCTACACTAGATGCTTTACCTTCTGGAAAGTCTAACCAAGCCCGTAAAGTTAATGGGGATCTTTTTGAGCGTCTAATTCGTCTGCTGATTGCATATCTCAATATAGATTGTGTTTCTGGAACAATACAAGTGCCTATTAGAGACGATAACGGAGTAATTTTGTTTAATACAACCTATCAACATGACTTATTGATTAGTCAAGACAATGAACTCAAGATTATTGGTTCAGTTAAAACTTCGAGTAAAGACCGTATTGATAAAATTTTTGTAGATAAGTTTTTATATAACAAGCTAACTAGCACTGATTTACCTCACATTGCAATTTTCTTAAATGATGTACAAAGAAAGAAGACAAAGCACCAAAATCGCTATGGGATTAATGCAACATTTTTACCAGGACACTTTAAAGCCTACACTATTAAACTAAATCCACTGGACGGTGTATATTACTGCGATATTCGCCCAAACATGATGAGGGATACACTACTTTCTCAACATATTCAAACTATTGATAATTTCTTTTATCGTGATATTTGGAATTTGCTAAGTAGTCATGGACAGTCTTTAGAAGAAGTTGAAATAGAGGAATGTGAAAATAGGGAAAGCGAATAATATTTATTTTTTTGGCATTTGAGTTTAAGTAATAAAATACAATATTTTAAACATTAATTGTCGTTGTTTTTTAATTATTTTGCTCCCCAATAAAAAAGCAAACGTCGTAATTTTAGCATTGAAAATTTGGGATTTAGCGATCATGATATTTGGATACCAGCAACAGTGATTCAACACAATCTCACTCTCGTTTCTGCTGATAGCGATTTTAGACGTATTCATCAACTACAGCCTTTTTTCTGGGAATCATGGGTGTAGATTCACTCTATTTTAAAAATAGCTTGAAGAAAATGAGCGATCGCTTTACTGAAAGTATCGCTATGAGATAAAATATAATCAAGTATTATTAAAATAACCTCTATGTCCCTACAAGAACTGAAAAAGCAAGCCTTTCAAATACCAAAGAGCGATCGCTTAGAACCGGTCCGTGCAATCATTGAATCATTGCAAAATCAACCCAGTCAAAAATCAGAACGGACTAGCATTATTAAACAAATGAAAGGTTTATTAAAAACCAATCAACCAGCACCAACCGATGAACAGGTAAAAGCAATGCTAGAAGAACATCGAGTGGAGAAGTATTTTTAATGAAAATTCTCATGATAGTAATATTATTTTACATTACTTATTAGATTGAGAACCATTTTTGCCAGAGGCATTTTCCTACTTTTTCTGGAAGTGAATTAAGATATATTCAAGAATACTCAGCTAATTCGTGTAATTACTTGCAGGATAGTCGATAATGAGAGAACCCAGTAAAAATTTCAACCCTCTATTTACTCCCACAGAAGTAGAAAAAATGGGGTTAACTTGGTTAGTTGCAGCGGGTATAGTCACAGCATTTTTGTGGCAAATACCTATGGGTAATTATATTTTATACCCATTTTCTATTTTAGCAACTTGGTTTCATGAAATGGGTCACGGTTTAATGGCCTTGATTTTAGGGGGACAGTTTCAAAAATTAGAGATATTTGGCAACGGTTCTGGTGTAGCTCATTATACCCTAAGTAATAGATGGGGATATCTTGGTATCGGATTGGTCGCTGCTGCTGGTCCAATGGGTCCACCTCTCGCTGGTGCAGGTCTAATTCTCGCTTCTGGTAGTTTGAAAACCACTTCTTTGAGTTTAAAAATTTTAGGCGGGTTTTTACTCCTGTCTACATTAATTTGGGTGCGTTCTTGGTTTGGTTTTGTCGCAATTCCCTTATTAGGTTTTATGATCTTAGGAATCGCCTTAAAAACACCTCTTTGGGTACAAGGGTTTGCGATTCAGTTTCTAGGTGTGCAAGCTTGTGTAAGTACCTATCATCAACTTGATTATTTATTCAGTTATACCGCAGGACCATTAGGATTATCAGATACCGGACAAATGCAGCAGTATTTGTTTTTACCTTATTGGTTTTGGGGGCTATTAATGGCGATCGCTTCTTTAATGATCTTAATCCAAAGTCTCCGCCTTGTCCATACTCAAAAATCAGCAAAATAACAGCATCTATTCAGTTATGACCACAAACCTCCTCAATTGCACCCAAACCCCCCACAGCGGCTATCATTGGGATGGTAGTAATCGCCGCTTTTTTGAAGGCTGGTATTACCGGGTCACAATACCCGAAATTAGGCAAACTATCGCCTTCATGTACTCCATCGAAGACCCCAGGGGTAATCAGCCCTACAGTGGCGGTGCAGCCCAAATTCTGGGCATAAATGATGAGTACCTCTGTCGCACTTTTCCCGATGTGAATAAATTTTGGGCGAGTCGGGATGTATTAGGATTAGGACATTGGGGAAAAACTAACTTACAAGTTTCCCCGCTATATCTCATTCCCAGTGAATTTACACAGCATATTTCCGAAGGCTATCAAGCCACAGCTACCTTAAATCAAGGCATAATTACCGATCCTGCCACTGGTAATTATTGCCAATGGGAGTATACAATTACACCTATATATGGTTGGGGAAATCAAAATAGTTTTCAGCAATCAACAGCGGGTTGGTTATCATTTTCGCAGATATTTGAACCTGGATGGCAAATTTTAATGGCTCATGGTTTAGCTAGTGGTTGGATAGACTGGCATGGTAAAATATATGAATTTACAAATGCGCCAGCATACGCAGAAAAGAACTGGGGTGGTGCTTTTCCCCAAAAATGGTTTTGGCTAAATTGCAATTCTTTCATTAATCAACCCGATTTAGCTTTAACTGCTGGTGGGGGCAAACGTGGTGTATTATGGTGGATGGAATCAGTTGCTATGATTGGTATTCACTACCAAGGTAAATTTTATGAATTTGTCCCCTGGAATTCAGAGGTAAAATGGCAAATTCAGCCCTGGGGTAGATGGCAAATGCAAGCCAAAAACCTAAATTATGAGGTTACACTGACCGGAACTACCCAGTTACCAGGTACTCCCCTCCGCGCTCCGACAACCAATGGTTTAATTTTCTGTTGTCGAGATACCATGCAGGGAGAGCTAAACTTAGAATTGCGAGAAGTTAATGGCAGCAAATCTCAGGTTATCCTGAATGCAAGTAGTAATCTGTGCGGTTTAGAAATTGGTGGCGATGATTGGGATAATTATTGGCAGTCTCAATGAAAATACTGCTATGATATTATTTGTCTTATCCTTGGGGTTGTAGCTCAGTTGGATAGAGCGAGCGCCTCCTAAGCGCTAGGCCGTGCGTTCGATCCGCACCAATCCCATATTAATATACAATAATATTTTAGATAAGGCTTAATCCTTTCGTGTTAAAGCCAGTTTGTTAAGGCTAAATTATAACTGCTATACTATAGTTTCTGCCATCTGTAGCAAGATAGTTCTTCCTTATCAAGATGATAATAACAGATTTAAAATCAAATGTCAACCCCTTTTTACTTCTAAAAACGGAAAAACATAAAAATATTTTTTGATTTGATGTCTTTAGTTGAATGAGTCTCTGCCATCTGTAGCAAGATAGTTCTTCCTTATCCAGATAATTATAACAGATTTAAAATCAAATGTCAACCCCTTTTTACTTCTAAAAACGGAAAAACATAAAAATATTTTTTGATTTGATGTCTTTAGTTGAATGAGTTTCTGTTTTTATGGGAGTTTAGGGAAATTAACGTGAATAATACAGAAAGATTAAGTTTTAAGGAAACCAAAATCTTTTAATAAAGGTTGACTAAAGTTAAAGTTGATACTTTGACCGAAAATAATGGGATACAAGCCCCGTCCACTTCGACAAGCTCAGTGCATCGCTTCTAGGACGGCTTTTCTTGATTTTTAATATACTCTTTTAATATCTCTAGTGGCGCACCTCCTACAGAAATGGCAAAATAACTGGGACTCCATAACGCTTCTCTATGAGGTTTTTTATAGCCAGCTTGCCCATACCTACGACTAGATACCCCTTTCAAAGCATTTACTATTTGAGAAATAGATAGTTTTGGCGGATACTCAATAAG
>NZ_BJCF01000036.1 GCF_005402965.1 Dolichospermum planctonicum
TCAGAATCAGGATATCCAGGATGAAAGGATGTACAGGATAATGATTTAATATGATGCGTTACTATATTATATAGGTAGAATGTAGCGAACTGCTTGCAGCAGCGCTTCGCTATCGCTATGCTACACCCAAAGTTTTTACCAATGGTGCGTTACGAAGACAGCTAACACACCCTACTCAAAAAGCTGTTCCCTGTCACCTGTCCCCGTGGCGTAGCACCTGTCACCTAATTTATGTCAGAATCAGGATATCCAGGATGAAAGGATGTACAGGATGAAGATGGGGATTTTCTGATTATGATTAAAGATGGTGCGTTACTATATTATATGGCTATGATGTAGCGAACTGCTTGCAGCAGCGCTTCGCTATCGCTATGCTACACCCAAAGTTTTTACCAATGGTGCGTTACGAAGACAGCTAACACACCCTACTCAAAAAGCTGTTCCCTGTCACCTGTCACTTGTCCCCGTGGCGTAGCACCTGTCCCCGTGGCGTAGCACCTGTTCCCTGTCACCTATTACCTGATAACTGTGATATTCATTATTATTAAAATTCCAAATTGTCATTGACACAAAAAATATTTAAAATTGCTACACTATAAACGCACCTAAAAACTCATCTCTGATTAACCATAAAAATATATGAATCTTACCCAATCTCATGCCTATATATCCCCAGAAGAATATTTAGAATTAGAAAAAAATAGCCCCATTAAACATGAATATATTCAAGGGCAAATTTACGCAATGGCAGGTGCTAGTGATGCCCATGTGACAATCACTACTAATTTAGTTGCTCTTTTAAGAAATCATATTCGTGGTACAGGATGTCGTCTTTACGTGACTGATATGAAAGCTAGAATTGAAACTCTGGATATTTTTTATTATCCTGATATGATGGTAACTTGCGATCCAAGAGATACAAAGTTTGAATATTTTAAATGCTATCCAAGTTTAATTATTGAAGTTTTATCACCTGCAACTGAAGCTTTTGATAGAGGTGATAAATTCATTGACTATCAAGAATTAGAAACCTTAAAAGAATATGTTTTAGTTAGTCAAAATCGTCAAAGAGTTGATCGTTTTAGTCTCAATAATCAAGGAAGATGGGAACTTTATAGTTATAAAGGAAATCAACAATTAGAGTTAACAAGTGTAAATTTTAAATGTCTTTTAACTGATATTTATGAAGATGTTAATTTTCTACGCTGATAAGTTGGAATTTCTATTGATGTTTATTTTTAAATAGTTTAGACAGGATAGAAAGTTTAATCCAAACTATTTTCTGTTCTGATACGGCTTTGGGGTCAATATTTTGACGCTAATTGTTCCATGGTTTTGATCACTTCTACCAATTTCTGAATATGTGCTAACTCATGGGTGGCCATCATAGATATTCTAATCCGACTTGTACTCACTGTGGGAGGACGAATGGCCGGGGCAAAAATTCCTGATGCTTGCATTAGCTTTCCTGCTGTTAATGCTGCGGCTGCGTTGGGTAATTGAAAACATAATATCGCTGATTCCGTCGGTAATAATTTTAAGTTAGGTAAATTGTCTTCAATTAATTGTTTTAAATAGTTGACATTTTGCCACAATTGCGATCGCCTTTGCGGTTCTTGTTGGACTATTTTTATAGCCGCTAAAGCTGCTGCTGTGTCTGCGGGGGAAAGGGCTGTGGTATAAATCCAACTAGGGGCGCGATTGCGTAAAAAGTCAATTAGGGCGCTGCTACCGGCTACATAGCCGCCCAAACTCCCCAAAGCTTTACTTAATGTGCCAATTTGAATTAATTCTCTACCTGTACACCCGAAATGTTCCACACACCCAGCACCAGTTTTACCCATGACTCCCGTAGCATGAGCTTCGTCTAGCAGTAGCATACAACTAAATTCTGTCGCTAAATCTAGCAGTTGGGGTAATGGACATAAATCACCATCCATGCTAAAAACGCTATCAGTAACTATTAAACAGCGTCGGTAATTCTTGCGATATTGCTGTAAATTTTGACATAGTGCTGTCATGGCACTGTGCGGATATTCCATCACCGTTGCACCGCTGAGAATTGCCCCTTTTTTGAGGCTGGAATGGTTAAATTGATCAGCTAAAATTAAGTCTCTTTTACCGACTATAGCCGCAATTGTACCTAGATTTGCTAAATAACCGGAGCTAAATACTAATGCGTCTTGGGTTTGTTTGCTAGATGCTATTTCCCGTTCTAATTCTCTGTGTAATTCCCGATGTCCACTGAGTAATCTAGAACCTGTACTACCAGTGCCAAATTCTTGAATAGCATTAATAGCGGCTGTTTGTAAACGTTGATCACCTGCTAGTCCTAAGTAGTCATTACTAGCAAAATTAATCACCTCTCGCCCAGATAATAACACTGTTGCACCAGGCCGGCTGTGAATAGTTTCTACGGAACGATACCAGTCAGCCTGGTGAATAGTGGACAGAGATTCGTTTATCCAGGCATAAGGATGATTATCCATTGTTTAAACTGCTTAATTTATGAAGATTCTGAGGACTTAAGTAGGTTGGCGTTAAAAATTGTCGTTATGACAAGGGAACAGGGAACAGGGAACAGGGAACAGGGAACAGGGAACAGGGAACAGGGAAGAGGTTTTGGGCAACTTTACTTTTCGTTACTTATGTCGGTTTTTTTCCGTTCACTTACTTACGCACAAGTTAGGGAATAATAAACCACAAAGGAGCAAAGGACACGAAGACAAGAGAGTTTGAGAGGTATTTTGCGTAGGTGGTAATTTTGACATACTCACCGACCTGAAGGTGCGATGATTCTTGACACTTCACCAGAACACGCCACAAGTGGTCTTATCGTCCCTCCATGTCCGTTTAAAGTCTCCCAATGCCATAAGGCGACTATAACCAAATTTTAACATAAAGCCGTCCTAGAAGGACGGGGCTTGTATCCCAGATTTTTGGTCAAGATTTTATAAAACCATTGTCGTTGTTTTATTCACCTGAAAACCAATCTTTTCATAAAATTTATGTTGGTGAGTAGTCATTAAGTATACACGCTCTACTTTTTGCATTCGGGGATGATTTAAAACGGTTTCTATTAACTTGCTTCCTAGTCCATTACCTTGATAATCTGGATGAATGACAACATCCCAAATTGTAGCGCGATAGATGCCATCAGAGGTCGCTCTAGCAAAGCCAATTAATAATTCTTGATCCCACACAGAAATAACAGGTTCACTGTTAGCAATAGCTATAGCCAAATCTTTTATATTTCGTCCTTTTGCCCAAAAAGCAGCAATATCAAACAATTCTTGAAGTTGACCAATATCAATATCACCACGACTTTGACTAAATTGAATTTGAGAATATTTCATCTATAATTATCCAATTATCACAATATGTTCGCTTCTGTTATGACATATTTTCCTGAAAATTACTAAGGCTGTATATGTATATGCAACATTTGAATTAAAAGTTAAAAAACTCCTTTTCATTACTATTACCTATTACCTATTACCCATTACCTATTACCTATTACCTATTACCCATTACCTATTACCCACTCACTTACAAACCCACTTCCATAGAGGATGTGTAGATCCTTGTTGACGAATGTGATAAACTTGCCTTTGTAAATGTTCCCGCTCTTTTAATGGTAATCCCCAAAGGATATTACGAATTTGCCAGACTAACACAGAAGTTGTCATGGCAATACACAAGGTTAAACCAAGAGTAGACAGAGGGTGAAAAATCAGCGCGTATCGTAATCCTACCCAGGTAAAATATTGTTGCAACAAATAAATTTCCGCCCGTAAATCCCACAGACAAAAAGGCGCGATAGTTAGCCACAAAAAGCCAGCAAATAACCATCTACCATATACTGTTAGCAGATATAGTTTCTGTATTTGTTGAGTAAAATTAGGGTCTAAAGCTAATTGTTCGTCCTCAAGTGGTACTTCAGGTTTATCCATAGGAATGGTATAAGCGTCTACAAAATCTCCTTAATCTCGTTCCCAGTCTCCGACTAGGAACAAGTGATCAATAAATTTAACTTTCTGGGGAACTGATAGGGGTTTCAACTGGGTAATTTTCACTACGTTCTCGCCACCAGATCAGCAGTGTACTAGCAATGAAAATACTAGAATAAGCTCCCATTGTAAAGCCCACAATTAAGGCTAAAGAAAAATTATGCAGTGTTTCCCCACCAAAGAAGAAGATGGCAGTTAATGTTAGTAGAGTTGTTAAAGTCGTGTTAATTGACCTACTTAAAGTTTGGTTAACAGCATCATCAACAATATCAGCAATTGGTTGTTCAGGGTGAAGTTTAATCGTTTCCCGAATCCGATCATAAATGACAACAGTATCATTGACAGAAAAACCGGTGATAGTCAGCAAGGCCACGATAAACAGACTATCTACTTCAACGCCGAAAACCAAGCCTAAAATCGAGAAAACCCCAGTGGTAATCAAAATGTCGTGAAACAAGGCCACAATGGCAAATACAGCGTAATCCCATTGAAACCTGACAGCCATGTAGATAGTAATTCCTATAAAGGAAACTATTAAAGCCAAGACCCCGGAAGTAAATAACTCCTTTCCTAAAGTTGCACCAACGGAGTCATCTTGATTTTTTTGCGGGTCAAAAGCGCCGATTTTTTCACTGAGAGCATTTTGTAAATTGATACGCTGTTCGGCTGCGAGTGTTTTCGTGCGGATAGTGATACCATTTTCTTGGCCATTTTCCGAGATTAATTGGATACTACTATCACCAAGACCCTGAGATTTAGCCACCTCTCGCACAACGTTGATATCTATTGATTGGTCACAATTACCAATTTTGCCACAATCTCGCACCAATTGCAACCTTGTACCGCCAATAAAGTCCAAACTAGGACGCAAAGGCGCTTTAATATTGGGATTTAAGGAAGATATCACCATGGAAATTATCCCACTGAGGATAATAACGCAGGAAATAGTCCACCATGTACCCCGTGCTTTGTTAATATCTAATCTCATTGTGCCACTCCTGTCTTATTTATTACTGGCACATTAGGAGCATAAAGTTTGGTGTTCCGCAAAGAGGGAATGGAAATAACTAAAAACATCAATGTGCGACTACAAGTAATTGCGGTAAACATACTTACCGCTACACCTAAAGCTAATGTGAGCGCGAAGCCTTTTACTAGTCCTGAACCCAACCAAAATAAAGCAGCACAAGCAATCCAGGTAGTAACATTACTATCTAAGATACTAGAAAAAGCGCGGTAAAAACCGGATTCTACGGAACGATACAAAGATTTACCAGCTTGTAATTCTTCCCTAGTGCGTTCAAAAATCAAAACATTAGCATCAACAGCCATACCGATACTGAGAATAAAACCCGCAATTCCGGGTAAGGTGAGGGTGACACTCAGTAAACAGAAAGCAGCCCAAGTGAGCAGGGAGTAAATTAATAGTGATACATTTGCGATCATTCCTGGTAGTCTGTAGTACAACACCATAAATATTAATACTAAAGTTAGACCGCCAATACCAGCATAGATACTTCTTTGAATACTATCTTTTCCTAAGGTAGCGCCTACCGTTCTTCTTTCCGCAATTTCCACAGGAACGGGTAATGCACCCCCGCGCAACTGTACCCCTAAATCATTCGCTTCTTGGGCTTGAAAACGACCTGTAATTACCGCAGAACCGCCTGTAATCCCAGTAGCAGCAAATTCTACTCCCACCGTCGGTGAACTAATCAGTTCATTATCGAGGAAAATACCGATACCGCGACCAGTTCCCGCCAGGTCTTTTGTTAGTCCGGCAAAGAGTTCACCACCTTTTTGATCAAAACGAATGGCCACGTCCCAATTATTGCCCTGAGTGGGCTGTCCATAGGCATCCTTGAGATATTTACCAGTCAGAGGTGGGTTGGTACTTTCAAACAATTCTGCTACCGCTTGATTATTTTGATCAAACTCTTGTTTATTGGTATTAATTGCAGCTTGATCTTTGGTCTTTTTCAATTCTTCCCGCTTGGTTTTTAGGTCGTTTTTTGTTACCTGTAAAGCTATAAGTTGAGCTTCTGTATTTGGTTTTTGGATACGGAACTCTAATTGCGCTGTACCGCCTAATATTCGTTCTGCTTGTTCTGGGTCATTGACACCAGGTAATTGTACTAAAATTTTATCTGTACCCACGGTTTGAATTACAGGTTCAGAAACACCTAAACCATTAATTCGTCCTTCGACCACTCTTTTCACAGCTTCCAATTCCCTTTCGGTAATTTGGGGAATTTCCGCTGTTGGTTTCACCTGAATGGTAAGCTGGGAACCGCCCCGTAGATCTAGTCCCAGGGGTACAGGAATTGTGATAATTACTGTAATAGCGGCAATTACCAAGACTATAATTAATGCTAATAGCGATCGCTGTTTTTGCATACCATGACTCACAACTGACAAAGGTTATAATAACGCTCTTTTTGTCGGTTGTGAGTAGAAAATTTCCGAGGGAATAGGTAATACTTAGGCTCATCTCAGTAACCAGAGACATCCGTAGGGGCGAACGGCCGTTCGCCCGTACAACTGTCAACTGTCAACTGTCAACTGTCACCTAAACGCGCAAAGCGACCATTTTCTGGACTGCTTCGATGATTTGCTCTGGTTGAACAATTGTGAGGCGTTCCAGATTACCATTATAAGGGGTGGGGATATCCTGGGAAGAAAGACGCAATACAGGAGCGTCTAATTCATCAAATAAGCGGTCATTAATAGAAGCGGTTAATTCCGCACCAATACCCCCGGTTCTCATACACTCCTCCACGATGATAACGCGGTGAGTTTTGCGAATGGACGCGCCAATAGTGTTAAAATCGAGAGGTTTGAGGGAGATTAAATCAATAACTTCTGGATCATAACCTTGTTTTTCCAAAGATTTCACAGCTTGTAAAACATGATATCGCATCCGTGAATAAGTTAAAATTGTCACATCCTTACCTTTACGGACAACTTCAGCTTGATCTAAGGGGAGGACATATTCTGTTTCTGGTAAATCTTCTTTTAAATTATAAAGTAAAACGTGTTCAAAAAATAAGACTGGGTTGTCATCGCGGATAGCTGCTTTCAGTAAGCCTTTAGCATTGTAAGGGGTGGAACAAGCGACAATTTTTAAACCGGGAACAGCTTGGAAATAAGCTTCTAGACGTTGGGAATGTTCCGCACCTAATTGTCTACCCACACCTCCAGGACCACGAATGACCATAGGGATTTTAAAGTTACCACCGGAAGTATAGCGTAACATACCCGCATTATTAGAAATTTGGTTGAAGGCCAGGAGCAGAAAGCCCATATTCATTCCTTCAATAATAGGACGTAACCCGGTCATAGCAGCGCCTACAGCTATTCCAGTAAAGCTATTTTCCGCAATAGGGGTATCTAAAACTCGCAAATCACCATACTTTTGGTGTAGATCTTTAGTAACTTTATAAGAACCGCCGTAGTGTCCTACGTCTTCACCCAGAACGAATACCTTAGAGTCGCGGGACATTTCCTCGTCAATAGCTTCCCGCAGGGCGTTGAAAAATAGTGTTTCTGCCATTTAGACCTTTATTGCAATTTATCGTTATAGAATTTTATCGTGCCATTGTCCCGAATACCGTCAAGCCTAGCACTGTTGTTGATCACTAGGAATATTCTTGATCATCAATTGTCAGCACGTAGGGGTGAAAAACTCATGATATCTGACTTGAAGCATAATTGCACGCAAAAATAGCAAAAGTGCGGAATGTGGGTTTTAAGATTTGTTCTATCTTGCAACCAAAGGCCAAAAATCTCACGCCCAAACACAAAAACACTCTCCGCGTCTGTGCGCCTCTGCGTGAGTTAATATCTTAACTTACAACCACCTAGCCGCATCCTTAGCGTGGTAAGTCAAAATCAAATCAGCACCAGCCCGTTTAAACCCGGTTAAAGTTTCCATAACAACGCGCTGCTCATCAATCCAACCGTTTAAAGCCGCTGCTTTCACCATCGCATACTCACCAGACACATTGTAAGCCGCTACAGGTAAATTACTAGCTTCCTTAACGCGCCAGATAATATCCATATATGCCAATGCTGGTTTAACCATCAGCATATCCGCACCTTCAGCGATATCCAATTCAATCTCTTTCAGGGCTTCCCTAGCGTTACCGGGGTCCATTTGGTACGTGCGTCTATCTCCAAATTGTGGTGTTGAGTCCGCTGCATCTCTAAATGGTCCATAATAAGCTGAAGCATATTTAGCAGCATAGGACATAATGGGGATATGTTCAAAGCCCGCTGCATCCAAACCGGCGCGAATTGCTTGCACAAAACCATCCATCATTCCCGAAGGTGCGATAATATCTGCACCGGCTTGAGCTTGGGAAACTGCGGTTTTCTTTAATAATTCCAAAGTTGGATCATTTAATACTCTACCTGTTAAATCCCCAACTTGTAAATAACCACAATGGCCATGACTTGTATACTCACACAAACAAGTATCAGCCATGACAATTAAATCAGGAACGGCATTTTTAACTGCGGTTGCTGCTTTTTGGACAATACCACAATCGTGCCACGCGCCGGTAGCATCTATATCTTTATCTTCAGGAATTCCAAATAGGATAATTGCGGGAATGCCTAAATCATAAACTTCTTTAGCTTCCTCAACAATTTTATCTACGGAAAGTTGATAAACACCGGGCATAGATTTGACTTCTTTGGCTATACTTTCCCCTGGTACAGCAAACAATGGATAAATCAAATCGCTAGTAGTTAAAACGGTTTCACGTACCATACGGCGTAATTGGGTATGGCTACGCAGACGACGGGGGCGGTGGATAGGAAACATAAATTTTGTGCAGAGAAAACAATACGATGGACACAGAATAAAGCGTCACAGAAGCAGGTTTTTAGCTGGCTCTATTCAGACAAACTACAAGCAGTGCTTTAACTGTCTTTTGCCCTACTGTTGATGAAGCTGTGGGGCAATTTTATATTTTACAACTTGATGGACATTTGCTGATAACCTATTTGCAAAAAACAATCTTCAAAAAAATTCAGTCAATATTCTCCATGGTCTTAATATCGCGGTTAATTCCCTATTCCCAGAAGTGACAGCAGAAGGGAAATACTATTTTTTAAAAAACCCGGAAAATAAAGGGATAACGGTAGGGTTGTTCAGGATTACGGAAAACAGCAATTAGCGCCCAGATGGTTAATCCCCAGTGTAATATATACCCTAAACCTGCTAGTGGCAACAGGATGATTAGGGTTAAAACCAACCAACCGGTTAAAAAAAACAAAGCTGCGAGAATTGCTCCATAGAACCAAACGTTAAAATGGAAGTTGATAGATTCCTTCGCGTTCTCTTTGACGACAGGATCATCTGATACAAATAATATAGCTATGGGTAAACCAACGGAGACAATTGTAGTGCTAAAAAAAATTGCTCCGTGACACAAGGCTGATAATAGTTTACGTTTATCGCTGTCGTACATTCTTTCCTCCTATAACTATATTGCAGAGGGCGTAATTAGGTTAGGTTAAATATGATTGTATAATGATTGCATTATGATTGAGGTACATATAAGCTGGTAGGATGCAGACACAATCAGAGTTTTACTATGAACATTTGTACCTCTTAATCCTGTAATCTACTGTAAAATCATATCATTGCTGCTCAAATAAGCGATCGCTTGTCTAATCCAATCCTCTACATAGGCGTTTTTCGGTAAACCAACATCTTCACTAACAACGTGCAAAGCATTACTAACTTCATGAGCAGTATACCCCAAAGCAAACAGAGTCATTTGCACTTCTTCTAAAATTCCTGGTGCAGGTCCGCCCGTAGCGACGAAGAAGCCGGCTGATTTGCGCCATTCGATTAATTTACTCTTGAGTTCTAAACAGATGCGTTCAGCGGTCTTTTTGCCTATACCAGGAGCTTGAATTAAGATTTGGATATTAGCAGCGATAATAGCTTGAACTAACTCTGGTAATTCCATTGTATCCAAGAGTGCGATGGCCAAGGCCGCACCAATACCACTGACACTGAGTAAATGACGAAATAAATCCCGTTCTGAGGGAGAAGAAAAACCGTAGAGCATAGGTAATTCTTCCCGGATCTGGTAATGGGTAAAAATTTGTACCACATCTCCAGTAGATGTTAACTGGTTGGCCAGACGTTGAGGAATTTGCAAATCGTAACCCATGCCATTTACCTCTAGGGTCAAGATAACACGATTAGGGGTAATGGCTTGGACACCAGCGACGATACCTTTAAGATAGCTAATCATTCTAGGAAACCAAAATATTTTAAACCTTCCATAATCCCAGCAGCACAACGATTTTGTGCGAGGTAACGATAGTCAGCGGGATGCTGATGATACCATTGCAGTAACTCCTCACGAGCATTAGCGACAATGATTCCCCGTTCCCTACCAACAGCGAACAAAGCAATATCATTACCTGAATCACCACAAACAACAGTCTGCTCGGCTGCAAATTTCCACTTCTGACGGAGGAACTGCATTGCTTGACCTTTATCGCTGGTATGGGGTAAAATGTCAAGGTCAATTTCACTACTATAAATTAATTTTATATTTAGTTGGGATTTTTGCAATTCTGTCTCAAGTTGTGGTAAAATGCCCGATAATTCAGCTTTCAGGAAAAAACTGACTTTAAAAGGACGTTGTTCTGTATCTGGCTGTAACACTAATTCCGGGAATTGCTCAGTAATGGATAAAATCTTTTCCCGATGCCAACTTTGAGAGAGAATATCCGCCCATTCTGTGTCAGGATGGTTGCTACCATGCAAATATATTTCTGTACCAACCGAGAGAACTAAAGCATCTGGGGAGAAGAGATTTTTTTCCTGTTGGAGTTCTCGATAAAGCACAGGCGATCGCCCTGTAGAGTAGACTATCTTTGTACCATATTGTTGACGATGCTGTTGCAAGCGATCGCTCAATACCAACAATGCCTGATCATCGCCTACTAGGGTATGATCTAAATCACTTACGAATAAAAACTTATTCATGGCCAACTCCTTTTGTCAGTGAGGTTAATTCACAAAAAGTGTATGTTGTTTTGGCACTTACTGTACAATTCCTAATTCAAAAACAAGCCCTGGTAATGAGAAATTACGGCTATACTAGGAAATTCATGACACGACAAGTCCACGACCAACTGGCCAAAGAATATCTAGAAGAACTATTAAAACCTCTAGGTAAGGTAGAAACGAGTAAAGATGTAAAAAGCGAAGTTCAAGAAATAGATGTTTGGTTTGTTCCAACTACAACATCTACAAATTCCGAATTAGGATTATTAGGAAAAATGGCGGTTACAAGCTGTCTATTTGAACCTTACCGTAATGCACCTAATGAGATAGAAATTAGGAGTTGTTTGTTAAAATTGTATAGTGTTCAGGGTGAATTGTTAAGACAAACCAAAAGAGAAAAACGTTCTATTTCTGAACAAGAATTACCCCTTCTATGGATTTTAACACCAACTTGTTCTGAAAGAATCCTGGAAGGGTTTGGAGCAAAAATAAAGGAGGGATGGGAAAAAGGAGTTTATTTTCTGCCAAAATACCAGAAAGCGGCTATTGTGGCTATCAATCAGTTATCCATGACAGAGGATACACTATGGTTAAGGGTAATGGGAAAAGGTAGAACTCAAATGGAAGCTATCAGCGAAGTAGTTGAACTGTCAAAAGAGAATGATAAATGGGATAGATTAATGGAAATTTTCGCATCTTGGCGGAAAAATTTAGAATTGAATAGTGATGTTAATGATGAAGAAGCAAGGGAGTTAATTATGAGTTTATCACCAGCGTATCTTAAACAACGGGAAGAATGGAAACAAGAGGGAATAGAGGAAGGAAGACAACAAGGAAGACAGGAAGGAAGACAGCAAGGACGACAGGAAGGACAAAAAGACGGACAACGTTTGATGGTAGAGAGTTTGTTAGCGGTGCGTTTTGGTAATTTAGATGAGGAGTTATCTGCTATTGTCAGTCCGTTAATGGAACTTTCTTTAACAGAAAGAACCCAGTTATTACTTAATTTATCTAATCTTTCCCGTCAGGAATTATTAGCTAGGTTTAAAGTTGATTAGACATTTACAAAAAAGAGAGACATTTCCTCAAATGTCTCTTGCAATGACTTAATCAATATTTTGTTGTAACCAGGTTTCTAAATCAGCCATAGCAGAAAAATCAAAAATACTTTCTCCTAATGTTTCTAATTGTGAAATTGATAACTGGCGAATTTGTGATGCAATTGCTGGATCTAAATTACCAAACCGCTTTGATAATTGACGAATAATTAAATTAGCTTCACCTTGTTGTTCACCTTGTTGTAAACCTTGTTGTAAACCTTGTTTGAGGATTTCGTTATACCAGGGTGATTCTCTTAATACTGTCATATCCCACCTCATGATTTGTTGAACTATTGGTATTTCTAGGACAAAGGATGCAAAAAATGATAATAATGGTTCTAAATCCCTTAACTGTTCATTTTCTCGCAGTTTAATTACTGCTTCTCTGACAACTGCTTCTTCACCACCTCCTTTGAGAATTGGTATAAAAGGTAATAAACTTGATAAATTTTCTGCAAATACTAAACTAGCTTCAATTTCCCAGAGATTAATTACCCGATAGTCTTGATAACTTTTCATTCCCATAAATTCTTGTTGATAGAAGTTGGGAATATTGGGTGTTTTGACGTGGGGTAAAATATTGATCAGTACGGGATAAATGGGTAATTTATAACGTTCCCGTGCTAAAGCTATATAAGCCGTCATTCTCAGCGGAACTTTCTCGTTATAACGCAATTGTAGCTCATTGAGAATTAAAAATTCCCCCTCTGGGTTTTCGGCTTTAATCAGTACGTCATTATCGCGGCTGATCCATTGAAATTCTGAGGAAATAAACTCTTTCACCCGAATATCTTTTCTTTGTGTTACCCATTGTACCCAATTATCGGGTGCGAGACTGATTAAGCGTTTACTACCAATATCTACTTTTTTGGTCATAGATTGATGATTATGAATTTAACAATCAAGGGGAAATTATTATAGCAATTCCCATTCAAGTGAGATACAAGCAGTAATAATTAAACGCAGATGGACGCAGATAAACGCAGATTTTTTACAATGTTATCAAAGTTTGGAATTTAAAGAAATTACCTTAACCGTTTGCCATTTTTTGCACATCATTAATAATTTTCCTCACTGTTTCAGCATCGGGTGATTGAATACGCTGGAATATCTCTAAAGACTGATGTAAATATTTTAGTGCAGTCACAAAATCTCCTTTGTTATATGCTAACAACTGTCCCAACATTGCTAATGTCGCGGCTTGACCTTGGACATTACCAATGCTTTCTTTGATTTCTAAAGACTGCTGGTAGTGGGCGATCGCTTCTTCTATTTTCCCTGTGTTGGCGTAGATACTGGCTAAACCGTGCAAAGTCACGGCTTGACCTTGGACATTACCAATGCTTTCTTTGATTTCTAAAGACTGCTAGTGGGCGATCGCTTCTTCTATTTTTCCCGTGTCCGCGTAGATACTGGCTAAGTTATTAATAATTACCGCTTTTGTTGTTTTATCTGTTGCTGGACAGAGTTCTAATGCTTGTTGATAATCTTGCTGTGCTTGTTCAATGTTTCCAAGTTCTTGTTCAGATCGTGCTAGATTAGTAAGAATTTCATAGCTTTCAACAATATTTAAGGTAGATTTGCATAGATGTAAGGTTTCACGAAATCGGCTAGTATTAATCCACTTTTGTGTTAAAACTATTCCTACTCTTGCGGATTTGTTCAGCAATGGCCAGAGTTCCACCCACAAGACCAACTATAGTGGCTACAGTGGTAATAACTGGCTCTCTTTCGATTTCTTCTGAATTTACGGTATAGTTACCAGTTATGCCCTCAATTGCCAAAAGTTCTTTTGTGGCTGTAATTGCGTCTTCACCTTCAATAGCAAATTTAATTTCTGTCATAAATTTACCTAAAAATACCTAATTTTTATTGCTATTGCTCACTACTTTAAAATATTTCCCATACCAACAGCAGAAGCAGTTTAAGTATTTACAACTTTTGCATATTGTGACTAAGAGGATCAAAATCTCTAGGAAATTTGGTACTTTCATCATAATATGCACCATGTAAATTCGCGCCGTAGAACTTGGTGTAATGCAATGTAGCACCTCTAAGATTTGCCTCAGTCAGATTAACACCAGATAAATTCGCTCTAGTTAAATTGGCCTGGGCTAAATTCGCTCTACTCAAATTCGCGCCCCACAGTTTAGCTTTAGCTAAATTTGCTTCGCTTAAATCTGCTCCCCATAAATTAATTCCTGGTAAGTAAGCATTAATTAGTTTAGCTTTGACTAGTTTAGCTGAAACAAAATATCTTTCTCCCGCAGCATAACGCCGTTTTAGTTCCTCAGTGTCCATATCTTGTTAACCTAATTGAGTAACAAAACCTCTATTTCCACAATATACTCCCGTCAACCAATTTTGGATTTTGGATTTTAGATTTTAGATTTTAGATTTTCCTCTTCTTAAAAAGAGGCTTGCAAATGTGCAATTAAAGTCAAACTACTAGTAGTTATAAATAAGAAAAACGCCTGAGTTTTTTCTCACTCAAGCGTTTCCCCGTATAACTTTATACTACTTCACTAATTTTGTGACATTTTAGACCCGCAACTCAAATAACAGGAAGTATAAGCAGCGCGAGGGGACTTGTAACAAGTATCAAGTGAAGTGGTATCACTCCTTGCATTTGCTAATGATACCCCTTTTAACACCAAATAGCTAGTGTAGAGAGTGACACTTTCTTAACTGACACCCAATGTTCTATCAATAACTTTAACTTCGATTTAGGAGTCTTTAGCTACCAATAATTTTTGCGTTGTCAAAATTTCACATACTTCAGCGTCGGTTGTTTGCCGAAAATCCTCGTACCAAATACCAATTGCATACAAATTGTTTGGTGTTATTACTGATATAACCTGATCTACCTCTGCTTTTAATTCTTCACAAGTAGATACCGCCGCCACTGGAACAGCTACTACAAGCTTCTGGGGTTGTTGTTTTTTCAACGTAGCGATCGCTGCTCGGATAGTAGCACCCGTAGCAATACCATCATCCACCAGAATAATGATATGATTTTTTACCTCTGCTAGGGGACTATTACCGCGATAAGCGTGGCGGCGGCGGTCTAATTCCCGCATTTCTATTGCTACTACTTGATCAATAGTTGCTTGGGAAATATGCAATGAATCTACAACATTCTCATTCATAACACGGACTCCTCCGGTCGCAATAGCCCCCATGGCCAATTCCTTATGTCCAGGTACACCTAGTTTCCGCACCAAGCAGATATCTAAAGGTGCATTAAGTTCCTTTGCTACCTCATAAGCCACAGGTACACCGCCACGGGGAAGCCCTAATACTAAAATATCAGGACAATGGGCATATTCTGTTAACTGAGCAGCTAACAGTTTCCCTGCTTCTGTGCGATTACGGAATTTTTGCAGCATATTGTTATACCTCTTTATGAAAATAAGTCCCTAATTGAAGCCAGAAATTTGATCGTAAATCCTGTAATGGCACTACAAAAACAAAATTACCCCTCTAATTTGAGGGTAGCAATAAAATCAGAGAACTTGTTAAATCAAATTACCAACCAAAACTTTATTAGAGGTTTTTTTCTTAAATTTTATCTCAATTTTTTGAGCTAAACTAAAGAGAGTGGGATAATCTCTGGTAGTAAGTTACCTAAATTACACATCTACATAACTCCAGTAAAAATGTCTGAAGATCCCTATAAATCACCTGAAATCCAAGAAGTAATTGGATTAAAACCGCAACACTTTGCTGACTTAGTTAGAGCCTCACAATTAATTTTTGACCCGACTGCGGGAGTTACCGGCAGAAATGTCAAAATTGATTGGCAGGACTTTGGTATTCCTGGGAATATAGAAGATAATCTCAGAATTATCGGTGAAGAATTTCAATATGCTTCTCCCCATGTTCCCGCTGATATTATTTGGGGTAAATTAACTACAGAAACTCGAATTTGGTTTCTGAAAAATAAAGATCAATTGTGGCAATTTGAAGAAATTTTACCTGCACTTGACGAAGATTAACTATTGCCAAAAATATCCTTCTCAAGTAGGATATATATATTTTCTATCCTACTTGTTTATTAGAAGATAATGTTGATTAAAATTGCAAATACTCAGGTTTTACTAGTTCCTTTATCTTTGATGTTTCCATTAATAATATCGGGTTTACATAACTCTGATATTGCTTTAGCAGAAAGTCAGCAAGAAAGTAAACAAAAATATAGTCATGGAATCATTAATCAGCAACTAGCTGTTAATAAAACTGAATTTGGAGTTAAGATAATTAATTCATCAGGAAAGGTCAATTTTTTCCCAACAACTACCGTTCCGTTAAAAGAAGGTGATGCTTATGGTTGGAGAATTAAACTTGATAACTATCCAGATAAAGTCCAATGGAGAGAAGTTTTAACTTTACCAAAATCTCCCGAAACTTGGATTACAGAGAATCATCAAAATCTTTCCATATCAAAAGATGGAAAAACGGCAATTTCCACCCGAATACAAACACCTGTTAATGGTGTGATTGAAAATTTCTGGACTATTTCTCCTGGAGATCCTTTAGGTAAACATCAAATAGAAGTTTATATTGATCAGCGTTTGCTTGCTACTTTTGAATTTGAAATAGTCCCATTTTAAAATGACCATTTTGTGATAGATGTAAATATAGGATCTTTTTTATCAACTAATTATGTCAGTCACATCTTACATTTTTCTAGCTGGTGCTAGTCGCGGTGTTGGTCAAGAAATCGCTAAATATTTGACAGCACAGGAAATTCAAGTTAAAGCACTTGTGAGAACAGAAACCGCTGCTGTAGAACTAAAAGCAATGGGTATTCATCCAGTTTTAGGAGATGCTTTAAATGCGGCAGATGTTGAACAGGGAATGTTAGGAAATGAACCTATTCAAGCGGTTATCAGTACATTAGGAGGTTTACCGACAGATAATATCAAACCTGATTATATCGGTAATAAAAACCTGATTGATGCAGCAGTTAAAGCGGGAGTAAAAAAGTTTATTTTGGTAACTTCCATTGGTAGTGGTGATAGTGTTGTGGCTTTACCTCCCCAAGCATTAGCAGCACTCAAACCCGTTTTAATTGAAAAAGAAAAGGCTGAACAATACCTGATTTCCAGCGGACTGAACTATACAATTATTCGTCCTGGTGGTTTAAAATCAGAATCTGCTACCAACAACGGAATTTTAACTGAAAATCCTCAAATTGTGGGGACTATTCATCGTGCGGATGTTGCTGCATTGGTTTGTCGTTGTTTAAATTCTCCTAATTCTGATCAGAAGATATTATCGGCCATAGATCGAAATATGGTATATCCAGGATTACCGGAATTTGTGGAATTTAATTTAGATTAGGGATTGCCAAAGAATAAATAATCTAATTTATTAGGGTGTGTTAAATTCCAAGATAACGCACCCTACAGTTGAGGATATTTTTTTAATTTTCAGTCCCTTAGTTGTTGTTGATGTTGAGGACTAAAGTTCTCACTACTAACTAAATTTAAACAGAAAATACTACTCGAAAACCACAAATTCGTAAACCACCGTCTGCTTCATTCCAACTTCTACTAGCACTGCGACAAAGTTGCGCGTTAAAATTCCACGCACCACCCCTTAAAACTCGACGATGTTGATCACCACCATTTTCCCAGACACTACCATCTATAGGCGCTCCATGATAGTTATTATGCCAAGGATCGGCACACCATTCCCATACTAAACCGTGCATATCATATAAACCAAAAGCATTTGCAACTTCAAAATAACCAACATTTGTTGTTTGTTTACGAAATCTACTTTTTCGTTCTCCAGCATAAGTATCACTACCACTACAGTTAATTAAATCGGAGGTAATTGTTTCTCCAAAATGAAAAGATGTGGTAGTTCCCGCACGACAAGCATACTCCCATTCTGCTTCACTAGGTAGACGATATTCTCTACCAGTTTTAATTTTTAATCTAGCACAAAATTCCACAGCTTCATACCAAGAAACATTTTCTACTGGCAGATTTGTACCTTTAAATTTCGAGGGGTTGGGATGTAATTCTTGTTGAACTTTTGGTAAAGCTGCTACTATTCTCCACTGTGCTTGAGTAATAGGATATTTAGCCATAAAAAAAGATGGAACTATTACTTGATGTTGGGGACGTTCATCACTATCACCTTCACAAATAGGAGAACCCATGATAAAAGTCCCATTAGGGATTGACACCATTTCTAAGGTTGTATTTCTGCCTAATTCCTCATGAAAATATTTAGAATTACGTCGATCACGATTAACTTCTCTCCCAGTAGTGTCTACAGTAATGACATAAAAATCAAAGTTATACAAAGGGGGTAAGGGAACAATAATTTTTGTGGGAGGTGGTGGAGGTAATGGTGTTAATGGTGGTTTAGAAACAGGGGGGAATTTAATGACAACGGGGGATTTAGCAAAATTCAAATCATGTAAAACATCCATTGCTGACTGATATCTATCACTAGCAAAATGTTGGAGTAATTTATCTAAAATTTGCTTAAATTCATCACTAATAGTAATTCCTTTAAGTTGTAAACGTTCCTTCCATAACCATTTAGCATTCATAGCATCATAAAGATGATCTTTTAGTTGTCCATAATCATCTTGTAATGGTAAATCTTGAGTTAATAACCGCACACAAGTTACACCCAAAGCATATAAATCACTTGCTTGACAAGCAAACCCGGCCATTTGTTCCGTTGGTGCATAACCGAGGGTATAAATAGCTGTTGCTTGTCTAGCTAGACTAGTTTGAGTAACTTGTTTTGCACCACCAAAATCAATTAAGACCGGTTTTTTATCACTATCTCGACGAATAATGTTTTCTGGTTTAATATCGCGGTGAATCACATTGTGTTTGTGAACAAAATCTAACACTGGTAATAAATCAGTCAAAAGTTGACGAACTTCTATTTCACTATAAGCTTGATTTTGCAGTTCTTCTAGAAGAGTTTTACCAATTATAAATTCCTGGACTAAATATAAACTAGAACCTTGTTCAAAATAAGCCAAAAGTCGCGGAATTTGAGAGTGATTTTCTCCCAAATCATACAATCTAAAAGCTTCTTCTTTGAAAAATTTCGCAGCTTTAGCACGTTGTCCAGTTCCTTGCACTTGGGGAAAAAATTGCTTAATAACACAGGGTGCATTAAGTCTATCTACATCTTCAGCAGCGTAGGTTCTGCTAAAACCACCTTCACCTAATAATCTTAAAACCCGGTAACGGTTACGCAGCATTTCTCCAAAGTTACTTTCTTGACAACTTTGGCAAAATTTAGAGGTTTTGGGATTAAAGGGGTTAGAACAATTGGGATTTTGACAAATTTGCATAGAACTTGGGAAAATAGCATCCTGTAAAAGTAGTCCCCAATTTTATTAATTTGTCAAAACGATATTGATTGTTGTTAGAAAAAAATAGTCAAAATATAAATTAGTTTATGGGGGAAAGTGAAAAAATCTGAGTTGTGATTTACTTATAAATAACACTTTCGGCTAGAAAAATCTGTGCTGTTTGTTGCACAGATTCTAATTTTTTTCCCAGTCCATTTCCTGTAAGTTGGGTTAAGCAATAGCGCAATGGAACGCTCATGTTGGGTTTTATACTTCAAACCAACCTACAAATCAAAGCTTTTTCCAATTTGGACTAGGTATTGTAAGAACCAAAACTTTCTACAAATTTGGTATAGAGTGTCTATTTAATTAAGATCCCTGTGGGACTACCAGCAGGAGTATTTAAAGGTAGAAAAAATCAACATTTCAAAGATATTACTTAACCTATCGCTAAAGTCACCCTTGGCTATGGAACAACAATAAACACCAGTATTGGGAATTAAGTCATAGTTGAGTAAAGTGCTGTACTCATATATATTTCTTGTAAATTTCAGAAAATATATTGTATAATCTTCTCAGTCAAAAATATCTTTCTATAGTGTTAGTAAAAAAATATGTATCAACCAATTCTTAAATTTATTTTAACCCAAAATTATAAAAATCTCTCGTTATCTCAATCCGTAGAGTTAAAAAATCTTAATATTTTCATAGGAGCAAATGGTTCTGGAAAAAGTAATTTTATTAGTACATTAAAATTTTTAAAGGATTGTTTAACTAATGTTTCTGATGAAAGTCGTGGTATTACTAGTTTTGAAGAAGCAATTAGTAAAATTGGCAATGATAGAATATTAGATAATAGTGTTGCTAGTCCTGCGGTCATTAAATTTCAGTATGGCTTTTCAGAACAATTACAAGATACGAGTCAACTGAAAAATTCAGTTCTTGATCTTGATTTGTTTGTAGATAGGAAAAAACAGAAATTAACTATTCATCAAGAATCTTTATATAGTGGAGATAATTTAGTAAATCCAGATTTATCACCTTTTTATTATTATAAATTTAATGATCCAAAACTGCAAAGAATAGGTAAAGGTGTGATCTCAGTATATAATCAAGGTGAACAGAAATCAGGAACACATTTTGAAGTATTAGATAATATTCCTGCAAACATTCTAGGTTTAAATGTACTTCCAGAATTATTAGAAAATAGTCAAAATAAACTGATAACTACACCTGGGTATAAAATTAGGAGAGAGTTAATTGCATTTATTTCTCAATGGCAATTTTATAATGCGAATAATATGGATTTGCATCAAATTAGAAATTCAGAACCAAAAATAGGAGGAAATGATATTTATTTATCTACATCAGGAAATAATTTACCCTTAGTATTTGAGAATTTAACCCAGGAAAATATTGACTTTGAAGACAGCATTAATAATGCCATGAAGTCCATTTTACCTAAAACCCGTCGTCTGCGTTCTCTTCGTTCTGGGCGATTATCATTAACATTAGAATGGCATTTTGAAGATATTAAAGAACCATTTTATCTTACAGAAATGTCAGATGGAACGGTAAGAATGTTATGCTGGGCAACTATATTACATTCTCCTATTTTACCCTCTTTATTAGTTATTGATGAACCAGAATTAGGTTTGCACGTATCTTGGATGCCAATTTTAGCAGAATGGATTAAACAAGCTGCTAGAAAAACTCAAATTATTATCACTACTCATAGTCCTGATCTTTTAGATCATTTTACAGATTGCTTAGAAAATGTTTATTGTTTTTATTCTCAAGATAAGACGCATTTTTCCATGAAAACACTCTCTCATGAAATTTTAGATCAAAAACTAGAAGAAGGATGGCAATTAGGTGATTTATACCGTGTAGGAGATCCTACTGTGGGAGGATGGCCGTGGTAGTTTGGGTATTTGCAGGTGGTGGAGAAGCGGAGGTGAGAGGATTAATTCCTTTTTTAGAAAAGAATTTTCCCAGTTGTCAATTTGAACGGAAAACACCAGCAAGACTCAAACCAGGACCAAAACCTGGGAAGGTAACTGGTTATGGTAAAACAGGTAAGAGTTTAATTGAACAAATTACTCAAGAATTACCTATTGCTTTGCAATGTGATCCCAAAAAATGTGATTTAATTTTAGTTTTTGATGATTTAGATTGTCCAGATGTTAATTCTCAAAGAGAGAAGTTTATATCAGCAATATCTAAGATAACTGAATCTCATGATATTCCTCAATATATCGCTTTTGCTGCACCTGAATTAGAATCATGGATGATTGGGGATTGGGATAATACTATTGCTAAACATCCAGATTTTCGCGGTAGACATGAAAAAATGCGTTGGTGGTTAAGCACTCAGAAAAATATCTCGTTTGATGATCCTGAATCTTTTAGTAAATATGATCAAGATCGAGATTGTTGTCAAGATAAATTATCTCAGCTAATTGTTGATAGTAGCATTTTACTAGAACTAAACTTTGATATGCAATCAGTCCGATTTTCTAAAGGATTACATACACCTTTGTTATTACTAAAAATAGTCCCAGAAAATTTACAAAAAAAATGTCCTTTATTTCGTGAACTTTATAACTATTTACATGATTTTTGTAATACTAAGATGCAATAAAGGGTGGGGTTTCCCCGCCCCTACATTTAAACTTCACAAATTAACTCACCGGCTTTTTTAGTAAAACGACTGTTTTCTCGATAATCTACGCGACAGTCTATAACTGCTGGTACATCTTGAGCGAGCGCTTCTTTAAGCATGGGAACTAAATCTGTAGCAGATTCAACTCGATAACCTTTTAATCCCATACTTTCGGCAAATTTGACAAAATCAGGATTACCAAAATGTACGAAAGATGAGTTACCTTTACCAAATTGATTTTCTTGTTTCCACTCAATTAAACCATAGCCACCGTCATTAAAAATCAGAGTCACGAAGGGAGTTCCCACTCGCAAAGCTGTTTCTAATTCTTGACAATTCATCATAAAACCACCGTCACCGGTTGCAGCGACAACTTTACGATTTGGATAGACTAATTTTGCTGCCAATGCACCAGGAATAGCAATACCCATAGCCGCGAAACCATTAGAAATAATGCAAGTATTGGGACTATGACAATGATAATGTCTAGCAATCCACATTTTATGTGCGCCAACATCAGAAATCACAATATCATCGGGTCCCATAACTTGCCGCAAATCATAAATTAATTTTTGCGGTTTAATGGGAAATTGATCATCTTGGGCATATTCTTCATAATCAGCCCGAATATTAGGACGTAAGCTGATAGAATAGGGATTGGGTTTATTTTGTCTATCTGCTAATTTTAAGATCTCATTCAGGGAATCAGAAATATCTCCTACTACTTCCAATTGGGGAATATAACTACTGTCAATTTCTGAAGACGTTGCTGCAATATGGATAATAGGAATTGTCCCTTCAGGATTCCATTTTTTGGGAGAAAATTCAATTAAATCATAACCAATAGCTATGACTAAATCTGAATTATCAAAGCCGCAGGTGATAAAATCTCGTTGTTGTAATCCCACGGACCAAAGTGCTAAGGGATGGGTGTAGGGAATCACACCTTTACCCATAAAAGTATTCACAACAGGAATATTCATTTGGGTAGCAAATTGTGTTACTGCGTCGCTAGATTGGGCGCGAATTGCACCATTTCCTACTAAAATGATGGGATTAACTGCTTGGGAAATTACGGCAGATGCGGCGCGAATACTGGCAAAGGAAGCATAGGTTTTTTCACTATTATCCTTATTTAAAGGTTTGCCTTCTACGGGCATGGCGGCTATATTTTCCGGTAAATCAATGTGAACGGCACCGGGTTTTTCTGTTTGCGATCGCTTGAAGGCTTTTCTGACGACTTCTGGTGTAATACTTGGTCTAACAATCTGTTTATTCCACTTAGTAACGGGGGCAAACATAGCTACTAAATCCAAGTATTGATGAGATTCAATGTGCATTCTATCTGTTCCCACCTGGCCGGTAATTGCCACTAATGGCGCACCATCTAGATTAGCATCTGCCACTCCTGTCATTAAATTAGTTGCCCCAGGACCGAGAGTAGAAAGACAGACTCCGGCTTTTCCTGTTAACCTACCATAAACGTCGGCCATGAATGCTGCACCCTGTTCATGACGGGTAGTAATAAATTGAATTGATGATTTTTTTAAAGCTTCTAAAACGTGCAGATTTTCTTCTCCAGGAAGTCCAAAAACATATTGAACTCCTTCGTTTTCTAAACACTGTACTAACAATTCTGCGGTGTTCATAAGTTTGGTAATTGGTAATTGGTAATTGGTAATTGGTAATTGGTAATTGGTAATTGCTTAATTTTCTTCTTTTTTATCTGTTCCTCCTGAACTCCTGTACGGGCGAACCGCAGGAAAGCCCCTACTTCACCCAAACGGTCTTGATATTCACAAATTCATGAATACCTTGAATACTCAATTCTCTGCCATAACCAGAACGCTTGGTTCCCCCAAAAGGTAACCGAGGATCAGACTTAACCATGCTGTTAATAAATACTGCCCCGGCTTCAATTTCTTGAATTAGACGATTTTGTTCTTCTGTATTTGTTGTCCATGCACTTGCACCTAAACCAAAGGGAGTATCATTAGCTAATTTAATCGCAGTGTTGAGATCAGGAACTCGGAATAATAATGCCACAGGACCAAAAAATTCTGCTTGGGCAATTGGTGTATCTACGGGAACATCTATGATAATTGTTGGTGGGTAAAAGTTCCCCGACATTTCTGTTAAAGGATGTCCACCTGTGAGGATTTTACCGCCACTTTTGACGGCTTTTTTAACTTGTTGGTCTAATTCTTGGAGAATATTAGAAGTTGCTAAGGGTCCTAAATCTGTATCTAGGTCCATGGGATTGCCAATTTTCAGGGATTGGAATTTTTCTAACAGCAATTTTTGAAATTTATCAGCAACAGCCTCAGCAATAATAAAGCGTTTGGCCGCAATACAAGATTGTCCGTTATTCAACATTCTCGCTGTAACTGCGGTAGAAACTGCTGTTTCTAAATCAGCACTTTCTAAAACTATAAATGGGTCACTTCCCCCCAATTCTAAAACAGTTTTTTTGATTTGTTTCCCAGATGCAACAGCGAGGGATATCCCTGCTGGTTCACTACCTGTTAAAGTAGCGGCTTTAACTCGATCATCGGCCATTAAATCAGCAACTTGATCTGCACCGATTAATAATGTTTGAAATACACCACCAGGAAAACCAGCGCGATGAAAAATATCTTCAATTGCTAATGCACACTGTGGTACATTAGAAGCGTGTTTTAGTAGGGCTACATTGCCCGCCATCAGTGCTGGTGCTGCAAACCGGAAAACTTGCCAAAAAGGAAAATTCCAGGGCATGACGGCGAGAATCACCCCTAAAGGCTGATATTTTACAAAACTATGACTAGCATCGGTTTTGATGGTGACATCAGCCAGAAAACTGGCGGCATTTTCGCTGTAATAACGACAAACAAGGGCGCATTTTTCGACTTCAGCAATGGCAGCTTTTAATGGTTTACCCATTTCCAAAGTCATCAATTTCCCCAAATCTGCCTTTTCTTGGTCTAAAATAGTCGCTGCTTGTTCTAACCAGTGAGACCTCTCTAAAAAACTTGTTTGACGGTATTCTTGAAAAGCCTTTCCTGCTAAATCTAATTTAGCAGCAATTTCCATTTTTTGTAACGGCTCAAAAATTTTCAGTGTTTCCCCGGTGTAGGGGTTAATAGTAGCTATAGCCATTATCTGACCTCTGAATAAAAAATAGTGTCAATAATTCGTAATTTAATTATTCTCTATTCTTTGTTGCCTATCATTTATGATCTAACACATTCATAACTCATATTTTAGACATTTTGGCTGAAAAATATTCACAAGCTCAACAGCAAATTGACAGTTACATTGGTGGTAATTCTAAAGGAATACTCCCCAATAATCCTTTCCGAAAATCGGTGATCATTTGTCTAGCTGTACGTTCTATGTCTCCTTTGTAGCGATGTTCTGCTAAAGCTTGTAAATACGCTTCCCCTGTGTGGATAACAGAGTCAAGATCATATCGTGTTAGTAATGGATGGGGTGGTAAAAATTTTGGGTATGTTTCCTGAAGTTCATTAAGTATATCTACGAATGCAGCGGCGATGAGTTGGTTATCATAGGATGCTTCACCGATATCATCACAAATGGCTAATTTCACTCCTGCGGCTTGGCTATCGAGTCTAGCGGGGATGACACCCGGTGCATCTAATAATTCTAGCTGATCGGAAATTCTGACCCATCGTAGTTGACGGGTAACTCCGGGACGGGCGGCACTTTCTACCACTCGTTTACCTATGAGACGGTTAATTAGAGCGGATTTACCGACATTGGGAAAACCAATAACCACGGCGCGAACGGGACGGGGTAACATTCCCCGTTCTTGACGGCGTTTGTTAAGTTCTATACCTGCTGCTTGGGCGGCTTTGGCGATCGCTGTAATTCCCTGTCCATGTTGAGCATCGGTAAAATATGGAACTTCACTTTGATTTTTAAACCACTCTATCCAGCGCGATCGCACCTGTGGTAAAATCATATCTACTCGGTTAAGTACCAGTATGCGCGTTCTTGTTCCCACCCATTCATTCATTTGTGGGTGGTTTGTTGCTAGGGGAATACGAGCATCTCGTACTTCTAAAATCACATCTACCCGTTTTAGCTGTTCCTTGAGATTCTTTTCAGCTTTGGCGATGTGTCCGGGATACCATTGGATTAGATTTAATTTGTAGTTTTGTGTAATAGACATTTATTGTTAGTTGTTAATTGTTAGTTGTTCGTTGTGACTAATAACTTCCCATATTAGTTAGATTGATGTAAAATTAATCTGTTACCATCGGGGTCATAGGCGTAAATTTCTCTACCGTGGGAAGCTGTATAAATTATTCCTGGTGGGGGATAACCTAAAGATGTTAAGTAAGATATGGAGCTTTCTAAATTATTGACTTCTAAACACAAACTTAGGGGACTTTGGGAATTAGTGACAAATTCTGCTGCGTTAACTGGTTTGGGTTGAAAAATACCTAATTTTAAACCAGGGATTTCAAACTCAGCATAAATATGAGGGATGAGTTTTTTTGGTTCTTGTGCTAGTAATTGAGTATAGAAACTAAGGATACAATCAAAATTAACTGTGGCTATGGTGATGATTATACTATTATATTGCATATTTAGGATTTGCTGAAGAAATTCACAACTACAATCTAGAATATTATACCAGTTGTGTAAGTCCTGTTAATATGGTTGTGATCAATTAAAAGCGATTCTTGACTAAGTGAGATACAAGAAACCCATCCCCAACCCACACCTCCCCATGAGATTTTATCAGTCCCTATGATAAATTCTCACAAAAATTATCGTGGCATAATATCATCTAGACGCAGTTGTAAAGAAGGTAAAAGAGAAGATTTGATATATTCTCCTAAACGATATTGTTGCTGACTATAATCTTCGCCAATTAATTGACAAACTGTAAATGTCGGTTGCTTTGGTTTACCAATGAAAACCACTCCTCCCAAACCTCGATAATCAACAATCCAATATTCAGAAATTCCTAATAAAGCATATTCTTCAACTTTACGAGCATAATCTGTTTCCCAGTTAGTGCTGACAACTTCAACCACTAATTTAATTGATTGTCCTAAAGCAATAATTGGTTGATGTTCCCAAAAAGGTTCATGGTGCTGCAAAGTTTCATCTAATACTACAATATCAGGTCGTCGGGCTGTGGCTATTTCTGTAAAAGGACGGATAAGACAGGTACGAGGGATAAACCAGGGAAGTTGTGCATTGGTAATAGCAATACCCAGTTGAGTTGCTATTTTACCACCGACGGTTTCGTGGGGTCTTGTTGGTTCTGTGTCAATCAATTCTCCGTCTGCAAGTTCATAGCGGGGGTTGTTACTGTATTCAAGGATGAAATCTGCGAAAGTTAATAATTTTGTTAATGCTTGAACCATAACTCACCTCCATCTTTATTGATTATGATTCGCTACCCTGTTACCAGGAAGAAAACAATCTTGTCAAAGTTTCAAGCGGTCACTGGTCACTAGTTGAGTTAAATGCTTGAGAATACGCAATACATCGTATAATTCATTGCCAGGATTACGCATTAAGAAACCTTTTGATAAAGAATAACGGGTAGGTTTTCCTTTGATTAATTTCACAAAAATAAACTCGCTACCTGTAGCAATCATCCCAAAACTGGGTTGATCATGATAGGGATTACCTAACATATATGATAAAATTTGCGCCAGTCCTTCTTCAATAGAAAATGAAGCTTTTTTTGACTCAATAATCATCACCCATAATTGATTTTTTAAAACTAAAATATCCATTCTCCCCTTAATAATTACATCTTCATCTGGTACAGCAATATCTATAGATTCTTCCGATTTTACATAAAAGGGAGATAGGTAAAAATCACCGATAAAAAGTATTGGGTCTACAATTGCCATTCTGACAACATCTTCTAGTAATGGTGGATAATTGAGAAGATTCAAATAACCAGCTTTTACTTTGTCTAAAAGTTGTTTATCTAAATCTGTAATTTCTGGTAATCCTGCTTGCCATTCCCAGAAAAATTGTCCATCTAAAACTAACTCAATGCCAAAATTATCAATTAAGTAGCGTAAATTAATATCTTTTGCTGGGAGTGTTTGTGTCATTATTTGGTTGATGATTGGTAATAGGAAGCAATCTTTAATATTTTATTTAGAACCGCTATAATCATCTAATGCTTGTTTTAATTCCTCTACTAGCTGGAAATATCATCATATACTTGGTATTATGGGAATTTATTGATCTCAATATTTACCGCTGGTGAAGGAAAAAGAATTTAAAAAAAGGCAAATATAGAAGAGAATTATGGGATATCCTGAGATCAATAGGACAGATATTCGCCAAATAAAGTAGAATGAAGCTGGCAGAAAGAGTAAGTAGGGTAACACCTTCCATCACCTTAGCCATTACAGCTAAAGCTAAGGCTATGAAGGATAAGGGTATAGATGTTTGTAGTTTTAGTGCTGGAGAACCGGATTTTGACACCCCAGCGCACATTAAAGCCGCAGCCTCAAAGGCTTTGGCTGAGGGTAAAACCAAATACGGTCCAGCCGCAGGAGAACCAAAGTTAAGGGAAGCGATCGCTCGCAAGCTAAAAAATGATAATGGTCTTAATTATAAGCCAGAAAATGTGATTGTCACCAATGGTGGTAAACATTCTCTTTACAATTTAATTGTAGCACTGATTGACCCCGGCGATGAGGTAATTATCCCCGCTCCATACTGGTTAAGTTACCCCGAAATGGTAACTTTAGTCGGTGGGAAGTCTGTGATTGTAGAAACAGACGCTTCTACAGGCTACAAAATCACCCCAGAACAACTGAAACAGGCAATTACCCCAAAAACTAAGTTATTTGTCCTTAACTCCCCTTCCAACCCCACGGGGATGGTATACACGGCGGCGGAAATTAAGGCTTTAGCACAGGTAATAGTTGATGCAGATATCTATGTGGTTTCTGACGAGATTTATGAGAAGATTCTCTATGACGGTGCAGAACATATCAGTATTGGTGCTTTAGGTGAAGAGATTTTTAACCGGACTTTAATTAGTAACGGTTTTGCTAAAGGTTACGCAATGACGGGTTGGCGCTTGGGTTACTTAGCCGGACCTGTAGAAATTATTAAGGCCGCTAGTACCATCCAAGGACATAGTACCTCAAATGTGTGTACTTTTGCTCAATATGGAGCGATCGCTGCTTTAGAGGGTTCTCAAGACTGCGTAGAGGAAATGCGTCAAGCTTTTGCTAAACGTCGTCAAGTCATGTTAGACAGACTCAACGCTATTCCTGGTTTGAGTACGGCTAAACCAGACGGTGCTTTTTACCTATTCCCAGACATCAGCAAAACCGGCTTAAAATCCCTGGAATTTTGTGACGCATTATTAGCAGAACATCAAGTTGCAGTTATTCCGGGTATAGCTTTCTGTGCTGATAATAACATTCGTCTTTCCTATGCTACGGATTTGGCGACCATTGAAAAGGGAATGGATAGATTAGAGAAATTCGTGCTTTCTCGTATCTAATTAAGTGATTATACAGAATTAATCTCAGGTTGCATAGGATAATTTATCTGACAAGACCGACGCTTTCAGAACAAAGAGAGGAGTTTGGGGAATGTATTAATCTTGATCTGCGGCTAATAATTCTGGATATTTGATTCTATGCAGCCTGATATTAACTTGGTAATAAACCCATTTCCTGTAAACCCTGATGAATTCGTTGTGCTTCTTCGGGGTTATGCAGTTCATGGAGAGAAATAGCATATTCAAAGGCTTCTAAACTAGCGGAAACATGACCAATTTTCAACAACACAACCCCCAAATTTTGATAAGCTTCTGCATAATCAGGATTGAGATTAATAGCATGATTATAGCAATCAATAGCCTGGGAAAATAATCCCATAGCTTTACATACCATCCCCAAGTTATAATAACCAATTACGAAATTAGGATCAATTTTGATAGCTGTTTCATAGGCAATTTTTGCTGCTGGTAAATCTCCCAGATTTTTTAATAAATTTCCTAAATTATTATATCCTCCTAATTTTAGAAGTGAATAAATAGGTAATTTTACCGCAGCTTGATAATGATGAATAGCTGAGGATATATCTTGTAGATGTGTATAAGCAATTCCCAAATGATAATGTAATTCATACAAGATATCATAATTTATATCTTGATTAAATTGATTAGTAATTAATTGATTTAACCCTCGATTTAACAAATCCATACCTTGATTAATTTTGTGATTATGCACATACAAAGCCCCCAATTTACTACAAACATAAGCGTCATGGGGATGATTTGCAAAAAATTCCTCCATTGCGGCTGCGGCTTTAGTATATTTATGCAGTGCATTAATCACAGATTTTTGATAACCAGTGTGGAGAATTGCTACCCCGGGTAAATAACCAACTTCCCAACATGGTTCTTGAGTTAAAATTGTCGTCACACTATCATCAATTAAAGCATGATAAGGGCGATCGAAATATATATTTGGATGATTACGAAATAGTCGAGAAACCAGAGAATAAGGTGATTGTGTAGAACCGACTTCTTGACGCACCAAATTAATGACAAGATATTCTTCCTTAAGAAGAACTGATTTAAGTAAAGGAATAATTTCCGACGTTAAAGTTTCATCAGCATCTAAAACCAAAATCCAATCACCCGTCACATATTTTAAAGCCTGATTTCGAGCCGAACTAAAATTATTATTCCAAGTAAAATAATAAACCTTAGCTCCAAATTGTTCAGCAATTTGAGGAGTTTTATCAGTTGAACCCGTATCAAGAACCACAATTTCATCAACAAAACCTTTTACACTTCCTAAACACCTTGGTAGAGTAGTTTCTTCATTTTTGACAATCATACACAGGCTAATTTTCATCTCTTAAAACCATGGTATTTACAAAGTTAACCAATAATACAAAACCAACCATAACCCAAGACAATTCACTTGTAAATTTTCCTTGTCTCTCTGGTTTGTATTTCTTAAAAAAGATATTTAAACAGGATGGAAATAATCATAAATATCTTGCGCTAACCGGGAACCAATTCCGGGAACTTCCGTTAATTGTGTAAATGTCGCTTGACGAATATAATCAATGGAGCGAAAATGAGCTAATAGTAACTTTTGTCTATGTTGTCCTAAACCGGGAATTTCATCTAAACGAGATCGTTTTAATTGATCACTTCTTTGTTGACGATGAAAACTCACAGCAAATCTATGGGCTTCGTCTCGTAATCTTCTTAATAATTGTACTCCTGGTTGTTCTGGGTTAGTTTTTAAAGGTTGAGATGAATTTGGTAAAAAGATTTCTTCTCGCTTTTTAGCCAAACTAATAACCTGCAAATCTCTTAATAAATTCATTTCTGTTAAAATACCCACAACAGCAGATAATTGACCTTTACCACCATCAATCATAATTAAATCAGGCCAGTCAGAATTACCTAATCTTGTTAATTGGGGATTTGCGATATAATTACGAAACCTTCTATGAATAACTTCGGCTAAACTAGCGAAATCATCTGAATGTCCAATTGTAATATTAGGGTTTTTAATTTTGTAATGTCGGTAATGTTGTTTGGCTGGTAAACCATCAATAAATACTACTTGAGAAGCGACGGTATTAGTACCTTGAATATGGGAAATATCATAACCTTCAATACGTTTTGGTAAATCTGGTAAATTGAGAATAGTAGCTAAATCTTGAGTTGCTTGTAGATTGCTATCTCCCAATTTCTGCATTCTTTGTAATTCATATTGGGCATTTTTTTCCACCATTTCAATTAATTCGGCTTTAGTTTGTCGCAAAGGGGCTAAAATTGTCACTTTTTTGCCTTTACGTTCTGTCAAAATATCGGACAGAACTTCACTATCTGGTAAATCATGTTGTACTAGAATTTCGCTAGGAATTTCTATATTTTCTGCTGTTTGGTAATGTTCTTCTAAAACTCGTTGTAAAATTTCTCCAGGTTCAGGGTGGGAGTCAGTAACAAAGGCCAACCGGCCAACTAATTGACCAGCGCGAATTTGAAATAGTTGAATATGGGCGTGTTGATTATCTGTGGCTAAGGCGATCGCATCTCGTGAGATTGTATCATTAGGTAAGGATACTTTTTGGTCTGCATTGAGGGATTTTAAAGCAACTATTTGATCACGGATTTTGGCCGCATTTTCAAAATCCAATTCCTCCGCAGCCCTTTGCATTTGTTCTGTTAAGATATTAATTAATTCCTGAGTTCTTCCTTGAAAAACCATCGCCACTTTCTGGACAATTTTCCTATATTCTTCTGGAGAAACTAATTTTTGACAAACTCCAGGACAACGACCTATATTATAATTTAAACAAGGACGATCTTTAAATAAGGGTTGTGGTCTTTGTCGCAGGGGGAAAATGCGTTTACATAAATGCACAATTTCCCGTAATAAACCGGAATCTGTATAAGGTCCGTAGTATTTATCTTTTTTATGTTTTGCTAATTGACGTTTACGAGTTATAAAAATACGCGGATATTCCTCTGACCAAGTAATACAAAGATAGGGATATTTTTTATCATCTTTGAGTAAAACATTAAAATATGGTTGATGTTGTTTAATTAAATTGGCTTCTAGTGCTAATGCTTCGGCTTCACTATCAGTGACGATAAATTCAATTTCTGTCACTAATTTGACCATCGTGTTGATACGTTCCGTTTTATTGCTGGAGTCGCGGAAATAGGAACGGACACGAGAACGCAATTTACGAGATTTACCTATATATATTAAGCGATCGCTGCTATCTTTCATTAAATAAACCCCCGGTTCTGGAGGAATTTCCCCTAGACGATTTTCTAGTTTTTCGGGATTTTTAACTAGTGGTAGTGTTTGCGAATTTATGGTCATAATTGTCATAAATTTAATTAATTTATGTAATTTTACACGACAAATATTAAGATTTTTTTAAAATGGCTCAGTTCATAGCATACTTCTAGACAAGTAAACACACTCCATAGAGGGATGCAAAAAAAGAGAAGTAGATTTACATTAATCCTGGTGTGTCGAATAACTGCTTTTTATGAGGTTTAGCTTCATGCTAGACCTTTTTCCTTATTTGAGAAAAAATCCCCAAAATATACCATTCTATATTACTTAGTTCTTTCTTTTGCACCCCATAACAGATTTTGTGAATATTGATATACATACTTTAGACTTTAGATAGATTAATATCAGCATCAATTAATGTATATTCAGTAGTTATAGTAAACAATTGGTATATATAGGCTTGGTAAACCACTAAGCCTTTTTTATTATTGTAACTTCTTACGCACCAAAAGCACAAATATCTTCTTTAATTCTACTTTAGGTAGTAGAAATATTTATGAAAATTGAGTAGTGTTAACTTTGATTAATGCCTGAAAAACGTGTATGGACTCTGAAAATAATTTCAGGGTCTTTTTTTATTTCTGATCAAGTAACAGGGAAACGGCTAAAAACACTATAGTTTCGTTAATTATCATATTTTGTCGGTTTTGTAAACATCTTACAGAATGATGAATAGGAATAACATCCGGTTTAAAGTAGTTATATATGGTAAACACCTGGTATATATAGAGGCTTGGCTAACACCCAAGCCTTTTTTATGTCTAATTTATTTAGTAAGATTTTATATACTTTACCCCTGTAGTATCAATATCTGTGGTGACAATGCTCTATCATTTTTAGGACAATTTGGACACACCCCATAGGAAGATGATCTATCAGCAGAGTAGGACTAAATTAATTAAGTACGTTGTTAAGCACAGCAATTATGGAGGTTTGGTTGAAAGCGCCAAACCTTTTTTTTCGTTGCAACTACATGAAGCTATATCAATATCAATTTTTTGAAGGTTTAACCAGAATCCCCAGGAAGAGGAGGTAGGGTAAAAGTTGAAAATTCCGTTTCAAACCCAAAAAATCTTACATGATGACCAGCTGAGGGTAATAAAATAGTTATAGGGCGGGCAAGATGCCCACCCCACAAGAGTTTGATCAAATATCAATATGTAAACATAAGTGTTTGGGCTGATTTCCTGAGAATTATTCCTATAGAGGAGAAAAAGTTAACCTGGGAAGAGTTGAGAAAAACGAAGGGAGTAGGGGACGAAGAGGAGGAGAGGGAGAAGGTGTTTCCCAAGCACCAAGGACTAAGGAATAGCACCACTAAGTATTTATTCATGAAAATAGGGTGTTTTAACTACAAAAAAGAGGTTAAAAACACAAAAAATCCTGAAATCTATATAAATTAATAGTTTCACCTATCCACTTCGGGCGACAACACCTTAGAATGATTCATTGAAAAGTCGAGTCAATGGGATTTACGGCGGTTTTGAGTGTAAATACTCTCCAGGAACGATTTTTGTATTTGTACAAGCAGAGATTTACGTAAAGATGCGAAAGGGTGCATCTTGAAAGAATATCTGGTAAAACTTTAGGAGTCTGATATGAACAAAGGCGAATTAATTGACGCAGTGGCGGAAAAAGCTAACGTTACCAAGAAACAGGCTGATGCTGTTTTAACTGCTGCCATAGAAACCATTGTGGAAGCGGTTTCTTCTGGTGATAAGGTTACATTAGTGGGATTTGGTTCTTTTGAATCACGGGAACGCAAAGCCCGTGAGGGACGTAACCCCAAAACGAACGAAAAAATGGAAATTCCCGCTACCAGAGTTCCCGCTTTCTCCGCTGGAAAACAGTTTAGAGAAAGGGTAGCACCCCCAAAAGAGTAAGTTTTGTTGTAGGGAGAGTATTTTTGATGCCACAACCAGCACACGGGGGAAATTTAGCCTGGGCGGCGGCGTTAGCTGACTGTTCCCCTGATGCTATTGTGGATTTTTCTGCCAGCATCAGCCCGTTGGGACCGCCCAGCAGCGTCCTTGCAGCCATTATGTCCCAACTGGGTAATCTCAGGCATTATCCTGACCCGGAATATAGTGAACTCAGACTGGCTCTGGGTCACTTTCATCAAATAGCTGCTGATTGGATTTTGCCAGGTAATGGTTCAGCAGAATTATTAACTCTGGTTGGTAGAGAATTAGCGCAATTAGCAGCAACTGTTATACTGACTCCGGCTTTTGGGGATTATTACCGCACTCTGGCGGCTTATAATGCTAAAGTGCTGGAGTTTCCTCTGGATTTGGGAACGGGGACAAAGGCTATACCTAAGCAGGAGAATTTTTCTCTGTTTCCAGATTTCAGATTTATAACCTCGGAATATGGGTTACTCCTGAATAATCCTCATAACCCGACGGGAAAGTTATTTTCACGGGACTCTATCCTACCGTATTTAAAACGGTTTGCTTTGGTGGTGGTGGATGAGGCTTTTATGGACTTTTTACCCCCTGATGAGGAACAAAGTCTGATTGAATTGGTGCAAGAATATGATAATTTGGTGATTTTACGATCGCTTACTAAATTCTACAGTCTAGCAGGTTTAAGATTAGGTTATGCTATCGCTCACCCCCAGCGTTTAGCAAAATGGCAATCATGGCGAGATCCCTGGCCTGTAAATATTTTAGCAGCCAAAGCAGCGATCGCGGCTCTTGAAGATAGAGAATTTCAAAATCGCACCTGGAAATGGCTACCAGATGCGAGAAATCAACTATTCCAAGGGTTAGCCTCAATTCCTGGTTTCACCCCCCTAGAAGGGGCTGCTAACTACCTATTGGTAGAATGTCAGCAGTCTACTTCCCAGTTACAAAAAAAATTACTTCAGCAACACCAGATTTTAATTCGTGATTGTTTAAGTTTTCAAGAGTTGGGTGATCGTTTTTTCCGCGTCGCTGTCCGTTCTGAATCTGATCACCAACGCTTATTAACAGCCCTGAAAAGATTGGACAATTAACTAATGACCAATATTGATTATGATATAGTTATTCTTGGTGACACTATTGCTGCATACCAAGCCGCTTTAAATGCTACTGGGTTAAATGCAAAAGTGGCTTTAATTGTCAGCGATAATTTTTCTCATAACTACTATTTTAATCATCAATATGTACTGAATGAAATTAGTAAAATTACTCAACAATATCGTAATTTAGAAAATCTAGGAATTGACGAAACAAATATTAACCTAAACACAATATCTCTTAACTGGAAAAAGGCTTTGTTTTATGCTATTTCTGTTTCAAAAAATCTTACTCAAATCAATTCCCTTGCTAATTTAGCAGCTCAAGGAGTTGATATTATTGTTGGTAATGGTCAATTTCAATCTTCTCCCTTGAGTTTGATAGTTAATGAAAGACGGTTGTATAGTCGGACTTACTTACTCGCTAATGGTTCACGTCCTTTAATTCCTAATATTCCTGGATTAGATACTATTGAATATCTGACTTTAACTAATATTTGGGATTATTTAGAAAAAACAACATTACCTAAAAATTGGGTAATTCTTGGTGGTATTCCCCAAAGTATAGAAATTGCCCAAGTTTTAGCCCAGTTTGGTTGTAATATTACCTTAATAGTTAAAAAATCGAGTATTGTTCCCCTTCTTGACCCAGAAATAAATCAATTACTAATAGCACAATTAGAAGTTAATGGTGTGCGTGTTTTAACACAAACAAAAGTAACCCAAGTTCGACATATAGATAATCAAAAATGGGTACAAGCAGGAAATCAAGCTATGGAAACTGATGAAATTTTCATTGCTACCGGACAACAACCAAACTTAGAATATCTCAACCTGTCCGCAGTGGGAATAAAATATCATCAACACCGCTTAGTTGTCAATGAAAAATTGCAAACGACAAATCATCGTATTTATGCTTGTGGTGATGTAATTGGTGGTTATAATATTCAGAATCTTAGTAGTTATGAGGCTAATATTGCCATAAAAAATGCTTTATTTTTTCCGAGAGTAAAAGTTAATTATCACTGTGTTCCTTGGGGAATCTATACTTATCCCAGGGTAGCACAAATTGGTTTAACGGAAATTCAAGCAAAAAGTCAATATTCTCAAAATCAAGTTTTAGTTTTCAAACAATATTTTAAAACAGCTACAAGCGCACAAGTTCAAGGACAAATTACAGGAATTTGTAAATTAATAGTTTTTAAAAATGGTAAAATATTGGGATGTTCTATTTTAGGAATAGCAGCAGCAGAATTAATTAATATAATTAGTTTAGCAATAACCCAAAATATTAAAATTCAGCATTTAGCAAAATTATCACCCATTTATCCCAGTTTATCAGAAATTCTCATCGAAACAGCACGAGAATGGCATAGACACAGAATTAATAAAAACCATGCTTTTCAAGAATTATTAGCAAGTTTCTTTAATTTTCGTCGTGATTGGAATTTATAAGCTGTTACAAAACTAAATTGTACAATCGTAATATGTATAAATCTTGTGGTGCGGGCATACTATGGCTAACGCCACGCTACGGGAACGACAAGCTCAGTACAAGTCCTGCCCGCTATTATTATTATTAATATAATTATAAGTATAAAAATTAGCTTTAATTATACAAATTCAATGCAGTACAGCTTACAGCAAGTAGCTTTGAGTGAGGTACACCTTGTGCGGGCAAGATGCCCGCACCACAAGAGTTTTATTATTACAGCACTACAAGAGTGTTATGAGGTACACCTTGTGCGGGCATCTTGCCCGCACCACAAGAGTTTTATTATTACAGCACTACAAGAGTGTTATGAGGTACACCTTGTGCGGGCATCTTGCCCGCACCACAAGAGTTTTATTATTAATATTTGTACTTCATAAGATCGGGAACTGCTGTATTTTTCAGCTTATTCTCTATTTTTATTTTTCCGTTGTGCTTTTTCCGTCAAGGAAACGCTACCAATTCCTTGTAAAATACCCCTCCCAACCAAACCTAAACTCCGGCCAATAACTTGGGTCAGCACGAAAACAATTCCAGTTCCTAAAAACCCTAATAATGATTGTAAACGTGGAGCAATAGCATCTCGAAATTCTAGCATTAATGTCACTCCTAGAGGAATACCAGAAAGTTCCGCTAATTCTTGGTTACGAGGAGCATAAATTGATATTTTAGCAATACCACGAGGTGCAAAAACAAATAACTCATAACGACTTTCAAAAATTTTTTGAGCTTCAGTTATATATTGATTTAATCTATATTTCCAAGATAAGTTATTTCTAAATCTTTCAATTTCTCTAGTAGAAATCATTTGTCTGTGATAAAAGTTTTGTTTGATTGTTTCAACGTCTGCTAAATAATTTAATAATGGTTGAATTACATTATTAGCTATATGAATCAATAAATTTTCTAAAATTAATAATGCTTGAGATTGAGCTTCTTTACTACCAAAGGGACAACAAGTATTATCAATATATAAATCTGTGAATAGTAGCAGATAAGATAAAAAATCCAAGAAAAAAGGGACTTTATTAATTATTTCTTTTTGTAAATCTGTGGTTTTATCTAATAAGAATTTAACTAGGTTTATCTCTTGTTTATCCAAACTAATACGGTAGTAATTACCAAAAAATTCTGTGATACTAAATTGCCATAAATCTAGTAAAATCTGCTCTTTTAAATTAAATATTTGATTTTTATTAAAATTAAAAGTCCGAATTTCATCCAACTGCTGAAAAAATTTCTGGAGGATAATATAAAGTAGTTCTCGCTTTTTATCTTCTTGGAGAATATCAATTTCTAAAGGTGTGTCCGTGATATTTTCTAAAGGAAATTTTAGTTTATTTAAACATAATGTTAATAATTCAGATTGCAATTGTTGAGAACTCACTACAGGTGGTATATTTATTAAAGGTTGTGTCTCGGATTTGATAATTACTTGATTAATAGGGTTTTCTGGTGGTAAATTCTGCCTTTTGTGTGGTAATTTTAATAAATTACTAATAAGCCAACGAGCCGCTAAAAGTTCCCGTCTTTGTCCTGCTAAAATTGCTTTATTTAATAGGGTTATTCCCGGTAATTTTAATTGTTCTGTAACTTGATATAAAGTATCATCAATATAGTTAATTCCCGAACTTTGTAAGTGATTTCGCAACTTACCTGGTAGGGAAGATGAGGTAAAATTAGACATTTTTCTATCTTCAAACCAATAATAACCCCCATTGGCTACCTGCTCAAGAATGGGGACTAATTGAGAAATTGAGACCCCTTTAGGACAATAGCCATTTATTCCTATCGCTTTGGCAGATATAATTAGTTCCGGTTGAGATGTGCTAGTTAGAAGTAATATAGGTATATAAGGATATAAAGTTTTTAGTTGTCTACAGAATTGCCACCCTAAATGCTCATTATTTAATGCTAAGATTATCAAGTGAATTTGCTGAGAATTAACGGCCAATATTTCCGCTATAACTTTTAAAGCAGAAGTATCTGAGGGAACATCTGCTATGACTTGTAAATTGGGAATAGTTTCCAATGTCACCTTTAGTCCTAAACGGAAAATTGGATCTGGATCAATTAATAACAATTGTAAAAGGCGATCGCTCATTGGCCATATAATATCAAAGTTGGCAAGATCTTTGGCGTGATTATTGTTCTCCTGAGAATTTGCGGGGAAAATTCCTGTAAATGTCCATCTCAAAGGGGTAAAAAGCTGCTAATCTGGATTTTCACCACTGTTGAGCCAGAAAATAAACAGTTATGACCATCACAATCATCCTCAACAACGACTCCATTTATAATTTGGATCTGTCACCTGCTTTAATGGTGATTGAACCATTACTCCAAGCAGGAAACATTTCCTCCCATGAACAGCAACTGCGTTTAGAAATTAATTATGAACGAGTTGCAAATGATCCAAGAGAACTATCGGAAATTCCAGAGGTCAGACTGTGGTTTGTCCGTCTCGATGCTAAATATCCGTGGTTGCCATTTTTACTAGACTGGAAAGCTGGAGAATTAGCTCGTTATGCGGCCATGTTAGTACCTCATCAGTTTAGCTCCAAAGAAGGTATCCAATATAACCCAGAAGCTTTAGAAATATTCCTGATGCACAAGATCTTTATTTTAAGTGATTGGTTGCACAAACAAGATATTGTTAGTCCATCTCGACTGAAATCTTTAGCACAAGTTCTGGGTTATGAATTAGATGATGCTTTCTTTGAGATGATTGAAAAAGGTAATTCCTAAAGGCAAAATCAAAAAGACAAAATCAAAATCTCAAACTTTGCTCCTTTGCGACTTAGTGGGGAATATAATTCCTACTTCCATTATGCAGCACTGATAACACTTATTAGACATCTCTTTGATAAAATTGGCGATTTTGGATTTTGAATCTAAAACCCAAAATCCAAAATTAATATATTCAACCTCCCCAAATTTTTTCTAATACTATTTGGGGTGAAATATCCGCTATTATACCAGTATGTGAGGTAATAGTCAAGACTTTTTCACTTATCGGTAATAATTTCAATGATTCAGTAGAATCAAGTAAAGCAATTGTATATGTTTCTACTGCTACGCTTAGTTGGAGTAAGCTGTTTTCCACAGATAACATTAAACTAGCGCCGGCAATTATAGCAGTTAACTTGCCAATATCTTCGGGGGAAGTAACTTTAATATTGTGACAACTTTCTAGAAGTGATTTGACTAAAGGCTCATTATTGGCTTCTTTAATAACCACAATGGGTAAATCCGGTTGTTTTTGTTGACAAGCTTCAATAATTTGTCGCCAATTTTCTCCCGGATAAGTTGTATCTAAACTAGTTCCACCACCATTAATGAGGATAAAACCTGTTTCAGTTACTCCTAATCGTTTTTGTTCACCTTGCGCCCATTCAATATCTATTTTAGGTACATTTACAGATAATGTTGGACAATCAGTATCAATCTTTAAAGGTTTCAATAAGTCATGGTACATCCTGGCCACATATTGGGATAGATTTGGCGCAATTCGGTGAGTCAGAAAAACCGCACCTTGGCCTTGGTAGCCAATACGCATGGTAATTCCTGTTAACCACATCAAGAAACTTACAAACCAACTTTGTCCTACAATAATAGCAACATCATACTCTCGATCGCGTATCATACCAACGAAGTTACCCCAATCAGCTAGACTATTACGATCTTTATAATCAAAAGTTAATACATCGTGAACAGACTTGCTTACCCGGTAAGCAGCCTTTGACTTAGGTTCTACAACGACATCTATCTGTGAGTGAGGATAATAACGCTTCAGATCATCAAGAGTGGCAAAGAAAAGAATTTGGTTATCAATTGAACCAGGTACAAGAGCTACTACACGCATAATATTTATTAACGCTTATCATTTTATATTTTAGGAGAATATAGGTTAGGTATTGAGAATTAACTTGACATACTCACCGACCTAAAGTTCTGAATATTGATGGTGATCATAGCTCATAAATTACCTTTTGTTTTCATAAAAAGTCACAATTTTAAGCAAATACGGAGTATATCCTACAAATTGCCAGTGAATTGCCTCCCAAACCAACCCGAACCAATAGTTTGTAACTCAGCATAGGGATTTAAATGTTACACTGCTTCATTAACTCAACTGATTCCGAAACTTACTCACACTAATACTCAACAACACCACAGCAAAACCAAGTAATGCTAAAACATGAATCCATAGCACATCTAAACCAACCCCTTTGAGTAAAATACCCCGCACAATAGTAATATAATGACGAAGAGGATTTAGTAAAGATAGAACCTGGAAAAAAGTAGGCATAGCTTCAATAGGAGCAATTGCCCCAGATGTCTGCACAATTGGTAAATTAATAAAGAAAGATGTGAGTAATACTTGCTGTTGAGAACGGCAAATAGTCGCTAACATAATTCCTAAACTAATTCCCACAAATACATACATACTTGATAAGGAAATAAATAATAAAAAACTGCCCTGAAATGGTAAATTAAATACCACAGTTCCCAAGGTTAAAGCTAACATCACATCTCCCATGAGTAAAAAAACCAAAGGGACAATTTTTGATAACAATATTTGCCAATTGGCCGCTGGAGTCATTAACAATTGTTCCAAAGTTCCCGTATCTTTCTCGCGTACAACAGTGACTGCGGAAACTAATGTACCGATTAATGTTAACACTAAACCCATGACTCCCGGTACAAAAAACCAACTACTTATAAGTCCAGGATTGTAAAGAAATACGACTTGAGATGATACGGGAGGACTGCGTTTACCTGGTTCCAAACTCAGATTGTATTGTTGGACAATTTGATTCATGTAATTAGCAGCAATACCCGCTGTATTGGCATTTACCGCATCAATAAAAACTTGAATTTCTGCCGATTTCTGTGCTAATTTACGCGGAAACTCAGGAGGAATTATCACCCCTACATTTAACTTTCCTTTTTCTACTTGTTGACTTAAATCTTTTTCGCTATTGGGTACAGATTCTAAAGTAAAAATTCGATTGGAAGTCATGGCAGAAATTAGTTCTCGACTATCAGCAACATGAGCATAATCAATCACACCTAATTTCAAATTTTGGACATCAGGATTAAGTGCAAATCCATAAAGTAATAATTGGACTGTTGGCGGGACTATTAACAAAATAATTAATTGTTTATTGCGTAAAATTTGATTAATTTCTTTCCGCACTAATGCCCAAAATGGATGATCAAAGAATGGAAGAATAAATTTCATAAAACAGGTAATAGGTAATAGGTAATAGGTAATAGTCGAACAACTGACAACTGACTAATTACTAATTTGCATCTTACTTAAAATTCGACGGGAGACATTAAAAAATATCAAACCTAAAACTGTTAACATGAGAAAATCAAACCAAACCCCTGGCCAACCTGTACCACGCAGAAAAGCATCACGAGTAATATTAATATAATAACGAGCAGGAACTACATTAGTGACAAGTGACAGGGGAAAAGGAATATTGTTGAGAGGATAGATAAAACCAGACAATAATAAAGAGGTAATAAACCCGACTAAAGAAATAATTTGAACAGCGGAATTTTGGTTATTACTACGTACCCCAACTAGTAAACCAAACATCACACTATCTATCAGAAATATCAGAGTTCCTAATAATAAAGTGATTGGGTTATTAACCACGCTTAATTTAAAAATAATTCCCCCTAATCCTATCACAACTAATGCTTCAGTTATGGCAATTAATAGATAAGCCATACCTTTACCTAATAACAATTCTGTGGCATTAATACTAGAAGCATAAACTTGTAAAATTGTCGCTTTTTCTTTCTCTCTTACCATGGCAATTGCTGTTAGTAAAGATGGAAAAATCCACAGGATTACACCATATACTCCGGGAACAATATATAATGATTCTAATCTACCAGGATTAAACCATAAACGGATTCTAGCGGTAATTATTTTAGTAGCTGGTAAAAGTTTTTCTTCCTGCATAAAGAAATTAGTAACTCTTTGAATACTTCCTCTAATTACACGGGCATTATTAACATCTGTGGCATCAATTAAAACTTGCACTGTGGTAGGTTTATTAGCTTTAATATCTCGACTAAATTGGGAAGGAATAATTACCGCTACTTTAGCAATACCTCTATCAATAGCATCTCGCGCTGGGTCTCCTCCTGACCATTCTTTGGGAATAAATTGATTGGTAGCATATAATTTTTCAATATAGCTATTGCTTAGGTTTGTATGGTCAAAATCCTGGACAACTAAGGGAATATTTTGACTTTCTAATCTGGTAGCAAAACCGAAGATTAACAATGTCATGAATGGTAATAAAAATGCTAATGCTAATGTCAATTTATCACGTTTAAATTGAGATAATTCTTTAATACATTGGGAAATAATTCTTTTCATAATTTTGGAGATTAAAAATTGTAGGTTTGGTAAAACGAAGTAAAATCCAAAATTTTAGAAGTTGTGTTGGGAAATTGTGTTAGTTTACTTGTCAGCTATTTTCTACTTTTTGTACTATTTGTACTATACCAATAAAGGCATCTTCTAGGGAGAAAGGAATAGGACGAAGAGATTCAATTATCAGGTTTGCGGATTTTAAAAGCTGTATTACTTGGGGAATTTCTATTTCTGGGTTGTCGAGAACAATATGTAAACTATTAGCAAAGATTGAAACTCTCCAAGCAGCAAATTTCTGTTTTAATAGTTGGGAAGCAGCCTGATTTTGATTAACAATTATTTCTATCAGTTGTCCTGGTTGGGAAGCTTTGATAAAACTGGGTGAACCTTCCGCAGCGATTTCTCCAGCTACCATAAAACTCATGCGGTTACATTGTTCTGCTTCTTCTAAATAATGGGTTGTAACTAAAATTGCTGTCCCATTTCGCGCAAAATCATTGATTAGTTTCCAAAATTGACGACGCGCTAAAGGGTCTACTCCTGATGTTGGTTCATCTAAAAATAAAATATCAGGTTCGTGCATGACTGAAGCACCAAAAGCAACTCTTTGTTTCCAACCTCCTGGTAATTGTCCCGTTAACATATTTTCCCTTCCTTCTAACCCGCAGGTAGATATTACCCAATCAATTTTTTCTCTTCTATGTTTGCGGGGAACGCTATAAACACCACTATAAAATTCTAGATTTTGCAGAATTGTTAAATCGTCATAAAGGGTGAATTTTTGACTCATATAACCAATACGTTTTCTTAATTCTGGACTTCGCAAATTTCCGGTTTCTCCACCTAAAGAAATTTCTCCACCACTAGGTTCTAATAATCCACATAACATTTTAATTGTGGTGGTTTTTCCTGCGCCATTTGCTCCTAAAAGTCCGAATATTTCCCCATAACGTACTTCAATATTCACACTTTTAACTGCTGGAAATTTACCAAATACACGGTTAAGATTATTTGCATAAATAGCAATTTGTGAAAATGGTAATTGGGAAGAAGTTTTTTCTCTATTGATATTCTCATTTATTTCTTTACTTTTATTTCCACCACGATAACGGGGAAATTCTAAAAATTTTGGTGCAGAACCCTGTTGTCGCAGACGAGTAACAAAGACATTTTCTAAAGTAGGTTCATTAGGTTCAATATGGGGATTATATGCTTTTAGTAGTTCATTGACTTGATTTTCACCTATAGTCACATCTTCAACTAAAACATCTAAGCGATCGCCGAAAGTTTGAATATCAACTATATTTGTATATGATATATTTGTGTCTAAATTCTGGAAAAGAATTTTCTCGCTGACTTCCAAATTTGTAGTTTTTACCTGCAAACGATGTAAACCTAAATTGGTTCTTAAAGCCGCTGGAGTGCCAATTTCATGAATTTGACCATTATACATTAAAGCCACAAGATGACAGCGTTCAGCCTCATCTAGATAGGGCGTAGCCACCACAATTGTCATCCCCTGGGCAGATAATTCTGCTAATACATCCCAAAATTCTCGTCGAGAAACTGGGTCAACTCCCGTAGTCGGTTCATCTAATAATAAAACCTGCGGTTGAGACACTAAAGCACAACATAAGGCCAGCTTTTGTTTCATACCTCCTGATAATTCACCAGCCAAACGATTGCCAAATTTTTCTAAACTCATTAATGTTAAATATTTATGGCTGCGTTCCCATAATAAATCATCATCAACTTGTCGCAACCCCCCCGCATAACGCAAATTTTCATCAATACTTAAATCCAAATATAGAGAAAATTGTTGTGTTAAATATCCCGTCATTAACCGCGAATTTCGTGCGGGTTGACCAAATACTAAAACTTCCCCCGCAGTCCCTTCCATTACACCACCTAAAATGTGGAAGGTCGTAGTTTTACCCGCACCGTCAGGACCAATTAAACCAAACATTTCCCCCTTGTTAACAGTGAAATTAATTCCTTTAATTGCGGCTAATTTACCATAATGTTTATGTAAATTACTAACTTTAATAGCTTCTGTTTGCTTAGTGATTGGTAATTGATAATTAGTCATTCTTAACTCCCCCCATGACTTATGCAGAAAATATTTTAAACTTTCATTTCTTTTCCTGTAACTTAATTTCCGCATCTGCTGGCATACCAATTTTAGCACAGGGTAAATCTGATTCTTTGTAAGGATTGTCAGGATTAAAACAGCCTTGAGGATTTTCGACTTGAATGCGAACTCCTATTACTTGTCGCACGCGATCTTTTTGAAAGTAAATATTTTCTGGAGTAAAAGAGGCTTGAGGGTCAATAGCAATAACTTTACCATTGAGGGGTTTTTCTGGTGCAGAATCAAGGAAGATTTTAGTAGTTTGTCCTAATCGTACTTTACCAATATCACCTTCAGGAATAAAACCCCGTAGATATATATTTTGGGGATCAACTATTGTTAAAATTTTAGTCTGATTACTAACTATTGCACCCGGTTCAACACTGCGAGCAGTTATAACTCCATCTAAAGGACTAATCACATTCAAATCTCTTTGAGAATCTTCTATTTGAGTGAGGATTTGCTGTTTTGATGCTAAGGCATCTTTGACTTTACCATGAGCGGATCTAACTTTAGCCTGAGCAGATTGTATTTGAGCAAAAATCTGGTCTTTTTTTCTGTTTAATGCTGTTAACTGGGCGTTGCGAATATCAGGATTTAAGCCTGTAGTTTTTGTTTGGATTAATGCCCCTTGAACTGCACTTAATTGTTCTTTTGCTGCATTTACGGCCGCTTGTCTGGCTTCTAGAGTAGCCATGGCTGTATCTAATGTAGTTTGTGATTGATCAAATTGTTGGCGATTAATAGCACCTTCTTTGATAAGCTGTTTATAGCGATCGCTGTTCATTCTCGCTAATTTTACTTCTGCTGCTGCTTGTTTTGCCTGAGCTTGTACTTGTATTAATTGAGCTTTAGCCGCTGATACATTAGCTTTTGCCTGTTCAATTCGTCCAATCGTATCCCCTTGAGATTGCTGTAAATTTAGCTTTGCTTCGCTAATTTGACTATCAATTTGCTCAAACTCACTGCGGACTCTATTCAAATCTGCCATTACCTGTTGTTCATCAGATTGTGCAGATATTATCCGTGCTTCCGTCCCTCGTAATTGTTCTCGTAACAATTGGTCGTTACTATCATCTAACTTAATTAATACTTGTCCTTTTTTGACATAAGCCCCTTCTCGCACTTTAATTGACTCAATTCTACCAGAACGCTTAATCCCAATTTCAGTTTCATAACCTTCAATTCTGCCAGTTAGTTTAAGTATATTTGCTGACAATTTTGGATTATTTCGCCACAGTACATAACCAATACCACTCCCGACCACCAGTAACCCTAAAAACAAAGGAATTAGTTTTTTACCCTTTTGCTGTTGAGATGGTGGTATAGAAATATTAGTAAAATCCTCTGGAGGTGTTGGCGCAATTTGAGACATAGTAGCAGCCTAAATGATTAATCTGTTTTCATATCTAAAATCTAGACTAGACCGTCTAGTATGATATAGCAAGAAGTATGCAAAAAATTACTTTTATCCGACTGGACAAAGTTTTTACCCCACTTTAGTTAACTTTGGATTATTAGCCTGAAAATTGACTTCCAGTGGGCTGGGGAGGCTAATTTAAAATGGTAGACTTGTTGTATAATTTGAGCAAATGCCTATTTTCCATTTCCATATTATTTGCAACTATTTGTGGTTCTTAATCATTTTTTCATTTCCTCTGTTTTATTTCTTGGCGAAAAGGGGTATAATGTTCCTGTCAAGATCACGGATAAATGTGTAATACTAAGGAAAAACCATGACTACTAACAACCTTCCTGATCCTATTGTTACTAATCCTATCTTAAACGTAGTTGTCAATATTAATGCACCAGATACCACCCTGAATTTAAGTAATTACTTTGATGATCCTTTGACAACAGGGAAAGTTGCTCGTTTTAACTTAGCCAATACATCAACGGGAACCATTGGCAACGGCATCATTAATGTTGTACTATTTGACCAAACTGGAACTGGCGCACCCTTGACTGTGCAAAATTTCCAAAGTTATGTTAATACTGGCAGTTATACTAATTCTTTTATTCACCGTTCTATTCCCAGTTTTATCGTCCAAGGTGGGGGGTATACTTATAATAATTCCACATTAACAACGATTCCATCTAATGCGCCTGTACAGAATGAGTTTAGTACACAACGCTCAAATTTGCGGGGAACGATCGCTATGGCAAAATTAGGTAATAATCCTAATAGTGCCACAAATCAATGGTTTTTTAACCTAGCGGATAATTCCAGCAATCTCAATAATCAAAATGGTGGTTTTACAGTTTTTGGTCAAGCTCTTGGTGCTAGTGATTTAACCACAATAGATGCGATCGCTGCCGTTAGGACTTATAATGCTGGTGGGGCGTTTACTAATCTTCCCCTGACGCAAGCTGCAATTAGTGATACAAATTTTATTCGTTTCAGTAGTATTACAGTTACTCAAGAAGATGAACTGAGATTTTCTATAGTTAACAACTCCAAACCTACCTTAGTCACTCCCAGTATTAGTAATAAACAACTGTTTCTGGATTATCTTCCTAACCAAACCGGTAGTTCACAGATTACAGTTCGGGCTACAAATCTATTTGGTGAGTTTATAGATTATCAGTTTACTGCCACAGTTTTACCAACAATTACCCTAGCTTTATCTCCTACTAGCGTCTCTGAAGACGGGACAAATAACCTTATTTACACCTTTAGTCGCAATGGTGACTTAAGTGCCGCCCTCACAGCAAACTATAAAGTTGCTGGTACAGCTACCTTCAATACAGATTATACCAGAATAGGTACAGGGAATTTTACTGCTACATCGGGAACTATTACCTTTGCGGCTGGTGCAAGTACAGCTACTTTAACTATTGACCCTACAGCGGATACAATCGTTGAAAATGATGAAACTGTAGCCCTAACCTTAGCTGCGGGAACAGGTTACACCATTGGCACAACTACAGCCGTCACGGGAACTATCGTTAATGATGATGTACCTGTGATTAACCTCAGTGCTAATCAAACCATTGTTGAAGGTAACACCAACCCTCAAAACGTCACTTACACTGTTACTCTCTCCAGATCCGATACCAGAGTTATTACAGTCAACTATACCACTGTTAACGGTACAGCTACAGCGGGTTTAGACTATACCACCACCACAGGGACTTTGACTTTTAATAGCGGTGTTACCAGTCAATCAATTAACATACCCATTCTGAATGATTCTATAAATGAAGTAAATGAAACTTTTACCCTCACCCTTACATCTCCCACAAATGCCAACTTGGGGACTCGAACCAGCGTCACTACAACTATCAGCGATACTCTCACAGCCTCTGTCACCACTACCTTACCGACCAACGTTGAAAACCTCACCTTAACAGGAACAACGGCTATAAATGGTACGGGTAATGCAGGTAATAACATCCTCCAAGGTAATAGTGGCAATAACATCCTGTCAGGACTCAATGGTAATGATACACTTTGGGGAGGAGTTGGTAATGATACACTTTGGGGAGGAGTTGGTAATGATACCCTGACTGGAGGAGATGGTAATGATAAATATCTATTTCAAAGCAGTGGTGTCTTTAGTAGTGCTTTAGGTACTGACTATATTACCCAGTTTGAAGCTGGACAAGATCAGATTGTATTAAGTAAAACCACATTTTCCGCCATTACTAATGCTGTGGGGCAAGCTTTCACTGGCTTTGCCGTTGTCCCCAATAATGCCTCAGTAGATGCTAGTAATGCTCCTATTGTCTTTAGTCAAGGGACTCGAAGTATATTCTATAACCGAAATGGCAACCTGATCAGTTCAACGGAAGTGTTTAAGTTTGCTGATTTAGGTAATTCAGGGATCACCCTCAGTAGTAGCGATTTCATTTTGGTTAGCTAGTTTATAAATATGGGATACACAACTAACGTAGTTAAACCTTGGTCAAACAGTGTCAATTGCTGATAGTTCGCTCTCTGATTGACCTGACTCGTAAAATTACCTTATTTGTTCTAGAGTCTGGGGCTTATCCTTGCCCGTTATCGCTTCGGTCTCCATCAAGGAATCCCGAAACTTCTGACTTCTTTCTAACAAGATTTTCTTCACATCGGAATGTTTCATGTATCGAGTGATTTCAACATCACTCATTCTTGCTAGAATATTGTCAGCAGCGTTAGTATCTGAGTGCA
>NZ_BJCF01000037.1 GCF_005402965.1 Dolichospermum planctonicum
GGCAACGATACCTATATTGTTGATAATCTCAATGATACCATTATCGAAAATACCGACCCAGGTATAGACACCATTCGATCTAGTGTTACTTACACTATTCCTACCAACGTTGAAAACCTAAATCTGAGAGGAACAGCTATTAACGGTACTGGGAACGTACTTAATAACGTCATCACAGGTAACGACGCTAATAACACCCTTGAAGGTGGTTTGGGTAATGATACTCTCATTGGTGGTAAAGGCAACGATACCTATATTGTTGATAGCGCCACTGACACCATTACTGAACTTACCAACGCAGGTATAGATACCATTGAATCTAGTGTCACCTTGACTCTTGCTACCAACGTTGACAACCTAAATCTGACAGGAACAGCAGCTATTAACGGTACAGGGAACGCACTTAATAACGTCATCACAGGTAACGACGCTAATAACACCCTTGACGGTGGTTTGGGTAATGATACTCTCATTGGTGGTAAAGGCAACGATACCTACATTGTCGATAGCGCCACTGACACCATTACTGAACTTACCAACGCAGGTATAGATACCATTGAATCTAGTGTCACCTTGACTCTTGCTACCAACGTTGACAACCTAATTCTGAGAGGAACAGCAGCAATTAACGGTACTGGGAACGCGGATAATAACGTCATTACCGGTAACTCAAAAGCTAACACCCTCACAGGTAATAATGGTGATGATATTCTCATTGGTGGTGCGGGTACTGATAGCTTAGTTGGTGGTATTGGTGCTGATAGCCTTGACGGTGGTTTGGGTACTGATACCCTCATTGGTGGTGCAGGTACTGATACCTTAGTTGGTGGTGCAGATGATGATATCTATGTTGTTGATAGTCTTACTGACAATGACATCATTATCGAAAATACCGACCCAGGTATAGACACCATTCAATCTAGTGATGATTACACAATTCCTACCAACGTTGAAAACCTAAATCTGATAGGACCAGCAGCAAGAGGTACTGGTAACAATGCCGCTAACGTCATTACAGGTAACATTGCTAATAACTTCCTTGACGGTGGTTTGGGTAATGATACCCTCATTGGTGGTGGGGGTACTGATACCTTAGTTGGTGGTGATGGTAATGATAGCTTAGTTGGTGGTGATGATAATGATACTCTCGATGGTGGTGATAATGATGATACCCTTGACGGTGGTATTGGTGCTGATAGCTTAGTTGGTGGTGATGATAATGATATCCTCAACGGTGGTGATGATAATGATACTCTCAATGGTGGTGATCATGATGATACCCTTGACGGTGGTGATGCTGCTGATAGCTTAGTTGGTGGTGATGATAATGATATCCTCAACGGTGGTGATGATAATGATACTCTCAATGGTGGTGATGATAATGATATTCTCAACGGTGGTGCAAATGATGATAGCTTAGTTGGTGGTGAAGGTGCTGATACCCTCATTGGTGGTGAGGGTGCTGATACCCTCATTGGTGGTGAGGGTGCTGATAGCCTTGAAGGTGGTGCAGATGATGATACCCTCATTGGTGATGCAAATGATGATATTCTCATTGGTGGTGCGGGTACTGATAGCTTAGTTGGTGGTGAAGGTGCTGATAGCCTTGAAGGTGGTGCGGGTACTGATACCTTAGTTGGTGGTGCGGGTACTGATACCTTAGTTGGTGGTGCAGATGATGATATCTATGTTGTTGATAGTCTTACTGACAATGACATCATTATCGAAAATACCCTCGAAGGTATAGACACCATTCAATCTAGTGTTACTTACACTATTGTGGCTGCTAACGTGGAAAACCTGACGTTACAACAAGGCGCTGGCAATATTAACGGTACAGGTAACGCAGACAATAACGTCATTACCGGTAACTCAGAAGCTAACACCCTCACAGGTAATAATGGTAATGATACCCTTGACGGTGGTATTGGTGCTGATAGCTTAGTTGGTGGTGATGGTAGTGATAGCTTAGTTGGTGGTTTGGGTAATGATACTCTCAATGGTGGTGATAATGATGATACCCTTGACGGTGGTATTGGTGCTGATAGCTTAGTTGGTGGTGATGATAATGATATCCTCAACGGTGGTTTGGGTAATGATACTCTCAATGGTGGTGATCATGATGATACCCTTGACGGTGGTATTGGTGCTGATAGCTTAGTTGGTGGTGATGATAATGATATCCTCAACGGTGGTGATGGTAATGATACTCTCAATGGTGGTGATCATGATGATACCCTTGACGGTGGTGATGCTGCTGATAGCTTAGTTGGTGGTGAAGGTGCTGATAGCCTCATTGGTGGTGAGGGTGCTGATACCCTTGACGGTGGTATTGGTAATGATACCCTTGACGGTGGTGATGGTAATGATAGCTTAGTTGGTGGTGCAGATAATGATACCCTCATTGGCGATGCAAATGATGATACCCTTGACGGTGGTGATGGTAATGATAGCTTAGTTGGTGGTGCTGATAATGATACCCTCATTGGCGATGCAAATGATGATACCCTTGACGGTGGTGCAAATGATGATACCCTTAACGGTGGTGCGGGTGCTGATAGCCTTGACGGTGGTGCTGGTGCTGATAGCCTTGACGGTGGTGCAGATGATGATATTCTCATTGGTGGTATTGGTAATGATAGCCTTGACGGTGGTGCAGATAATGATACCCTCACCGGAGGAGTTGGAAAAGATACTCTAACTGGAGGGCTGGGAGCAGACCATTTTGACTACCGCACTTTAACTGATTCTCTTCTCGGTAACTCTTCTGTCGGTGACTTTGATGTCATTACTGACTTCGATGCTACTACTGGCAATGATTTATTCCTCGTTACCACTGCCCGCAGCGGTTTCAATATTGTTCCCACACCTGTACCAGCACTTAATCCAGCCGCAATTACAGCTCTGTTAACTACTAATGTGTTTCCAGCTAACTCTGCTGCTCAATTTACCTTTGGTAGTCGCAGCTTTGTCGCTATTGATGACGGTACGCCAGGATTTAGTGCCACTACGGATGCCATTATTCAGGTGCAAGGTTTAACTGTTAATTTAACACTCAGTAACTTTACTGTGTAGCTTCTGGTATCATGTAGCTGAACCACTTTGTAGAGACGTTTCATGAAATGTCTCTACATTAGCTTTAAATTATCCTGTGATTGATGCGATATGATCAAGATTCAATTATTAATAACGGAATTTGATAACATGATGCGTTACGCTGTCGCTAACACACCCTACGTATCTTTAGCCAAGATTGTTTATAGTCTAACTAGCGGTAGTCTCTTCTACAACCAAGATGGTGCTACAGCAGGTTTTGGTACTGGTGGTGAGTTTGCAGTTTTAGATCCTTTGACTGCTAACGATTTTGTGATTATTGCTTAATCTGGAGTTAGAATCCACTTTCTACTCCCCAAGTGTCCCCCGTTCCCAGTCTAGGACTGGGAACTAAAAGACGAGAAGATGTGAGATTTTGTTTATTCTAAATCAGGTTCAACACCAAGCGCACGCAGTTGGGCAATTAATCTTTGGGTTTTTTGCCTTTCTTGTTCTAACTTTTGTGTTTCTCGTTCAGCTTTTTGTTTTTCCTCTTCTGTGCTGGTTAACATCCAATTACCGTCTTGATCATACCAACGTAACCAAGGCATTTCCACAGTTTTATAACTTCCTTGCCACACTCCTAAACCTAATTTTATTTCGGGAATCCAAAACCGAAAATCTGATAAGTTTACTTCAGCATAACGAGCGCCTGTTAACTGAAACATTCTAAATTCAGATTTATAACGATCAAAGATAGCGTAATAGGGTACTCTTAAAATTTGTTCGTAAACTTCCCATTTACCAGGAGGTTTTTCTACATCTCTTAATGTTTGCCCTAAGTCTTCTTTTTCTGTTCCTGGTGAGAGTAATTCAACGACAATATAAGGATTAACTGCTTCTTGCCAAACTACATAACTTAACCGCAAATCTCTATTCTCATAAAGTGAGGGAACACCTAAGACTGCAAACCAATCTGGACGTTTATACCATGAAGGATGACGCAAATCATAATAAAGATTCAGATCACTTCCTGTAAATATTTGGTCGCTAGGATAATTTGGTGGACGGAATGTTTCTGCTAATAATTGTGGTTGGAATAAATGAAATTGATCTGGTAAACCAGGTTCCTCCGGGTCTTCGCTAGGAAGATCATACATTGTCGGTAATGTTTCTTTAGGGGAAAGTGGCGGATCTGTTTGATACATTCTTAACAATCCTAAAGATAGAATTTCTATTTCTATTATGTCGCAAGATGATTCGGTTTAGAAATGCAATATTTGCATATTATTCCCCGTCTTTTTCCTGTGCTAAAGTCAAAACCTGCACATAAAGCCGATCTGAAATTCTCATTCCCTGTTCTTGCATTTCATCTAAAACATCCTTAACACTATCCAACAAACCCCGACGCTTCGCTAACAGCAAAATCCCCACAGTCCCAATTAGAGGTAACTTTTGAGCCATAGCAACCTTCCTGGCAGCCCTTTCATCAATTAATAACCCAGAAGCACTAATTTCTTCTGCTAAAGCAATAGCTTCTGACTCTCCTAAATCTAACTTAAACGATTGTTGTAACTCCCTAACCAACTGCTGATTATCTACCGTTACAACCTCCAACCAAGACAAATTCTGAACAAGTTTTGCGGCTGGATGCTCACCTCTTTGCAATTCATCAAATACACCTTGGGGAATCACAACTTTACCAAAAAGTTTTGGCAACAAATTAAGATGATTCACTTTTGCTAACTCGCTAATTGGCGTAGTATCAGAAACAATAATCATTTAATAAATCTGCTGATTTAAAATTAACTCTGCCTGTTCGACTTCTTGACGTAATTCCTCCAAATTTTGAGAATCATCAAAAAGAGAAATACCCCATTTTTTCATCATTTCTATTACCTCTAAACGAGAAACACCAAGAATTTTACCAGCCCTGCCACTACTAATTTCTCCTACCTCTAATAATGTCATTACATAACCTTCTTTAGCTTTTTGTAAAGCTTTTTCCTGAACTTCAGCCGAAAGCTGAATACTTTCTAATTGCTCATCTAAAATTGTTAAAGCCATTACCAAAATCTCCTAATTCTACACTGTTATTTTAATCTTTAAACCACTTACCTTAACAATATTTCTTTAGGGGAAAGTGGCGGATCTGTTTGATACATTCTTAACAATCCTAAAGATAGAATTTCTATTTCTATAATGATGGAATATTAGGAGGCAGAGCCTCTAGAGGGCATTCCCAGCCGGAGACTGGGAACGAGTGAGCAACTACACATTTAACGGCTTTTTGGTGACAATTGGCGTGTGACTCTGATTATTTACAATTGGGATAGGTGCAATGGCTTCTTTACCTGTAATTAATCTGGCGCTGCGATTACGGGTAAAATAATTCCATAACCATTGGATCATGACTACTAACTTGTTGTCAAATTCTATGAGGAAGTAGATATGAATGAATAACCACACGAACCACGCAAAGAAACCTCGGAGTTGAATAAATCCTAAATCAACAACTGCGGCGTGTTGACCAATCATTGCTAAACTACCTCTATCTACATATTTAAACTGGCGTAATGTTCCACCTTGGAGGCGTTTTTGAATCAGTTTAGCTACATATTCCCCTTCCTGCATGGCCACTGGTGCAACTCCCGGTAAGGGTTTATCATTTTGATGGGAGAAGTTGGCTAAATCACCAACTACAAAGATGTTAGGATATCCCTGAATACTCAAATCCGGTTCTACTATAACACGACCAGCGCGATCGCTTTCCACTCCAGTCCTATCCGTTAACACCTTACCCATAGGTGAAGCTTTTACACCAGCAGCCCACAATACGGTTTTAGCTGCAATTTCTTTGACTTCATCACCTTGTTTGATTGTAACAATATCATTTTCAATATGTGTTACTAAGGTTTTGGTTTGCACATCTACACCCAAAGCCTTTAATGATACTTCTGCTGTCTGAGATAATTCGGGTGCGAAGGGGGGAAGAACACGATCTAAACCCTCTAATAATAAAACTCTGGTTTCTGATGTGTCAATGTTGCGAAAATCTTCTTTGAGGGTTTTAGTGGCTAATTCTGCAATTGCTCCTGCTAATTCTACTCCAGTTGGACCACCGCCGACAATTACAAAAGTTAATAAAGCTTGGCGTTTAATGGGGTCGCTTTCGTTTTCAGCCGCTTCAAAAGCCATAAAAATCCGCCGACGCATTTCAATAGCGTCCTCAACAGTCTTTAAACCAGGTGCAAATTCTTCCCAGTTATCCTTACCAAAATAGGAATGCTTTGCCCCTGTGGCGACAATTAGGGTATCATAGTGGACAGATTCCCCTTTGACTATCACATTCTGAGCTTTGGGGTCAATATCATAGACTTCACCCAACAATACCTTTGTATTTTTGCTTTTGCTGAGGACAGAACGCAAGGGAGAGGAGATATCTGCTGGGGATAAAGCACCTGTAGCGACTTGGTACAGCAGTGGTTGAAAGAGGTGAAAATTGCGTTTATCAATGAGGGTGATTTGTACATTGGCCTTAGCTAAAGATTTAGCAGCATATAAGCCACCAAAACCACCGCCAATAATCACGACTTGATGGACTGGTTTTTTGTCAGACAGATCAACCATAACAGATATTTCCTTCGATAACAGGTGTTGTAACTATTCTTAACAAATTTGTATCAAAATTGTCATAATTATTTCTGTTTATCTTGAACTTCTGAAAAAAAAAGTAAAAGTAGGGGATTTGTGAGGAGGTAAGGACGCAAGGACTACACTCACTCAGGAGTCAAGGGGAAGAAAGAAATTCCTGTCTGTTAAGAGTTCCCCAATTTGCGATAGAATCAAAATTCTGCCAATTTCACAACAACCTTTGCGGACAGGAGATGCTTCTATGGCGCGTATGTATTATGATGAAGATGCTAATTTAGACCTTTTAGCGGGTAAGACTGTTGCTATTATTGGTTATGGTTCTCAAGGTCATGCTCACGCGCTCAATCTAAAAGATAGCGGTGTTAATGTGATTGTGGGATTATATCCCGGTAGTAAGTCCACAGCGAAAGCCGAAGCTGCCGGCTTGACTGTAAAAAATGTGGCTGACGCAGCTAAAGCTGCTGATTTCATCATGATTTTATTACCTGATGAAGTCCAAAAAACAATTTATAAAACCGAAATTGAACCAAATTTAGAGGCTGGAAACGTTTTAGCTTTTGCACACGGCTTTAATATCCATTTTGCACAGGTTATCCCCCCCGCTGATGTTGATGTCGTCATGGTTGCACCTAAAGGACCCGGACATTTAGTCCGTCGTACTTACGAACAAGGACAAGGTGTACCTGCATTATTCGCAGTTTATCAAGACGCAACCGGTAAAGCACGCGATCGCGCTATGGCCTATGCTAGAGGTATTGGTGGTACACGGGCGGGTATTTTAGAAACCACTTTCCGGGAAGAAACCGAAACCGATTTATTTGGGGAACAAGCGGTATTATGTGGTGGTTTGAGTGCTTTAATTAAAGCCGGTTTTGAAACCCTGGTAGAAGCAGGATATCAACCAGAACTAGCTTATTTTGAATGTCTACACGAAGTCAAATTAATTGTTGATTTGGTCGTAGAAGGTGGTTTAGCGACAATGCGTGATAGTATTTCTAATACCGCCGAATATGGTGATTATACTCGTGGTCCCCGTGTTGTCACCTCTCAAACTAAAGCGGAAATGAAGAAAATCCTCAGCGAAATTCAATCTGGACAATTTGCGCGGGAATTTGTCTTAGAAAACCAAGCGGGTAAACCTGGTTTTACTGCTATGCGTCGTCAAGAAGCTGAACATCCTATTGAAGCAGTTGGTAAGGATTTACGCGCTATGTTTAGTTGGTTGAAGAAAGCTTAATTTCGGATAATTGTCAAAGAGGTGATTGGTAATCATCAATTACCTCTTAATCTCTATTTAGAGATTGCTACCTAGAAAATAGCTATGATAAAATAAAAAGATAGGTCTGCTGCAATCTTATCTTTATTCATAATGTTTATTTCTCATATAATACTCAAGAATTGGCGTAATTTTCTGTCAGTTGATGTTGGATTAGGTGACAGAGTTTTTATAATTGGTCCTAACGCCTGTGGTAAATCTAATTTTCTGGATGTATTTCGCTTTTTACGTGACATTGCCAAACCTGGAGGTGGTTTACAAACAGCGGTAAAAGAGCGTGGAGGAGTATCTAAAATTCGTTGTTTGTCAGCGCGGCAAAATCCCAAAATTGAAATTGAAGTACACCTGTCTGATTATTCTAGTCATCAACCTATATGGAAATATGCTATTGGCATAACACAACAAACTAGAGGTTATCGTCAACCTATTTTAGCCTACGAGCGTGTATGGAAGGGAAATGAAATAATAGTTGATAGACCAGATATAGACGATGAAAAAGATGAATTACGACGAACACAGACCCACTTGGAGCAAATTAGTGCTAATGCCAATTTTCGAGAAATTGCTAAGTTTTTTGAATCAGTTCTCTATCTACACCTTGTACCGCAGTTACTTCGTTATCCAGAGGTGTTTTCTGGACCGGGAATTTCAGAAGATCCTTTTGGCAGAAGTTTTCTAGAACGCATTACCAAAACTCCTGAAAAGACTCGCAAATCTCGACTAACAAAGATTGAAAATGCTTTGCGTTCTGCTGTTCCCCAATTGAAACATCTTACTGATATAAAAGATGAAATGGGTGTTCCTCATTTAGAAGCAGTATATGAGCATTGGCGACCTCAAGCCGGCAAACAAAGAGAAGATCAATTTTCAGATGGAACATTACGTCTAATTGGCTTGCTGTGGTCATTACTAGAAAGTGATTCACTGCTGCTTCTTGAAGAACCAGAGTTATCTTTAAATGCAGCAATAGTTAAAAAATTACCTTCTTTAATGTATCGAATTCAACGTCAGAAAAAAAGACAAATAATACTCACTACACATAGCGCGGATCTACTCGAAGACGAGGGAATTGGAGGTGAAGAAATATTACTTTTAACACCCAGCTTAGAAGGGACTAAAGTTACTACAGCATCTTCAATTGATAATGTACGTGATCTGCTAGAAGGCGGTTTAAGCATAGCTGAAGCCGTATTGCCATTAACTAAACCATCTGAGATTAATCAATTGGAGATTCATTTATAGTGGATTTAATACCTATTAATTTAGCTGTTGAAGACCCACTGAGTGAAGCTGTATTGCGGACAATTTTACACCAGTCAAATCGCCGTTATATAGTGGGTAATTGTTATTCTAAACATGGTTTCGGCTATCTTAAGAAAAATATCAAAGGATTTAATAATGCTGCTCAAAGAACACCTTATATAGTTTTAACAGACCTTGACAGAGCAGAGTGTCCACAGGAACTAATTCAGGAATGGCTACCATATACGAAACATCCTAATCTTTTGTTTCGTATTGCTGTTAGGGAAGTAGAAGCATGGCTTTTAGCTGATAGTGACAGCTTTGCCAAATTCTTAGGAGTTTCACAAACATTGATTCCTCAAAATGTAGACGAAATTAGTGATCCAAAACAAACGTTGATTAATATTGCCAGAAAATCTAGAAACCGTGAATTACATGAGGCTATAGTTCCACGGTCTAATAGCACAGCAAAGGTAGGTAGAGACTATAATGGACAGTTAATTTACTTTGTTAATAACTACTGGCAAATGGAAGTAGCTAAGTTATGTTCCCCAAGCTTACAAAGGGCTATCAATGCTATATCTAAATTTGAGCCAATATGAAGGAAAGGGGCAGGATTTTCATCCTACCATTGAAAAATTTTCTGAAGATATATTTTAATTCCCATCCTGTAAGTTCTCAAATCCTGTAAATCCTGATTTTGACGATTTTGACTTAAAGTGCTGGCCGATGTTGAATCCAAGGGTTGGCCGCTTCTAATTGGGCTGCTAAACTAATTAAAGTAGACTCGGCCGCAGGTTTACCAATTAATTGTACACTTATGGGTAAACCGTTATTATCAAAACCCATCGGCAGAGCGATCGCAGGTAATCCGGTAGCATTTGCAACAGGACAAGGGGCAACCCAATGGACAATTTTAGCAAATGTCTCTTCTGGACTCAAATCTGCCCATTCTCCCACGCGAATCGGAGAATGGAGATAAACTGGTAATACTAATACATCTATGGTATTAAAAAACGCGACAATCTGCCGGGAGACAATCTGCATTTGGGCCAGTGCTTGCAGATATTCACCTACAGAACCATTTTTTGCTAATAACCAGCGGTTTAATGGTTGCAAGGCTGCTGAGGGAATTCCTGCAACTGCTACTCCTGCTTGCCAAACTACTTTAAATGGTTCAATTAAGCGACTAAAATCTGGGTATTGTTCCGTAATTTGATGTCCAAATTGTTCTAATAACTGGACTGTTTTTAATACTCCCTGTTGACAATTTATGTCAGCTTCTCCGAAAGGCATGATCTTGGTACTAAAAGCAATTTTCAGAGGATTTAATTTAACCTCAGTTGCATTCAGAAAGGATGGCTGTGGATCTGATAACCAATAGGGATCACCTGTGACATATCCAGATATAACATCTAACATCGCCGCTGCGTCAGCTACGGTACGGGCAATGGGTCCATCCACAGCAATACCACCTAAGTTTTCACCTACAGGGGCTTTAGTAACTCTACCTTTAGCGGGTTTAATTCCAACTACGCCACAACAAGCCGCAGGACCACGAATCGAACCACCACCATCTGAACCTTGAGCGATCGCACTTAATCCCGCTGCTACCGATGCTGCGGCACCACCACTAGAACCACCAGGAGTATATGCCAAATTCCAAGGGTTTCTAGCTGGGGGAAATCCGGTAGGTTCGCTGTAAGGAAAAGAACCTAATTCAGACGTAGCAGTTTTACCAAGAATAATAAACCCAGCTTGTTTAATTTTGGTAACTACACCATCATCGTCATTAGCGATATTATTTAACAGGGCTGAATTGCCATAAGTGCAAGTCACGTTTGCAACTGCATTCAAGTCTTTAATAGAAATTGGTACACCAAAAAATGGAGGTAATTCTGAAGTTGTTGTGAGTAATTCTGTTTTAATTTTAGCATCAGCAACGGCTAAATCTGCCGTAACTGTGAAATAACTTCCCAATTGGGGGTTTAAGCGTTCAATGCGTTCTAAATATACTTCTACCAACTCTAGGGGTGAAACTTCCCGCAGTCGAATTAATTGCGCTAACTCTAAAGCTGGGGTAAAAGCTAAATCATTATTATCCATATAACATGATATCAGAAATCAAGGTTTTTGTATCTGAGGAAATCTAATTTTTCATGAACACCAAAAAAGAAGGTCGTGGTAGCGGTAGGTTGAAACCGACCCGTTAATTCCACTAGCTATAAAAACGGAGAGGGAGGGATTCGAACCCTCGAAGGGATATAATCCCTTAACAGATTAGCAATCTGCCGCTTTCGACCACTCAGCCACCTCTCCAGTCATGTTTAACAATGTTATCAGAAGTTTTTGGGCTTGTCAATAGTTATTTTGTTAAAAAATTAAATGACCATTGACCATTGACCAATGACCAATGACCAATGACCAATAAACAAGTTATAGCACTTGCGATCGCATCCAGGCTGCCGGCAAAGTGCGTAACTTTTTCCATTGAGGAACATAAGCTCGCTGACTGAACACATCATAATCATTGCGCTCAATCATTTCTAAAATCTGCTCATAGAGCATAGATGCAGACCAGACAGGCCACCGAGCATCAGCAGCGAGATAACTAATACCTTTATCTGCTTGAATATAGAATTGACGGGCGCGATCAATTTGAAATTGCATGAGTGAACGCCAGCGGTCATCAACTACGCCCTGGATACATTCTTCCTCGGTGTAATTAAACTTGGCCAAATCTTCCAAGGGAATATAGATGCGGCCGCGACGGGCATCCTCACCGACATCACGGAGGATGTTCGTAAGTTGGTTAGCAATTCCCAAAGCGATCGCTTCTTCTATGGGAAGATAGGGCTGTTGGTTTTGATGCCAAGGGGCTGTATAGATGCTATTATCTACACCCATAATCGTTGTTGACATCAAACCTACAGTTCCCGCTACCCGGTAGCAGTAGAGATATAAATCCTTAAAAGTTTCATAGCGACTACGATGCAAATCCATGCGCTGACCAGCAATCATATCCCGAAAGGGTTGAATGTCTAAAGGAAAGCGTTGGAGGGTATCTACTAACGCTACATCAAAATTATCCAAAGGGCAGCCCGCAAAAATCGCCTCCAGTTGATTTTCCCATAGTTCTAGGGTTTCTGGCGTGGTGATAGCGGAGGCAGGACCATCCACTAATTCATCTGTACGGCGACACCAGGCATAAATTGCCCAAACAGATTGACGCTTGGCCGGACTCATCAGCATTGTACCCAAATAAAAAGTCTTAGCGTACTTAGCAGTGAGTTCCCGACAAAGCTTGTATGACTCATCTATAGAGACCAGCGTTTTCATGCGCGGGGGGGAATCAGGCAGTTGCAGCATTCGTGGCGGGCGGTCGGGTTGGCGTTTGCAGGTGAGAGGGATTTGCTACCGTCAGCGCTTGAGAAATGGCCTGCGCTGTTAGTTTACCAGAAAGTACCGCCCCTTCCATACTGGCGAGATAACGTTGCATTGTATAATCCCCAGTCAGATAGAAATTAGAAATGGGGGTTTGTTGGGAAGGACGGTACTCTTGGCGACCTGGGGTAGCTTTGTAAACTGAACGCGGTGTTTTCACCACATGATATTTCAGTATTTTTGTAGGATTATCTCCCCCAAAGTGTTGGGGAAAGAGTTTTTCTAATTCGCTAATAGTTGCAGCGACGATTTCCTCATCGGATTTAGATATCCAATCTGCGGCTGGTGCTAGAACTAATTCCAACATTGAACGGTCAGGATTGGCATATTCACGGCAAGTATTACTCATGTCAGCATAAACGCTCAGGAGTGGAGACCGGGAAAATAGTAGATGATCAATATCTGTTAATTTGCGATCAAACCAGATATGAACATTAATCACTGGTACACCTTCTAAACCGTTTAATTGTTGGAAAAATGGCATTTCTTTCCACGCATTGGGTAAAATCGGCTTTAAAGGGTCAACAGGTAGGGCAGATACATAAATATCCGCTGTGAGTATTTCATCTTCTGCCCCGTTCAAGCCCCGCAATAGGAATCCTTTAACAGTTCCATCCTCATTGAGTAAAATCTCTTTTAAAGGCGCATTCAGACGTACCTCACCACCCCTTTCAGTAATGTGGTCAATAATTGGCTGACACAATCTTTCTGTGGGTGAACCGTCTAGGAAGGCCATTTTTGAGCCGTTTTTCTCTTGCAGGAAGCGATTCAAGGCTGTTAATAAGACCGTGGCAGAAATTTCCTCTGGGTTAATGAAGTTCAAAGCTTTGGACATAGCAATAAATACTTCTTTTTCTACCCGGGGCGGAACGTTTTGTTTTTGCAACCACTCCCGGAAAGAATATTTGTCCATTTCTTCCACGTACTTTTGCCCTTGCAGTATGGCTGGTAGTAACCCGATACCAAAACTGATTTTCTCCGCCCAGGTCAGCATATCGTTGTTTCTCAGAATGGCAATGACACCATTTATAGGTGCCGGTAAATCTGGGAAATCAAAACGGCTGTAAGTTCCTGGGGAATCAGGTTGATTAAAGATCATTGTGTGTTCTTTCCACTGCAACCGATCTTCAATGTCTAATTCTTTGAATAACTGCAACATATTGGGATAGGCCCCAAAAAAAATGTGCAGTCCTGTTTCGTACCAATCACCATCAGCATCCTTCCACGCGGCCACCTTCCCCCCAATTACGTCTCGACGCTCCAAAACAATGGGGGTGTAACCTTGATCCGTTAGATATTTTGCACAGGAAAGTCCTGCTAGACCCCCTCCTGCGATGGCTACGCTGCACTTCGTGAATGCTACTTGCATTTAACCTACTGTTCTTTAATATTTCTTAATTGTTTTGTCGTTCTCATTATACGTTGCAATCCTTTACATTTGCCGTTTCCTCTCTGAATTACCTCCTAAAAAATTTCCCCCCACTGCCACTAACTATGTAATTTACTTACACATTAAGTAATTTAATTAACTAAATATTTTTTATAGAAAAATATTTGGTGTAGTTTATATCTCAATTTCCATCCGTGCATTTTTTCGGCTAACTGCTGATTACAAATACAAAAGCCTGTTTTTTATCTATGTATTTAGACGTAAATTATGTCTCTAAATCAGTAAGCTAAATAGCGAAAATTATGAGCATTAATAAGCAAAAATTTGGGAAATACTGCTAATTACTGCAAATATATTTAAAATTCTTATCAATTTAAATAGCCATGGCGTTATATGATGATCCCAGACAGTTTAATCATCATTAAATCTGAAATTTAATTATGTAATTACCAAAAATTTGTCTCTTGTTTAATAAAACCTTTTTTGTTTAATCTGGGCATATTTACCCGGAAATTTAGCATCTATTTCCACAATAACTAAACTATGATATCAAACGGAATACTATGGTTAACATCCTTTACGGGTGGTACTTTCATGTTGACAGCTTTACCAATGGGGTTGGCATCCCCAACACAATTTACAGCTAATTTAGTCAAGGATCAGCATCAATTTTTGACAAATGCTCAACAACATAAAAATGCTTGGCAAAAAATCTTCATATCAAAAACTCTCTTCACTTTTGATTGGATAAATAAACAATTAGCATCACATCGAGATGCCGCCATTATCCCAGATTTGACAACATTCAAGGCCAAAGAAACAAAATTTTGTTCCCCTGTGCCAGAAAATATAGCTGCACAAACTCCTTGGAAAAATGTTACTAACTCTGTATTAGTTAAATTCACCCAGTTTAGTGTTCCCAAACTCGATTTTTCACCTCCTACTGTTGTGCGATCGCTCCAAAGCTTCTTTAATGTCATTAACAATGCAGTAGAGCAAAATGGCAGTTACGATTATGCACCAGTATTAATTGTCAAGCGTAGTGTATCTAATTATGAAGTATGGGTTAATAACAACTTTGTTGCTAGACTCCCTGATCGCATTACAGCTAATGCTTTACAAAACCGCTTACAGCAATTAGTGAAATCACCAAAAGTACAACCTACAGAAATACAACCTGGTTTAGTGGATAAAACTCCGTCCCTCATGGTAGGTACTCGCTTACTATTTGCAATTGAACGAAAACTGTCCGCTCAACTTGGTCGCAGCGGTGACATATTAGCCCTGGAATGGAGTAACAATCTCCGCATAGCCCTGCATACCGAACCCTTGACGCTAATACAAGGACAAATGGCAATGTATGGATTAGAGTCTTCAACCACAAAACTTTCTGGATTAGCTTCTTGGTATGGCGGCTATTTTCATGGTCGCTTAACAGCAAATGGTGAAATATATAATCAAGATGATTTCACAGTTGCCCATCGTACCCTACCTTTTAATACATACTTAAAAGTCACAAACTTAGAAAATAATAAATCCGTAATTGTGCGTGTTAATGACCGTGGCCCCTACATTGCACCCAGAAGCCTAGATTTATCTCGAACAGCGGCTCGTTGTCTCGATAGTGAACATACTGGAGTCGTAGCTTATCAGGCTGTGGTTTTACAACAAAATGCGCCACAAATGACCTTGAAACCATTGTCACCAAAAACACAATATCTGGCTAATACAAAAAGCGAGATCTTGGTTTCTCGGTTTTAGTAAAAATCATCCTTAAATCCCCGACATCTTGAAGAAGTTGGGGTTGGAAACTGTAACTTAAATTCTAGCCAGATGTAGACAAACTTGCCGGAATGTACTATGATTATCGGTATCCAGATATGTCTATACTTGGGTAGTTTTGGATAAGTTTTATAGAGTGGATCTATTTGCTATCATAAAATGATAAATTGCCAGGAGCTTTTGATTGATCAGCTAAAAAGTACCTAATTTATATATTTTGTATATATTTGGGCGGGCTAGAAGCCCACCCCACAAGAGTTAGAATCCATATTCTGATCCAGTTTAGCTGCAAAACAACTAATCAAACTAATTATGTCAACATCTCAATCATCACCAAGCTTTGGTAATCATCTAATTTTGGGTATTTCTGGAACTACTTTAAATGATGATGATAAACGGGTATTAAATGAATTAAAACCCATTGGTGTCATCTTTTTCGGGAAAAATTTCCTCGACGGTGTACCCTATACAATTTGGTTAGAAAACTTTAAAAACCTCATTGATGAAATTCGTCAATATACCGAACGTGATTTCATGTTTACTACTTTAGATCATGAAGGTGGCCGAGTAGTGCGGACTCCTTTACCCATTACCCGTTTCCCTCATGCTTATTTATTACAATCTCACGCTTTTGAAGTTGCTAAAGCCACAGCTAGAGAATTAAAATCTCTGGGAATTAATCTTTCTTGGTCTCCGGTTGCGGATATTTTCTCAAATCCTCAAAACCCAATTATTGGACCGCGTGCGTTTGGAATTACACCAGAAAAAACTAGTCAATGTGTGCGGGAATATTACCAAGGATTGCGAGAAGAGGGAATTTTAGGTTGTGCTAAACACTTTCCTGGCCATGGAGATACTAGCACAGATTCCCATTTGGAATTACCAATATTAAATTTGAGTTGGGAAGATTTACGAAACCGGGAATTGATTCCTTTTCAAACATTAATTCAGGCACAAATTCCGTTAATCATGACAGCACATATTTTGTTTCCGCAAATTGATCCACAAGTACCAGCAACGTTATCTAAAATCATTTTAAATGATATTTTAAGAGAGGAGTTAGGTTTTCAAGGTGTGATAGTTTCCGATGATTTAGATATGAAAGCTGTATCAGAAATGTTTATGAAAACGGGAACGGTAGCGCGGGCTTTTGATGCTGGTTGTGATTTGTTTATCGTTTCTCGCAATATCAATTCTTCTTCTTTGGAACGGACATATAAAATAGCTCAGGATTTTTCTGCTAGTTTAAATAATGGTAGTTTGGATATAGCAGTGGTGGAAGCAGCGCGGGAGAGGGTGGAAAATTTATTGCGGGTAACTCCTCAATATCCGGTTTCGACTCTTGATAAGGAGACGTTGATGAAGAATGCGGAATTGGCTATAAGTTGTTGTTTGTAGGGGGATTGAATTTTTAACGAACCACAGAGGCACAGAGAGCGCAGAGGAAGAGAACAAGAGAAATATTCAAGATGTTTAGTTAATTATGTTTACTCAAACATTCTTTTAACTCTTTTGCTAGTTCAGATAAGAATGCTGGCTGATGTTTAATTAGCCATTCGGTAAGTTTGTAAGAATGCTTAGTTTTTCTAAATTCTAATAGATTCTGACAGAATTTTTGAAACAAATTTTCAAGAATATTCGCCCCGTGAATCTTCAACAACCAATTATCATCAGAAACGTCTTCTTTTTTGATACCTGGAAGTAAATTGCTTTTTTCCTGCTTAATAATATCCAGATATTCTTGAATTTGGGTGTCTCTAGCCATTTAGCCTTTTGGTTAATTATTGCTGATATGGCTTCTGCATTCAGTAAATAATTTTCATACATGGGTAAATTCAAAAATGTAAAATTTCTCTTTTCTAATTCTTTAATCTTTGCTTCTGTCTTATTTTCTCTATCAAATATAAATCCAATTGCTGGTGGAAATAAACTTGCTCCAGTTGTAAGTTTTTTGTATACTTCAGCAACAAGATCAGAATGTTTTCCATCCAAAAGAGCATCTGTACTATTAACAGATAAAATTTTAAGCCCCCTCAAGGGAATTTTGGCTAATTCTTCCAATATCAACGGAAAACATTTTTCCTCAGTCGGACCTTCTACCCAAAGGATATTATCAGCACCAAAAACGTCAGATAATCTAATTCCCAGTTCATCTAATATTTCATTTTGTGATTCTATATCTTTTGTATCTATTCTTAATGCAGTTGTTTGACAATTTTCATATTGCAGTTTAATAATATTAGATGGATTAGCTGCTGTGATAATTTCTGGTGAATGAGTAGCAATAAAATATTGATGTTGGGGAAATTGTTTAATAGTCTCTATCAGCTTTCTTGCTGCACCTGGATGTAAAAATGATTGTGGTTCATCAATAATTATTGTTCTAGGTTCGTGAATAGAAGAAACTAGGATATATACAATTGCTAAGACTTGACTAACGCCACTTCCGCATGAAGATAGAGGTAGTGCTAAATCACCTCTACGATGTTTAATACTATCTTTATTCCAAACCAGTATTTCCAAATCTGAATTATCTCTTAATGCTACAGTAATTGACTCTATTTCAGGCAGAATATTTGAAACTAATTCAGTAAAATAATCAAACATTCCACGATTTTCACTATTTAATCTAAAAAGAACTTCAGCAAGATTAGAAGCATCTGGTTTTAATTCACTCTTGGTTATAACTTCAGTTCTCTGAATGTTAAGTTTATAAGTACCAATATTTAAACGTTCAGCTTTAAACTTATAAATACGACTTACAAAAGTATCAAATAGTTTCTTACCAATGCTTTCATTAATTGTTCCCTTTGATTCTTCGCAATCATCATGGTAAAAATCTTCGATAATCATTTCATTATTGTCGAAGAATATTTTATAAAATCTCCCATTAAAATCTTCATTATAATCATAACTATACGATTCAAAATTAAGTAATTTCTGTAGACTTGTATGATTTAAATTGATGTTTCTATAAATACATAAACTTATATCAATAGAATCCGAATTTTCTAAGAAAGTTTTAAATTCACTCAAGTCACGAAGCAAACAACCATATAAATACTTTCCATACTTTATTTTATATTCTTCTGGAGAATCCTCAGAATTTTGATAGTCCAGTGAAAGCATTTCAATATAATTTTCATCTAATTTAGGTGCTGGAATACCAAGATCAGGAGACATCTGTTTCATAAAACTTAGTAATTCTTCTTTTTCAATATCCCAAATAATTTCTATTCTCGATTTTTCTTCTAACCTCGAACTTTTATTTGGCAATGTCTTGATACTTCTATGCGGATGATCTTCAAAATCCAAAGTCAGTACCTCAAGTAAAGATGTTTTACCTGCATTATTTCGTCCAACAATAATATTGACACCTGGTGAAAATTCCATTTCTCCAGAGTCGTAATAAGACTTATAATTAAATACTTGTAACTTCTTGATATACATTTGATTTCATTTATTTATTGAGTTAATTCTATTATTGACAATTTAACTTAATTTGACAAGTAAAATCAAATAAACTCAGTATAGCAGTGTGTTAGATGCTTGATAGATGTAAATTAAGGGAGAGTTAGCGAAGCTTACCGTAAGTATCGCTTGTTTTGGGGTTGTGAGACGCATAAGGGCAGCAAAGCGCATTATTAATTCAAATACTTGATATCATAGCTAGTAAAAGGCAATTCAAATTTCTAAACCATGACTGAATTACTACAGCAAGTTATTTCAGAAATTGAAAAATTACCAGCAGAAGAACAAAATGCAATTGCTACCCGTCTTCTCGCAGAAATCAAAAATGAGCAAGGTTGGAAAATTCGTTTTGCAGCTACAACAGATAATCAGTGGGATAGTATAGCTGAAATGGTGCGTCAGGAAATAGCATCTGGTGAGATTACTCCTCTCGATGAAGTTTTTCCCCCTCAACCATGAAGTCAAGCGTAACAAATACATTTCGTCAGCAACTTGGTCAACTTCCTGCAACAGTTAGGAAACAAGCAACTAAAACATACCGCTTGTGGCGTTTTGACCCTTATCATAATAGTTTTCAGTTTAAAAAAGTGAGTCAGCGTCAACCAATATACTCCGCTCGTGTGGGAATCAACTATCGCGTTCTCGGATTATTAGAGGAAGATCATATCTACTGGTTTTGGATAGGTACTCATGCTGAGTATGATGAGTTACTTCAGCGATTATAAAAAGACAAAATTTTCCATCAACGTATTCAGCGAAATTCCTTTTAAACTCGCTAACTCTGCTAAATATTCAATCCGTTGTGCTTGCTGTTTTTCAATCTGTTCAGTTAAGCGCAATAATTCTTTATATTCATCATTGCTAAGAGTTTTTACATCTCTTTTAGCGATTAAATTGTTGTAAGATTTTTGAATATCTAACGGAATACCCTGATTAATCTTTAACAATAATTCTGACTCCCGTTGCATTGTTGACATAATTTTTTATCTCATCAACTAATATATTAATATTATCATCCGTTCGGTTAAAAAATACTTCAAATTCCATGACTTTTCCCAATTACCCAATTCCGTCGAAAAAACCGCGCTAGTGCTGATTCTTCCAAAGATAAATAAATTGGTCTACCATGGGGACAAGTGCGCGGGTTGCGGGTACGTTGCCAATTATCTAATAAGGTCTGCATTTCTGGTAAACTCATTTTTGTACCATTACGAATTGCACTCCGACAAGCAACTGCAATTTGAGCAGTTTGTAAGTCTCCCCCCCAACTTAATTCTAAAATTGCTTCAGCACAATCTTCTCTTTGTTTTAACATGGTTGGGATGTTCCGCACGCAAAAAATTTTATCACCAAATGGTTCTATATCTAAACCAATACGTTCTAATTGGGAAACCTGCGCTGGTGATAATTGATAAATAATAATTGGGGTTTCTACAGGTACTAATTGCCAGTGATCACATAATTGTTCATATAATACTCGTTCATGGGCTATATGTTGTTCTACTAACCACATTCCCCCAGAATGTTCAGCAACTATATAAGTATTACTCAGTTGAGCAATTGCTTTTAAATGGTTTTGAGTTTCATTGTTTTCAGAATTTTGAGAATTTTGAGAATTTTGAGAATTGAATCTATATTCACCTTTAGATTCTGCTACTTTTAATAAATTACTAATTCTGCTAGTGTGAACTGATTCTTTAATATTAGTTTCGGAAATCCTCAGAGATTTGTTGATAGCTGCGGTAATTTGTTCTTGCCAAAAAGGTAGATCATGCAGATATATTTCTGTTTTGGCTGGGTGGCGATTCCAGTTAATTTGCTCAGGAGGAATATGCAAATGTAAAAAACACACGGGATAGCGATCGCGTGGTAATGTTTTATGGAAAGCTGATAAGATATTCTGTTCTAATTCTGGTGATTTAATTATCCTGCCATTAATTGCCACTTTCACCCAATCCAAACGATGACGATGACATCTATCTGGTAAACCTATCACTAAATGTAAAGACGAATTTTCCAGATTTGGTATTTCTAAATTCACTTCATATAAATCATCTTGTCGGACTTGAGGAAGAATTTGCGGAATTAATTTTCCCACGGTTGGTGCGGGACAAATTGTAAACCATTCTTTGTCATTTTGCCACACTTGATAATGAACATGAGGATGACATAAAGCTATTTGTTGAATTATCCCTTGTACAGCTTTTAATTGCTGATTTGTCGCGGGTAAACCTTGACGACGGGCTGTACAATTAGCAAATAAATTATTCACTGTCACCACGGTACCAGGGGCAATAGCAGCAATATTTACTTCTGTTACTTCTCCTTCGTTATTATAAACAATTCGCCAGCCTTCACTTCCTCCTAAAGGACGACTTAAAACTTCTAAATTTGCTAACGTTGTTAAACTATGTAGTGCTTCACCACGAAATCCTAAACTGCTAATTTTCCATAAGTCTGCACTAGAATGAATTTTACTTGTACTGTGTGCAGTTGCAGCTTGTTGCAAATCATCCAAATTCATACCACAACCATTATCAGCTACCCGAACTCGCCATAATTGTGGCCATAAAGAAACTACAATGCGCGTTGCACCAGCATCTAGGGAATTTTCTACTAACTCCCTGACAACGGCCACCAAAGAGTCAATTACTTCTCCTGCCGTAATTAAATATACAACTTCTGTTGGTAAAGCTTGAATAGTAGATACCATCATGAGGAATTAAAATTAAAAATTAAGTATTTTCTAAATCTAGAAAACATTAGCCTACAATATTATGATTGCAAAAAATTAATTTCTAAATTCTGCTGTCATTCTAAAGAAATAAGAATTAATAGGGGATATTTGCTAAATTTTTTATAGATTAGACAGCACGAAAAGCTTATGAGTATTAATTTAGTTGCTGATGTTAACGACTTAAAGACCAATCTGCAATGGGGACAACCTGCTTTTACAATTATTGATGTGCGCGATCGCTCAAACTATAATCATAGCCGCATCACCGGGGCAATTTCTATCCCCCTCAATGACTTAGAACATCGCGCCCAAACTTGCTTACATAGAGAACGCCAAATTTACATTTATGGTGAAAATGACAGCCAAGCAGCACAAGCCGTCAGAACCTTACAATTCCTTGGTTTTACAACAGTAGCCGAACTTGTAGGTGGTTTACAAGCCTGGAAATCCATTAACGGCGCTACAGAAGGAACAGACGGTTAACAACTGTACTCAAATCAACCAAAAAGTTAGGCTAACCGCGTAAATTTAGTCACCACTCCCACCCCTTTCAGATGTGGAAGTGGTTAAAGTTCACAGATGGTAATCTGATTAAAACTAGTTTTACGGTGAAGTGGGGCATTCAAACTTATACCCTACACCACGTATCGTCTGGATTAACGTTGATTGGTTGGGATCTAACTCAATTTTCTTGCGAATTTGACCAATATGGACATCTACAACCCTTTGATCCCCGACGTATTCATAGTCCCAAACTTGTTGGATGAGTTCGGCCCTTCGCCAAACCCGGCCTGGATGACTAGCTAAAAAATGTAACAAGTCAAATTCCAGCGCTGTTAAAGGGATGGTCTCATTATTAACCATTACTTCCCGTCGCACAGAATCAATTATGACCTTTTCAAAGACTAAGCGCTGCTGTTCTGTATTAGCTACAACCCGCTGTCTCCTCAAAATTGCGGCTACTCTCACCTCTAATTCTCCCAAACCAAATGGCTTGGTCAGGTAATCGTCAGCACCCTTAGAAAAACCGCGAATTTTATCGGCTTCATCTGTCCTGCTAGTCAGCAGTAGCACAAATACACCACTACGATTTTGCATTTCTTGACAGAGATTAAAGCCAACTACATCTGGTAAATTCACATCCAAAATCACCAAATCGGGGTTAAATTGCTCAAATACGGCTAGGGCCATTTTACCATCTTCGGCGGACTCTACTTGATAATTTTGTTGCAGCAAAAAACGTTGGATTAAATTCCGAACCGCAGAATCGTCGTCAACTACAAGAACCTTGGCAGCAGCCATGACCATTATTTTTCACAAAAGTTCATAACATTAACAAACATGATTGCCTAAGAACCCAGGTTCTACTTTGGCAGTAATTCAATATCTACAGGGGACACAGATGATGATCCAGATTATTTGATTGACGCTCCCCACCCTATAGAGGAATGGGGCATTGCGGCAATTCTTGATAAATTAAATAAATTTTTAGATCATTTTTGGATCAATTAAACAAACTCATGCTAGTATTGTCCTCAAGGGATAAAATAATTCGTCTAATTAGTTCAAGATACAGCATATTGCAAGTCAATGAGGTAAAAGTTGGAATCACGAAGCCTTGCAGCTAAAGGGTTTTACCCCTCAAAGCTGCTGTATATGATCCAAATCTTGACAATTAAACGTTAAATATGGAATCCTTTGTATAATAAAAATATACACAAGTGTTGGAGATCATGCACTCCCTAAAATTAGAACTAAAACTTAAACAAAAGGTTCTGAGTTATATGGTTGTGCTGGTTTTTATGATTTGGTGTAGAATTATTGCATACCCATTGCCAGATCGAAATTTACTCCTGTGGCTTTAAACCCGTCCGCGGGCTGGTTTAAAGCCACAGAAGCAAGCAGTAAAATCTCCTATTTATTTTAGGTTGAGTATTCTGTGTAAATTTCGTTTTTTGGATTTGTTTTGATCAATATAAAACCTAAAGTTGTTTTCTTGCAAAATAAAGAGTGCCGCTGAATTAAGGCTGAAGTAATAAACTCCCATGAGTGATCAAAGTCCCTACGAAAAAATTGGGGTATCAGAAGACGCAAGCTTCGATGAAATTCAGGAAGCTCGAAATCGCCTATTAGAAAAATATGGTGGTGAGAGTAATAGCCGAGAAGTCATTGAAGCAGCTTATGATGCGATTTTAATGGAGCGCCTGCGGATGCGCCAAGAAGGGAAAATCAAAGTACCTGAGCGAATCCGATTTCCAGAGATGCGAGTTCGTTCTATTCCCCAAGCAGGTTTAACCCCGAACCAACAAGCTCCTGAATGGCTACAAAGAAGTTTGGATAGGCCAACATTGACCGATGTGCTATTACCAGGGGTCTGTTATCTGGGTTTGGGTGCGATTAGTCTGTTTTATCCCGGTGATACTGAGCAGGTTTTGCAACTGGCATTGGTAGTTGGGGTGGGTGTTGGTGTTTACTTCCTCAATCGCAAGGAAGGCAAATTTGGTCGAGCAGTTTTATTCACGCTGGTTAGTTTAATTATCGGCTTAATTGCGGGCGGTTTAATTGCTGGCTGGATATTACCACTACTATTACCATTGATAAATTTGACAGCGAATCAATTTTCAACGCTTTTGACTTTCATATTAATCTGGTTAGTAAGTAGCTTTTTACGTTAGTTAATGGGTAATTGGTTAATGGCCGATTACCCATTATTTTTATCGCTACTACTTAAAGAGATAATCCACCACAGTTTTTAAGTCTGGAAGAATCATATCAGGTTGATATGATGCTAGTTGGGTGCGATCGCGGATACCAGACTCAACAGCAATAATTTTAATATCATGTTTTTTGGCGGCCGCGATATCGGCTTCTGTGTCCCCTACCATCCAAGTATCAGCCGCAGGGGGGAGTTCGGCTAATGCTTTAGCCATTAATAAAGGTTTATCTTCGACATCACGGGTTTTTACATAGTCATTACTGAGACAATAACGGCGGTTTTCCGGGAAAAACTCACCTAAATTGTGCTGACCAAAAGCATAGTCTAATTCTCGTACCCTCCGCATAGTCATTACAGCTAAATCAACACCAGCAGCCTGAACTTTACTAAGTGCTTGTAATGCAGTGGGGATCAAGGTATCATATTGGAAGTAGGGTAGAGTATGGACTGTTTGTTTGCGGATTTGGGTGAATTTTTGCCCTTGTTGGGCATCTAAACCCGATTTTAACGCAATTTGAAGTTCAGGAGTATGCGATCGCTTCAGTTGCCAAAATTCGGCTTTAGAAAGTTCTGTAATTGTTTGTCCCGGATATCGGGTTTTCTCTAGACACAACTGATAAACACGGTAATATCGTTCTGAAACATCCATAATTGGACCGTCAAAGTCAGTAATTAATCTCAGCATGAGTAGATAATTGAATATAGATCCCCGACTTATTGGAGAAGTCGGGGATCTGAGTTTACATTAATAATTGTAACTGTGAACCTTGCTGATTTTTACTCACTTCAATTCTGGCTTGAAACGCTTCTTTTAAGTGGGGCATATGAGTTACAGTTAAGATACAGGCAAAATCAGATGATATGGCATTAATAGCAGCAATTAGACGATCGCATCCTTCCCCATCTTGAGTACCAAAACCTTCATCTACTACTAATAATTGTAATGATGCCCCTGCTCTTTGTGCCAATAATTTGGCTAAAGCTAAACGAATAGCAAAATTAATTCTAAAAGCTTCTCCTCCCGAATAAGTTTCATAAGACCTTGTTCCCCTAGCGTCAGCAATTAAAATATCTAATGTATCTATTAATTTAGCATTTTTCTTACTGGATTTGCCACTACGTCCGGCTTTTTGGGTGATAAATTGGACGTGAAATTGATTCGCACTCAATCGAGAAAGTAATTGATTGGCCTCTGCTTCCAATTGGGGTAAAACATTTTCAATCATTAAAGCTTGAATCCCATTTTTGCCAAAAGCTTGAGCTAATTCTTGATAAACACGCTGTTGCTGTTTACAAATTTGCAATTGTTCTCTTTCTTGTTCATATTGATTTTGTAAAGTTTCTAATTGCAGCGACATTTGTTTTAATTGTCCCAAATGAGAGATTTTATGATCTAGTTCTCGTCTGCGATTTGCTATTTGCTGTTCTAAATTATTAATTTGGGCTGTAGGGTTAGCACTGTCAGTTAATTGTTTGACAATATCATCAATTTGTTGAGTTAATATTTCTCTTTCTTTACCAACTCTTGCTAATGAATCTCCTAAATCTTGCCATTTATTTCTTAGTTGGGGATATTGCTCCTGTGCCGATAATAATTGTTGATGACGTAACTGCCAACTTTGCCCTTGACGCACACCTTGACGCAGATAATTATGCTGTTCTGAACTATAGCCAATTTCCGCAATTTGCTGTTCTAGACTAGCGATTTCTCTCGCACAATCAGAATCAGTTTGTTCCTGTTGAATTTGCAATTTTAATTGAGTAATATTTGCTGTCAATTCTGGTTTTCTAGCTGCTAGTTTTTTCTGCCTTTTTATTGCTTCTTTAATTTCTCCTTGTTTAATTTCTGCCCAGCGCAATCTTTCTACCTCATTCCGAGCGAGGGCGTGATCTTGTTCACTATAATTAAGTTGTTGAATATATTGATCTAATTCTTGAATTTCTGCTTGTTTTTCCGGTGCATAATCACCAGTTTGTAAGCAAATTTCTAACTGTTCTTTTTCGGAAATAACTTGTATTAATTGTTGTTGGACATCCATTATAGCTTGTAACTGTGCTGCTAATTGTCCCCGTTGTTCCCGCAATAAATCATAACCAGATAACTTTTGGTCTATTTCCCGATATTCTTGTCTGAGTACCTGAATTTCCCGATCTGAAACCGCAATTTGTTCCCGTACTACCCAAAATTGTCCTTGGGTATCTTCATATTCTGATTGAGTTTTTTCAACAACTCGACTCCAATGATGTTCATTTAAAGGACGTTCACATAAAGGACAAGTAGCATCGGGATTTTGTAACATTTGCAGTTTTTGTTCTAGTTCTGCTAATAACTTTTCATAATCTCTTTGGTGAGCTTGTAAACGTTCAAAAAAATGTCGTCTTTCCTGTCCTTTTTCCTTGACTCTTTGCAGATAAACTCGCTTTTTATCTAGTTCTTCAATTTTCGTTTCTACCTCTGTTATTGCTTTTTCTATTTGGGGTTGACGATGATATTGATTTTCTAATTTCTTTTCCGCAGCTTGCATTTGCTCCAACCGTGCTACTAAAGTAGCATGATCCCGATCTAATTGAGTTTGCAAACTTGCCCTTTGTTGTAATAATGGTGTTACTTGCATTTGCAATTGATCTAAATTAGCTAAATGCTGACGGGCGTTATTTAATTGTAATAAAGCTGTTTCTATATCTCCAGATTTACTCAGAGTTTGGACAATTTCTAGTTCTTGCTGTTCCAAAGCTGCTAATTCTGCTTCAGCTTTTTGCAATTGGCGTTCTAAATCTTGAATTTGTTTATATAGCTGTTGTTGTTTTTGTTGTTTTGAATTGGTAGCGCGGGTATGTTGTTCAAATTTGGCCGCAAAAATTTCTTCTTGGGATCGCAAATTTTGATATTGAGTATAACCGGCTTGAATATCATTTTGTTGACTTAAAATCTTTTCTAATTCTGTTAATTGGGATTTAACAGATAATTGTTCTTGTTTTAAGCGATCGCTATCTTGGCTAAAATTATCATATCGTTGGCGCACAAAATTTAATTGTTGTTCCCAATTTTGTCTTTGATGTTGAATAACCTGTAAACTTTGTAATTGGTTATTCTCAAAAGTTTGTACCTGTTGTAAATCCTGTAGTTGCGCTTCTAACTCAGCCCGTTGGTTTTCCGTTGTTTCTCGTTCTTGGAGTTGAATTTTGATGTTTTCCAAAGAACGTTCTAATTCCTCCCCTCGTCCCTTGAAAAGTTTAGAATTGTCCTTGGCTCGTTCTTCTAACTCATCATACTGATTTAATTTTAATAATTCCGCTAAAATTTCCTTACGTTCGGTGGGACGTTTGAGCATAAACTCGTCGGCTTTCCCTTGACGCAAATAAGCAGAATTAATAAAAGTCTCATAATCTAACTTAATATGTTCGAGAATTACATCCTGAGTGGCTTTTAAACCCTTACCCGTCAAAGGACGAAACCCCGCAGGAGTTTCAATTTGAAATTCTAAAATGCTAGTTCCACCCCTGACCCGGTTGCGAATTACCCGATAAGTTTGCTGACCACTTTGGAAAGTGAAATCAATTCGGACTTCTTTTGCACCAGCATGAATTACATCATCTTCAACATTAGCACGGCTTTCACCCCAAATTGCCCAAGTGATAGCTTCTAAAAGAGAAGATTTTCCCGCACCATTAGAACCACAAATACACGCCGTATGCAAACCGCTAAAATCTAAAGCTGCATCACGGTAACTGAGAAAGTTTTTAATGATAAGTTGAACTGGAATCATTCAAGCTATTGTGCCACATTGACAATTTTGATCGTTAACAGTACAGATGCACTTTTTGTTAGTTTAGCTATCTAGTAGGCATATTTCTAGTTTTAAAGACATCAATTTTACAAAAATTTACAATCTCAAGACAATTTTTTTTAAATGTCAGGGGAAGTGATTGTCAAAATTGCGGTTACTGATACAATAGGTAATATATGTGCTGAAGACATCACAATAATCAATTTTATGGACTTTGACAAGAAAGCCCTCAGTGAGCGCGACATCTGTACTAAATACATTACTCCTGCCATAGTACAAACCGCAGGGTGGGATTTACACACCCAAATCCGTGAAGAAGTCACTTTTACCGCAGGACAGATTTATGTAAGGGGGAAAATGGTCCATAGGGGTGAAAGTAAACGCGCTGATTATATTCTTTATTACAAACCTAATATCCAAATTGCTGTCATTGAAGCGAAAGATAATAACCACAGTGTGGGAAGTGGAATGCAGCAAGCGCTTAATTATGCAGAAATGTTAGATATACCTTTCGTTTACAGTTCCAATGGTGACGCATTTTTAGAACATGATAGAACTGTAACATCAGGAATCATAGAAAGAGAAATTCCTTTAGATAAATTTCCCACCCCTCAAGAATTATGGCAACGTTACTGTCAATGGCGAAATATTGATGATCAATTACAGCCTATTGTTAACCAAAGTTATTATGATGATGGTAGTGGTAAATCACCCCGTTATTATCAACTGCTATTAATAAAACTGTAGAAGCGATCGCTCAAGGTGAAAACAGGATATTATTAGTTATGGCTACAGGTACGGAGAAAACCTTCACAGCTTTTCAAATTATTTGGCGGTTATGGAGATCTAAAACTAAAAACAAAATCTTATTTTTAGCAGATAGAAATATTCTCATAGACCAAACTAAAACCAATGATTTTAAACCCTTTGGTTCTCCCATGACGAAAATCATTAAACGTCAGGTAGATACAGCCTATGAAATTTATTTAGCCCTTTATCAAGGTGTATCAAGAACAGAGGAATCTAAAAATATCTATAAACAATTCTCTAGGGGATTCTTTGATTTAATTATCATTGATGAATGTCATCGTGGTAGCGCGGCTGATGATTCTGCATGGCGGGAAATTTTAGAATATTTTTCTGCTGCTACGCAAATCGGTTTAACAGCTACACCCAAGGAAACTAAAGAGGTTTCCAATATAGATTATTTTGGCCAACCCATTTATACTTATTCTCTGAAACAGGGCATAGAAGATGGATTTTTAGCCCCTTATAAAGTTGTCAGAATTGACATTGATAAAGACTTAGAAGGCTGGCAACCAGCACCAGGAGAATTAGATAAATATCAGCGATTAATTGCAGATAAACTTTACAGCCAAAAAGACATTAACCGCACATTAATATTAGAAAATCGAGATATTTTAGTGGCGAAAAAAATTACCGAATTTCTCAAAGCTACCAACCGATTTGATAAAACCATTGTTTTCTGTGAAGATATAGACCACGCGGAAAGAATGCGTCAGGCTTTAATTAATGAAAATGGTGATTTGGTTGCCAAAATAGGATAAAATTTTTAATCATCTTTAGATGACGACTTAGTATAATATTAGTCACAGTACCAAACATAGTTTATTAAATATGTCAATCAGTACCACAATTAAAACTATTCAGGATATCATGCGTAAAGATGCGGGTGTAGATGGTGATGCCCAGCGTATTAGTCAATTGAGCTTCAAAAAGCTAAATTTATTTGTCCTGAAAGCGTTGAAAAATATTCTGATGAAAGATTTTTAGAAACAGGAGATTTACTTTTAAACTCAACAGGAACAGGAACTTTAGGGCGTGTTTGTATTTATATTCATGAAGAAAATATTTACAAAAAAGTAGTTGCAGATTCTCATGTAACTGTTATTCGTCCTATTTTGATTGAATCTAAGTTTATATATTTTTAGATAGCTAGTGATTTTGTACAAAGCGAAATAGAAGCAAAATCTTCTGGTTCAACAAAACAAATAGAATTAGCTACATCAACAGTAAAAAATTATCTTTTCCCTCTCCCACCCCTCAATGAACAAAAACGCATCGTTACCAAAGTAGCGGAATGTGTGTTATAAGTTTAAATTATCATTTAAATGATTTTTTCTAAGTTTTTTTGAAAAAAAATTTTTATTTTTGGGGTTGGTTGGGATTTCGTTGTGCTATGATAGTCATATTAATATAATCGAGTGTAAGCAAAATTTTATTTAAACCATAGCCTCCCATTATAAAAATACCACATTCGCCGGCAAAAGTCAACCTCATTACCCTTTAAAAAAATTTTCGCACTTAAATTAAATTATACATTTATTGCGTAAATTAATTCAGTGCGGATTTAGCTACCCTATTTTTCTGATCATTATTACCCAAGACTTAGGCCAGAATAGGGCTTCAGAAATGTCTAATTTGTTTCTACTAAAGTTTTAAATTGCTCCTCAGTAATACGGCCTGCTGCATATAAAGTTTCTGTAATTTCAGAAATTGTTAAAACCGCGTGTGCTTGATAGCCATTTTCTCGCAACCTGTCTTTTACCCCTTGCTCATGATCCATGAATACCACAATATCATTGACATTTAATCCCGCATATTTTAACTTTTCTGCTCCTTCCATGACGCTTTTACCACTGATCAAAATATCGTCAACAACTACAACAACTTCTCCAGGATTAAAATTACCCTCAATTACCTTGCGCGTCCCGTGTGCTTTTACTTCTTTGCGGGGGAAAATCATCGGGGAATTTAGATGTAATGATAATCCAGTAGCAGTAGGTAAAGAACCATAGGGAATACCCGCTATTCTATCATAAGTTAAGTCTTTGAGAATCTCTGCATAAGCAATCACTATTTGATGAAATATTTGGGGATTGGAAATGATTTTGCGTAGGTCTATATAATAGGGAAAAGTAGCTCCAGAAGCTTGGACAAACTCCCCAAACATAATACAACCAATGTCATAAAGTTGTAAAATCAAATCTAAAAGTGGGTGTTGATTTAACAAACAAACATCAGGAAACCAGACAGAACAAACAGAGTTTTCCTGGGAAATTTCAGTTCTGAGATGATTAATTTCCGCCCTTAAAGATTGCAGTTGTGTAGATAGATTTTCGCTTCCTAACATATCTTGGGAAACGGGAAGAAGTAAACCATCACTATTATAATTTAATCCCGCTGATAGTAAGTTTTTCAGATTACCACCTTCAGACCAAATACTGCGGGCTAAAATTACTCTTTCCGGTGCTTCTTTGCGAATTTTTGCTAAAATGTCTGGCTGAATAGTTCCTACTTCTAAACCCAGTTGTTCAGGTGTTCCCCAATTTTTTGCTTCCTTGACTACTTGTAAATAAAAAGGTGATTCCGCTGTGGGATATTGCTGCAAAATCACAGCACCTGGATTGGAAGTTGTACACAAAATAAAAACGGCTTTATCGGGATAAACTAAAAAGGGGGCTACGTGATCCTGTCCCGCATAAGGACTCAACGTAATTGCATCAATCTGCCATTCTTCAAAAACAGTTTTAGCGAAAATTGTACTAGTATTGAGATCGCTATGTTTGGCATCTAATATAATCGGAATGTGGGCAGGAATAGCTTTTAAAGTTCGTTGTAGTAATTCCCATCCTGGAATACCTAAAGCTGCGTAAAATCCCAGAGTGGGTTTATAAGCACAGACTAAATCACTGGTTTGGGTGATAGTAAATTCCAACCACTCCCACAGACTATCAATCATAGTATTGGGATGTGATTTCTGGGAATATCGCTCAGGGAGCATTTCTGGATTAGGATCTAGTCCTACAAACAGTAAACTTTGATTTTGGGCGATCGCTCCATTTAGCTTATCATAAAAGTTCATAAATTTTCCTGGCAATATCTGGCAATATATTTTATTTAACCTTAAAGCATTCACCAAAATACCAAACTGTCGTGCAATTTGATATGCAATTTTTCTACCATCAATGGTAACATGACTATCTGCATTTATCTGTATTTATCTGTGTTCATCTGCGGTCAATGTTATCATTCCTTCCCATTTGCTAAAATTTTATAAATTTATAAAATTCTAGCACTAATTGCCGGTATTTTATCTACATCTTCTAAGGCAGTAAATTTTCGTGGTTGACGAGCTATGATTATCCTTTGAGCTAACTTAATTCAGTAGTTGTAGGAGAAACGGTAGGAATTTTTATCTCACTTGTAAATGTATCTAATAGTTTAAATGAAAAAACCACAATAGCGGTTATTGAAAATAATATCATTGCTAACCATAAAAGATGGTTACTGTGAAAATACCAGCCTGTTATAGCTATAGGCATGAAACCTCCTGCAAAGGAAATAACGGCAGAATTACGTAACGTTCTTCCGGCGGTTAAACCTCCAAAGAATCCTTCCAGAATCACATTAACTGCAAAAAACCCCTGAAATGGTAACAACCATCTCACATAGTCAGAAATGTTTGCAGTTACTTCAGTGTGGTTGGTTAATAGTCCAAAGATAGTTTCTGGAAAGAGAATATATAAGATAGCAATGGGAATTGAAAGTAATAAGCTAGTGAGTAGACTAACAGTTAGTAATGGTTGTAGCTGCTGTAATGTACCTTGTCCCTTAAAGTTTCCCGTGAGGCTTTGGGTGGCAAATCCCACTCCTTGAACAACAAACATATTAAAAGCTGCCGCTTGAATAAGAACACTATTTTCCGCTAGTATCTCTGTTCCCATTGCCGAACTGAGTTCAGTAAAAATGGCAAAGGTAGAGACCACGGCCAAACTCCTCACTAACATATCTCCATTTAGCTTAAAGGTAGCTTTAATAGCTGACCAATCCAAGACTTTTGGGATGACACCTGATACAATTGACCAATCAATGTGGAAGCAAACTATAATTAAACCTATAAATAATGCCACATACTGGCTAATGGCTGTAGTTAAACCAGCCCCTGTACTAGCCCAACCCCAGCGAATAATAAATAAGTAGTCCAGCACTACATTAGTTAGGCTTTCTACTACAGATATCAGCACCACAAAAATATTAAGTTCTCGGCCAAAAAACCAACCAACTAGGACAAAGTTAAGTAAAACCGCAGGTGCGCCCCAAATACGAGCCTGAAAATAGTCAAGACCTGCATCCTTTACCTCTGTTGCACCCACTAGGAAGGTAAACCCTACTTGTTGTAAAGGGTACTGAAGAATCAGGATAAGTGTACCTATCCCCAAAGCAATCAGACCATTCCGCAGTAAAACTAATAGTATGGCTTCTGGATCATCTGTTCCTACAGCTTGTGCTGTCATGCCATTGCTGGAAGAGCGTAAAAAATTTAAAACTCGGTATAAGTAGCTAAAAAGAATTGTGGCTAAAGAAACTCCCGCTAGGTAACGGATATCAGGTAAATGTCCCAAGTAGGCTAAGTCTATTAAACCCGATAGCGGCACAACAATACTAGAGAGAATATTCGTAAATGCCAGTCGGTAAAAGCGAGATAGGAAGTTATATTCTTGAGGGATTGTAAAATTCATCGTTCTGAATTGTTAATATCTTGGCAATATTGTCAGTAAATTCTTATCTATCTAGCAACTGCTATATTTATTCTAGCCTCATGTTATACAGCAGTTCCCGGTATTATGAAGTCCAGATATTAATGATAAAACTCTTGTGGTGCGGGCAAGATGCCCGCATAAGGTGTACCTCACTCAAGCTGAGCTTGCTGTAAATGCGCTAATGCCCAGACGTGGTAAGGAAATTCTGCTTCCTGATCTAGGGAATGAGAAACAGGATCATACTCGACCCATTGAGAGAAGTTAGCAATAATACATTGGCGATTTCCCCAAGAGCCAGTTTGAATGTGATCTAGAGGAAATCCGCATTCATGGAGAAAGTATTTGAGTCCAGTTTCCGTCCAGCGTGTGCAATCTATAGGGTAGTTATGAATTTTTACCAAAAAAGGAACGGAGATGAGAAAATACCCCCCTGGGGAAAGCATGGAAATAATATTGCGACCGGCTCGATAGGGATACAATAGATGCTCAAAAACTTGTTCTGCAATAATTAAATCAAACTTTTTTGGCAAGGGTGTAGAACAAATATCATATTCTGGATAGTGGATATTTTCATACTCTTGAAACCCAAAAGTTTCCCAAGTCTTGCCTGAAACTTCTAATACTCGCCATTTTGAAAACGGCAAATTCTCTAGTAGCTTCGCCGTTTCCCGGTTCATTACAACTCGACTCCAAGTGATACCCATAACTGTATTTTTTGTATAAATTGTTGTTAATGTAAGGTTATTGTTGAGTAAATATGCGATCAAGTTCGTCTTGACTAAGAGCTATTAATGGCGTGAGATCAGGATTTGATAGGAAGGCTGGTCTTTGTTTGTTGGGAAGGGCGCTGTTCTCAATACTGCTATAGGTGATCACAAAGTTCCGGCGGTCCCAGGGAGAAATGTTGGCGACGGAACCATGTAATGTATCATAATGTACGAACAAAACCGACCCTGCTAGACCTTTCGGTGCGACAATTCCTTGCTGAAATGCAAATTTTGCAATTGTTTCTGGAGCGATCGCTAAGGATGAGTTAGTAGTTGAAGCAGAATTTGCCGCTTCGAGTATTCCCTGTTGATGAGAACCTGGTATGTAATATACTGGTCCATTGAATTCATTGACTTCATCTAAGAAAAGGATGGCATTTCCTCCTTTTGGTGAGGGAATTTGTTCGTAATACTGTGCAAATGCAGAGTCTTGATGCCATCCCCACATTCCTCCCGTAAAAGCTGGCTTCATCACGATTTTGCTACGGAAAACGTACAAGTCACTCGCAAAAAGTTGTTGTGCAACTGCCAATAGACGAGGGTGGCGGACTAAATCTCGGAAAATTTTGTTATTGAGATGAACTCCATAGAGAGTGCGTAAGGTTTTTTGATCATCTTCTAAAACACGACCAACTGCTTCATCGTCCATGACATTGGGAATTTGATCACAAATTACTGATATTTCCTCACGGCTAAAACACTCTGGAATGAACAAAAATCCTTGTTCTTCATAACTTTTTATTGCTTCTGTTGTCAGTTTCATTTTGCTGTTAATTATAATTTACTTAGTTAATGCAGATAATAAAATTTGTGCTATTGCCAAACATGAGAAATGCTGTTCCTCTGTTTAAATTCTAAAATTTTATCTACTGCTTTTTGCGTGCCACCTGATGTTATCAAAGAATCACTTAATAGATCAACGTTACTACGAATTTTTTCATCTTTGATAATCTGTTCAACAAGCGATCGCAATTTCAATGGAGCAATATTTTTCTGTTTTACCCATACTCCGATATTTAATTCTTCTACACGATTAGCTACTAAGTATTGATCGCCTCCTTGGGGAAATACAACCAGTGGTACTTTGTGAATTAATGCCTCCCAAGTGCTATTAGTTCCCCCATGAGTAATAAAAACACTAGCTTGTTGAAGCACTTGCATCTGAGGTACATAGTTACTGACAATAAAATTAGGGGGAATGTTTCCCAATTCAGCAATATCTATAAATTTCCCCACAGACATTACCACCGTATACTCACTATTTGCAAAAGCTTGTAAACATTGTTGATAAAAAAAGGTTTTAGAATTATATAATGTCACCGATCCTAGTGAAATATAAATAATTGGTTTTTCTGCACTCTTTAATAAAGGAAATTGAGAATCAACTGCTCTCTCACTGTAGCAAGGTCCTGTAAAAATATAACTGGCATCGAAATATGAACGCTGGATCTGAAACATTTCCGATGTATAAACAATATTTAAATCACCTCGCAAATTCATAGAATTTGGTTGTAGTTGAAATACATCTTTTTTGGTAATCGTCTTTATTGCATACTTTTGGGTTAATTGCTGCCAAAGTCGTTGATGTCGGTAAAATCTTTGTAAATGTTTAACAATATCATTAATTGGGTAGGCTGCTAATAACAATGGTAACGGGGGCAAAAAATGAGGTGGTAGAAGAAAATTGGTATGGAAGCAAACGCTAGATATATTCAGTAAATCCGCACAGATAGCAGCCCATAAGCATTTAGCATGAAAAACAATTAATTTGGGGCGGTTGACTTTTAAATTTTCTAATAAAATTGGTACAGCATCTAAGCAATATTCTATCAACCGCGATTGCAGTGTTGGATCTGAATCTGGAGGTTTCATGCTAGGCAGTGGTTGAAATCTAGCACCTGCTGATTCAATTTTATCTCGAAATTCATCGAAGTAATAATAATCTATTTTTTCTCCTCTATCAGCGAGTTCTTGAATTAAACCTAGAGTTGTATCAATCCGGGTATAACTAGGAAGATCAAAGAAAGCAATATCTGCCATAATAGTAAATCCTCAGTAATTAAACCCACTTTAAAGCCTGAGAAATAAAGTCAATATGGGGAGCTTTTTGTGCCATTCCTATCCCTACATGAGTTCCATATATGCCTTCGTTAACAACTGAATTTATTGACCAATCAATTGTTTCCTCAATCTTTTTATTAGCACCAAAGGCTATTTCTGTCAGATTTAAACCTCTTTCTAAGTTGTAAGTCATATCTAATAATGCAGCAGTCTCATCTTGACCATCTATGATCAGATGAGTTATGGCATTATCTTCTATTTCTAGATATTTTTCTTGACTTAATTTCACCCTATCTGTAATATATTGCAAAGGCTGGCAATTATAATCTTTTGTTTCTTGAGTTGTAGTCTGGGTTAATATGCCATCAAAATAGAAAGTTCCATCTACAGAAAAGCTGGATTTATTTGCTTTTGTATTCACTACTGAACTTTCCCAGAACTCAGCCACAGAGTAAAACCATCCTGACTCCAGTTCCACATCAGCATTAGCTATTTCTATATTCTCACCTAAAGAGCATTTGAGCTTGCTTCCTCTTGAGTCTGATAAATATAACTCACTTTCACTTTCAGCTATTTTATCATATAAAATATCTCGAATTGCTAATGCTTGTTCAATATCACCTGATAATAGCTGATTAAAAGAATATTCAATTACAGGTAAGCTCCCATCAAATTTTACTGCTGGTAAATGTACTATGGTACTTTGAGAATCATGCCAGAGTTGTTTAAGTTTGTAATAGTAGCTATAATCTGAAAAGATTAAAAAGGCTGTTTGTTTACTCTTAAAGTCATAATCATCAAAAAAAATAGTTTTATATCCTTGCTCCTGAGAGTAAGTATGAATTTCATTACTATCAACAATAATTGGCATCTGTCTTTGAAGAAAAGCTTGATAAAACTCTAAGATGTGCATATTTATTTAACGAATTACAAAACTTTATTGTCTTCAAGATATCTTAATTAAGTGTGAAAAGTTAATAAGTTTGGACAACAATTCTTAGAATTGTTGTCCAAGTGCTTAGACTAGTCTTAGAACCTGTAAATACTTACATTACTAAGTAATATTCAGCAAATTATTACCAGTAAACATTGCCCAGATTGCTGCGGGTTTCTTTGTTAACTTGTTCAAGTTTACGTTTTTGTGTTTTCTTAGCGTTCATTTTAGTTGCTCCTGAAAATTTGCAATTTTAGCTACTAATTTGCGAGTTGTTTTTTAACTCGTTGATATCACCATATCAGCATCAGTTTGATTTAACAAGATCAATGTCCAAAATATTTACATTTTTTAATAAATAAAGATGGATTAGATAATTAACGTTTAATTTGCAGTTTTTAAGTCAAAAAAACCTTTATATCACAGTCCGCTTGCACAATACAACTATGCCAATGAATATAACTTGTATTATCTCGTTATTCTAACAAGCTCTGCCTTCTCGTGACTAATATTCAGCCTATAAGCATTGACTTTTATGGTTTATTTGCCAATTATCTTCAGCGTTTGGGTATGACTATTACTGGTAAATTATTAATAGAATAAGCTGATGACAAAAAGCGTATTAATCATCATATAAATATCCGGTTTGATTCCTGAAATTACTTGGATATGATCAACTCGTAGCCTGCTATCCTAGCAGAATACCTTTATTAATTTAAAAATATCAATGGCGAATCTAAAAATAACTGCTGGAGAAAACTACAATGATTATGTAGGACCAGCAAAAGAGTACGATTTCATGGGAGCGTCTCAATTTCGGTTGCTTTGTACATTAGGTCTCCGATCTCAGCATAAATTGCTTGATTTTGGCTGTGGTTCGCTCCGTGCAGGTCGGCTTTTTCTACCTTACCTTGATGAAGGTTGTTATTACGGGGTAGAACCCAACAAGTGGTTAATCGAGGATGCTATAAAGTTCCAAGTTGGAGAGGATCTCCTTCGCATCAAAAAACCGTGTTTTAGTTATAACGATAAGTTCTCTTTAGCTGAATTTGAAAGCGATTTTGATTTTATCCTCGCACAGTCCGTATTAACTCATACTAGGACTAATTTAGTAAGTCTTTGTTTACAAAACTTTGCTCAACATTTGAAACCTGATGGTCTTATCGTTGCTACTTTTATGGAGGGGGATTCTGACATGGAAGGAGATGGTTGGGAATATCCTCTATGTGTAACAATTCGTCCAGCGACAATTAAAAAGTTAGCACAAGATGCTGGGCTTGTGGGAATTTCCATCCCCTGGTTTCGTCCTAGACAAACTTGGTATGTTTTTGCAAAAAACCAAGATCGTCTTCCGACACAGGCCATGTTTCCTTATCTTCATGGTGTTGTCTTATTCGATCCCATGTTTGAGACAAAAGAATAAAAATTGACACAACTTTTACAAAAAAGGGAACAGGGAGCAGGGAACAGGGAACAGACAAGAAACTAAAGTTTCAGGGTTTAGAGCTACAGTCAAAAAAAAAGGATGTTTTGCAAAGATGCGTAGCACAAAAAAATACAATAACCCCTTCCCCAACCCTCTCCCGGCATTAAATAATCTTTATACTTTGAGAAATAAAATCAATATAGGGAGATTTCTGTGCCATACCTATTCCTATATGCGTTCCATATACTCCTTGATTCATAATGGAGTTTATCTGCCAATTCAGATTTTTTTCAATATTTTTGTTACAGCCAAAGCCTATCTCAGTAAAACTCAAGTTACGTTCTAAACCATAATCCATTTCCAGTAATATGGAAGTTTCATCCCTACCATCTAAAATGAGATGAGTTATAGTATTATCTTCGATATGAATATATTTTTCTTGACTTGAATTGACCTTCTCAAGTAAATATGTCAAAGCATCCTGGTGACGTTCTCTCACTTGTGGGTTTGCACAAGCGTAAATTATGCCATCAAAAAAGAAAGTTCCATCTAGTGAAAAACTTGATTTATCACTTTGAATATTGACTATTCCGCTTTCTAGCATTTCAGAAATGGAGTAAAACGATCCTGGTTCTAACTCATCTTCAGTATTTATAACTTCTAAACTTTCTGACAATAAGCACTTTAATTTAGTCCCTCTCTGATCAGATAAATATAATTCATCTTCCACTTCAGCAATTTGCTCATAAGTGTTAGCTCTTAACTCTAATACTTGTGTTAGATCACAAGAGAGAAGTTGCTCGAATGAATAAGCGAGAATTTGAGGATTTATATCATACCTAACTGCTAGTAGATGGATAATCGTACTTTTGGAATTATGAGATAGCTGTATAAGTCGATCATGATATCTATAATCTGAAATTACAGCAAATGCTAATTGTTGACTAGCAAAATCGTAATCATCAAATAAAATAGTTTGATATCCTTGCTCTTGAAAATAATAATTAAGATCATTGCTATCAACAAGGATAGGAATTTTTTTATTAACTAAGGAATAATGAAAACGTATGGCATTCATTTAGAACTTTGTTCCTGCTTTGATTGGTGATAAAAATTACTAAGCTTTATTTTTGAACGTCGAGACAATCATAGTATTGGGATGTGATTTCTGGGAATATCACTCAGGGAGCATTTCTGGATAAGGAGCTAGTCCTATAAACAGTAAACTTTGATTTTGGGCGATCGCTCCATTTAGCTTATCATAGAAGTTCATAAATTTTCCTGGCAATATTCTCAGACCGAATTTATGTGCGGCTGCACAGAAAGATGAAGGCGATTAATTATAATAGGACTTACGCAAAAACCCTCTCAAACTCTCATTCCTCTGTGATCTCTGTGTTCTGGCGTGGTTCGTTTTTAGTAACCTGTGCCTAAGTCCTAATTTAAACTCAACACATCCCTTTTTATCTGCGCTTATTTGCGTTTATCTCATGCGTTAGCGAAGCTTACCGAAGGTATCGCCCTGGCAACTGCTATAATAATTGGTTAGTGAGTTATGAGAACAAGTCATGCCTGAGCTAAAAGTTAGTATCAGTGAAACCACACATAAAACTCTACTAACAATGGTAGAGGACTCTGGTGAGACAATTCAATCAGTTTTAGATCGAGCTATTGAGAATTATCGCAGGTCTTTGTTTCTGACACGAGCCAATGAAGCTTTTACTGTTTTAAGGCAGAATGAAACACTGTGGCAAGAGGAGGTTTCTGAGAGACAGTTATGGGAGCAAACTATAGCGGACGGGGTTGAAGGTTAGTGGCACAAATCGCTAGAGGGGAGATATGGCTAGTAGACCTTAATCCTGTGCGCGGACATGAACAAGCTGGTAAACGCCCTTGTTTAATTATTTCAGTGGATCTATTTAATCAAGGTGCATCTGGTTTAGTAGTTGTGTTACCGATTACATCGAAAGATAAAGGAATCCCCTTTCACGTAAAAATTAACTCTCCAGAGGGAGGGATGAAAACCCAAAGTTTTATTAAATGTGAAGACGTTAGATCAATCTCTGTGGAACGTCTGGATAAGTGCTGGGGAAATGTGTCTTCAGGGACACTAGCAGAAGTGGAAGACAGACTAAAAATTTTGATGGGATTGTAGTTTATTGCTGACTATTTAAAAGAAAATTGCGATCGCTCTCCTCTAGTTTATCTCATGGTAATCGCTTTCCTCACCACAGCGATCGCCCTGATGCAAATCAAAAAGGCAGAGGTTAAGAAAGAATAAACCACGCAGCAATAACGGCTGAATGTTTGGAAAATGAAAGTCCCTTACCTTCTAAAAATGCTTCTGCAATGTAGAACATGGCGTAGTCTGGGGAGTTGTTGGCAAGTAGGAGTTTTGCAGCTTCTCAACTCTGTTGGGCTTTGAGGAGGAGTTCCCGTTGTTCGTCGGTCATAGAAGAACGCCTTCTTTACGGATATTACGCAGCAAAGAGCCGTTGCGGGTTTGATAGTGGGTTTCATCCATGAAAAGACAGCTAATGACAACATCATAATCTAGGGAAAGATCAGCGATCGCTTTACCTGTGCGTTTGATTTCTTCACCGGGGTTAACAGGAGACTTCAGCACCACCAACACATCTATATCTGATCCGGGTTCTGCATCACCACGGGCTTGAGAACCAAAGAGGGTAAGGTGTTGCAAGCGATCGCCATACAGGTCATAAAGTTCTTTTTTTAGGCGAGTGAGAATAGGCTAAAGGTGAATATTCATGGACAGGAAAAGGAAAATGATTGCAAATCTTGGTTTTATTGTAGAGGGGCGAACTGACAAGTCAGTGCTTACGCTATCGCTTATTTGGTCGCAGATATCACTCTCATGCAAATAAAAAAGGTGCGTTAATGAGTAATAGGACAAAATTAATTACACAAAAATATAGTCTGAAATCCTTGATTGGCAAAGAATTAGTAACTAACCAATATGTAATTAATTTTGTCGTTGTACTTAAAATGTAATTCTACAAAAAGGGCGATTATACTATGGAATTTTAAGTATTGCAAGATCAGAATTATCGAAATTGCCTCCAGTCAATCTTCTCTATCAGGCTAAGTTTTGGAATATCTTGCACCGCTTTATGAAAGTCGTCAGTTTTTGCCAACACATCAAATAAAGTCAAAAGATGAATATTTACTTCTTCAATGTGAGGATGCTTAAATAATCTTTTGGCAAAAGTCTTCTTATATCCTTTCCCTGCGAGCATTATGCAAACCACTGCATGATGATACATTATATCAGCATATAAAAGCTTGGCATGATCAACATTGAGTTCTGAGTGACTAAGTTTGCTCTGAAAGTAAACTAAGCGATTATTTTCATCAAACATCACTCCATCTATACCACCATCAGGACCACGAGGTCCAGGATTAAAACCTAAAATTTGTGCAAAATTGCGCCCTATTTCCTGTTTTCGCCTTGAGCTAGTTCTTATAATGCCCAACGCAATATTATATGCATTATACTGATACTGATCCATACAGTGCAATTATTTCCAAATCACAGATGGCAAATCATTTGAGACTAGACGAGAGTAAAGTAGATCAAGACCCGCATTCAAATAAACAAACTGGGCATCTGCATCTTTAATACTGCACTCAAGTAAGATATTTAGCACTGGCTCATGAATTTTCAAAGAAACATACTCCTCATCTAATTGCATAGACTCAATGCGTAATCGTAGCTCTTCAGCAGATAATTTTCTTTGCTTTGCCTCAGTGTATGCGTAAGCAAGTGCCATATTAAGTAAAATATTCTCCTCTATGAGTAACCGTTTTTCCAATTCACAGAGCCTACTTTTTCCGTCTTTCCCAATACGCAACGATGTAGGATGCATTGTTCCTTGACGCAGTGATTCATGAGCAGCTGACTTAGCAATTCCAGCAATATATTCATGTTGCGTTTGCTTTAACTCATCTTTATTGCGCTCCGCGAGATTAGGATCTCGAACCTTTTTAGGTGGTAAGGTAGAAGGGTGTTGTTGAATTTCTGCCATTTTGGTTACTCCATAACCGCTTGTTCGTAGTATTCCCAAAGATGTTCGTAACCAGGTTCGCTCCACAAATAGTCATAATTGATGAAAACTGCTGTACCTGCTTGGATTGGAATCCACTCAACAGGCTTAAGCACTTCATAATCACTGAAGTCATTGTCAACATACTTCTTAAAATCAGCCTGTTCAACTCCAATGGGCAACACCTTTACACGTACGGGAGAACCGATTACAGGACTAGCTTGCTTTAAAGCCAAGAGCATATCATTTAAGTGTACAAAAGAACCAATATCATCCCGTTTCACTCCTAGCAAAACCAAATCTGGTTTAACTTCAAAGAGAATATTGAAGATGTTAGGTAAGTCTGTAGCAATATCAACAACTATATGCTCGAATGACTTATCATTCGCAACCTTCCCTATACTTGTTGCCAAACGAGTTGGATTTTTATCATCTCGCTCACTTACAACAGTGAGCATACCTTCTTGAAGTGTAAGATGCTCACCTTTAGGTTTGGGCAATGATCCTTCGCTGAAGAACTTAAAACTGTCCGCTTGTGAGTCTCCATCAATAAGAAGAGTTTTAAAACCATTGCCAACAAATACTCCAGTCACATGAATTGCTGTTGTTGTCTTGCCAACGCCACCTTTATGGTGAACACATAAAACCTTCATAAATAAAACTAAACCCTGTTTTTGTTCTATTTTTGAATTGTAGCATAACAAAACACCTGAGCTTTGACGATAGATGAAGTATAGCTAAAAATATTCAATTTTGAAAGGAAAATTTAATCCTCAAGGCAAATTCAGAAAAAAGTCAATTAGTCTGAATTTTAGTTACAGTTAGATCACAAATAAATCGTGAGGGGTGATACTATGCGTGTTTTGCTAGTTTATCCAATATTTCCAAAAACCTTTTGGTCTTATGAGAAAATTCTGGCGCTGGTTGACAGAAAGGTGTTATTACCACCTTTGGGTTTAGTAACGGTAGCGGCAATTTTACCCCAAGAATGGGAATTTAAACTTGTAGATCGTAACATTCGCGCTGCCACAGAGGAAGAGTGGGCATGGGCAGATATGGTGATTTTTTCTGCCATGATTGTTCAAAAACAAGACTTATTGGCACAAATTCGAGAAGCGAAAAAACGCGGTAAGTTGGTAGCTTTAGGTGGTCCTTATCCCACCTCCACACCCCATGAAGTGGAAGCAGCAGGGGCAGATTTCCTCATTCTCGACGAGGGAGAAATTACTTTACCCATGTTTGTGGAAGCGGTACAACGGGGAGAAAAATCTGGAGTTTTCCGGGCTACAGAAAAGCCTGATGTCACAACTACACCCATTCCCCGTTTTGATTTATTAGATTTCAGCGCCTATGATATGATGTCGGTGCAGTTTTCCCGGGGTTGTCCCTTCCAGTGCGAATTTTGCGACATCATTGTTTTATATGGACGCAAACCGAGAACTAAAACCCCTGCACAACTTTTAGCCGAGTTAGATTATCTCTATAAGTTGGGTTGGCGGCGGGGTGTTTTCATGGTAGATGATAACTTTATTGGCAACAAACGTAATGTAAAATTGTTGCTCAAAGAGTTAAAAGTTTGGATGGAACAACATCAATATCCTTTCAATTTTGACACAGAAGCTTCCATTGATTTGGCACAAGATGCCGAAATGATGGAATTGATGGTAGATTGTGGTTTTAAAGCGGTATTTTTGGGTATTGAAACCCCAGATGAAGATAGTTTACAACTAACTAAGAAGTTCCAAAATACTCGCAGTTCCTTAGCTGAATCTGTAGAAACTATTATTAAAGCAGGTTTGCGACCCATGGCTGGGTTTATTATTGGCTTTGATGGTGAAAAGTCCGGTGCAGGCGATCGCATTGTCCGCTTCGCTGAATTAGCAGCCATCCCTTCTACAACCTTTGCTATGTTACAAGCATTACCCAACACTGCATTGTGGCATCGGTTGAAAAAAGAAGGAAGATTACGGGAAAATCAAGATGGGAACATCAATCAAACCACATTGATGAACTTCATTCCTACCCGTCCTTTAGAAGAATTAGCTAGGGAATATGTGGAGGCTTTCTGTGCTTTATATGACCCAGTTGCCTATTTAGACCGCACCTATCGCTGTTTTATGATGTTAGGTTCAGCTAAATACACAGTACCAGCAAAAATGCCAGAATGGGTAGTTGTCAGAGCCTTACTAATTGTAATTTGGCGACAAGGATTTAAACGACAAACTCGCTGGAAATTCTGGCATCACTTCTTTAGTATTCTCAAGCATAACCCGAAAGTGGTTGAACAATACGTTTCTACCTGCGCCCACATTGAGCATTTTATGGAATACCGGCAAATTGTCCGCGACGAAATCGAAAGTCAATTAGCTGCGTATTTAGCCCAAGGTGCGGAAAAACCCTATATACTCGTTAAAGAACAAGCAGCCGAAAAAGTAGAAGCAGTAATTTAGAGTATGGTTGTTCTTACTTGCGGTTCAATTATATCTTATGCTCGGCGAATAAATTCGCCGTTGGCACTTCCTCCACCGTCTAAAGCCAAGTGGCTTCCATGTCTTTCGGGGATTTTCTTGTGAACAATATTTCCTATCTTCAGTCTTTGTTTAAAATCAAACTACAAGCAAAATTCAGGGTTGACAATTAATATCATGAATGTTTTACTAATATATCCACTGTTTCCGAAAAGTTTTTGGTCTTTTGAAAAAACACTAGCTTTACTAGACCGCAAAGCCATGTTACCACCTTTGGGTTTGGTGACAGTGGCCGCCATTTTACCCCAAGAGTGGAATTTTAAGCTAGTAGACCGGAATATTCGCCAAATTACAGCAGCAGAATGGGCTTGGGCTGATTTAGTGATTTTATCAGCAATGATTGTCCAAAAAGAGGATTTACTGGCACAGATTCAAGAAGCAAAAGGGCGCGGTAAGCGTGTAGCAGTAGGTGGACCCTATCCAACAGCTTTACCCCAAGAAGTCACAGATGTGGGTGCAGATTATTTAATTTTGGATGAAGGAGAAATTACCTTACCATTATTTATAGATGCAATTAGCCGTGGTGAATCTTCGGGCATATTCCGCTCAGGTGGTGAAAAACCAGATGTCACAAACACTCCCATTCCGCGCTTTGATTTGCTAGAATTTGATGCTTATGCGGAAATGTCAGTACAATTTTCCCGTGGTTGTCCCTTCCAGTGTGAATTTTGTGATATTATTGTTCTCTATGGTCGCAAACCTCGCACCAAGTCACCAGCGCAACTCCTCGCCGAACTTGATTATCTTTATGAATTGGGTTGGCGACGCAGTATTTTCATGGTAGATGATAACTTTATTGGTAATAAACGCAACGTTAAATTATTCTTAAAAGAACTACAACCTTGGATGGTTGCACATGAGTATCCTTTCTCCTTTGCGACAGAGGCTTCCGTGGATTTAGCCCAAGATCAAGAACTGATGGATGCCATGGTCAGGTGTAATTTCGGGTCTGTGTTCTTGGGTATTGAAACTCCTGACGAAGAAAGCCTCGCTTTTACTCAAAAATTTCAAAATACGCGGGATTCATTGAGTGAGGCGGTATATAAGATTACGCGCTCTGGACTGCGAGTTATGGCAGGTTTTATTATTGGTTTTGATGGTGAAAAGTCGGGGGCTGGGGCGAGAATTGTCAAATTTGTAGAGCAGACATCAATTCCCACTGCTTTATTTAGTATGCTTCAAGCCCTTCCTGATACTGCATTATGGCATAGATTAGCAAAGGAAAACCGACTCCGCAGTAAGTCTGCAAATATTAATCAAACTACGTTGATGAATTTTGTCCCTACAAGACCTTTAGCAGAAATTGCTAGTGAATATGTAGAAGCATTTTGGGAATTATACGAACCATCACGATTTTTAGATCGTGCTTACCGTCACTACCGCATTTTAGGTGAAGCTACTTACCCAAAAAAGGGCAAGGGTGCAAAAAAACCCTTGAATTGGAAGGTATTGCGGGCGTTATTAACTATTTGCTGGCGACAAGGTGTGTTACGTAATACCCGTTGGCAATTCTGGCGTAATCTTTGGAGTATGTACAAGCATAATCCTGGTGGTATCAGTAGCTATTTATCTGTTTGCGCTCAAATTGAGCATTTCTTGGAATATCGTCAAATTGTGCGCGACGAAATTGAGGCTCAAGTAGCTGAGTTTCTGAAAGCAGAGGCTCAGGTAAAGCTGGAAGAGGAAAAAGCACAAGTGTTAGTTTAGACTCAAAAAGGTGATCTGCTACCAACAGCACTGATTATAGTAGTTTACCGGGAACTATCAACTTTGGGGGGTTTGCTCCTCCAAAATTGATTGGTTTAGGGATTTTTAAAATGTTCGTTCAATTTATTTTGCACGACTACTTCAATAAGTATTAAGCTGTACTGCATTTAATTTGTATAAATCTGGCGGGCAAGATGCCCACCCCACAAGATTTTAACTATTTTAGGATGATAAACTTGAGGTGCATAGTAGCTTACAACTTGATTATAACTTGTAGTATGAATATAGAGATTGACAGTTGTAAGTATTTGTGTCACATTATTTCCATAGGCATAAATCATCAAATCCATGAATACCTTGCTCAACTCTGCCCTGAAGCTGACATATAACCAACTCAGCACCTTTGCCGATTTAGACAACTTCTGGAATTTATTTGATACCGCTTTTGGGACACAATACAACCGTAGCGGTGCGGAAATTCTGCGTTTACAGTGGCTATCTGGTGATTTTAGTCAACTTCCGCAAATTGAGATTTTAGATAGTAGCATTCTTGGCAATGCCAATGGGGCTTATGCCA
>NZ_BJCF01000038.1 GCF_005402965.1 Dolichospermum planctonicum
TTTTGGTGATTTACTGTTTCTCAAATGCCTTTTTTCACTTTATATGTTTGTTTTGATGCTCTCTTTAATTTTTTCTCTACGTAATTTACCTCTGTGACAGTTTGGGGTGCGGAATGTGGGTTTTAAGCATCAGAGAAAACTGTAAATTTATTACTGCTGATGCAAAATTGTACAATGCCATTTATCGGCATATTCCAAATATCCACCTGATAAAAGGTTGGATTTAAGTTGATTCTTGGAAATGAATGACAAAGCTAAAACTTCATCTTTTATCTTCAAATTACGCGGAATAAAAAATATTACCTGAACTACATGAGTGATTCTATATTACAATCAATACCGACTAAACTCAATTACTTAATGGCTTAATTAGAAGCGCTGGGCGTAATTTTCCAATTTTTAGGTCTGTTTGGGGAAATTTGAATAAAACAATTTGACCAACTATTGCCATTTTTCTATAATGTCCGCTTCTGTGTATTCGGGAAGATGATCATTTTCTAAACCTCTCATGGCCTGTTCAAGAGAAAATTGATTCCATTCTTCATTTTCTGTATTATTCCTAGATGAGAATAGGGTATTATAAAGTGTTAGTCTTTCTTCTTGCAATACTTCTTGAACTATCTCCTTAATCAAGGCTTTTAGTTCTTGGGTTTCCATAATTTTACTTTTTATATCGTAAGTAATTATCCGAACTTGATATTATTCTTTATCGTTAAAATTAACATCTTGATAAAGATCAATTAAACTAATTTCCAAATCAAGATGTTGTAACTTAACAAGATCATTTTCAGATTTATATTCTCTAAAAATCCATTCACCCTCATTAGTTTTGCTATAGTGCATGACTTGATATTGATTTTGTTCCACTAGAACATATTCTTTAAATTGGGGAATAGAACGATAAAAAGTAAATTTCTCACCCTGGTCATAATTTTTTGTAGACTTAGATAAAACCTCAACAATTAATAAAGGATTAGTCACTGTAGTATTATTTTTACTTGTATAACTAGCCTGACCATCAGTTACAATTACATCAGGATAAGTATATTCTTTAAATTGTGGAATCCATAAACGCATATCTGCCATAAAAACTTCATATTTTTTGCGTCTCAGGGCATATAATAAAATAGCAGCAATGGCTAGTGTAATTTTATTATGATTACCACTTCCTCCAGTCATGGGTATAATTTCTCCATTGCGATATTCGCTTTTATAAAGTGCTTTTTCCTCTAATTCTAAATATTCTTCAGGTGTATAAGTATGGTTATGAGTTTTTAGCTGCATATTATTATCCCTAATATTGGAAACCAAGAACCTGCAATAATTCATTATTTCTCTGTTATAGCATTGCCTAGTCTAATAAAGTACAAAATTATCTGGGTTTGTCTGCGTTTATCTGTGTTTAATTATTAATGCTTGTACCTGACTTGAATGGGAATTGCTATAGCTTTAGATGTTACAGTTTACCAGTCTTAACAAAAGAAAAGTGACACGACCTATAGACCTACTTCCTCCACCTACACCCTTTCCATCCCAATCATCCCAAAATCTAGCAGGTAAGTGTCCTTGTGGTGCAAATATATTAAATATTACATCCTTATACCACAATCTCCGTTCTCCTTGCCTCCATCCTACTCTATCGCCAAAGGCAGCCCAGATTTCATCATTATATTTTCTCGTTCCTCCCAAACCTTCATAAATCTGGTTCTGAACAGAAAAACCAAAGCGCCCATTACTGTACTTTATCCACAAATCATCAATGGTACGGAGATCATCACAGGGAAAATTATCAATACTTGTTTCATCTAACCAACCTTCTTTTTCTCGTTGTGTTACCGCTAACATTATCCTGAATGTTTCCTCATCCGCTTCTTTCCATTTACCAGCTTCTAAAAATTGCTTTAATTTTTGATACCAACTTGGTATAGTATTAATAACTTCTGAATTAGATTGAAGTCTGGATACCAGAAAAGAAAACCCCCGTCGTACATCACCTCGATATTTTCCATTTTTTTTCAGTGGATAAATTGCGGGCAAGTGTCCTTGTGGTGCAGATGTATGAAAAGTTAACTCTTCATAATACAACCACTCATTTCCTGTCCTCCATCCTACTCTATCGCCAAAGGCAGCCCAGATTTCATCATTATATTTTCTCATTCCTCCCAAACCTTGATAAATCTGGTTCTGCACAGAAAAACCAAAGCGCCCATTACTGTACTTTATCCACAAATCATCAATGGTACGGAGATCATCACAAGGAAAATTATCAATACTTGTTTCATTTAACCAACCTTCTTTTTCTCGTTGTGTTACCGCTAACATTATCCTGAATGTTTCCTCATCTGCTTCTTTCCATTTACCAGCTTCTAAAAATTGCTTTAATTTTTGATATCCACTAGGTACAGGTAATTGCGGAACAGCTAGAGAAGAAACTAGGTTAATATTTTGATGTACAGAATTAAACTCATTAATAACTTCTGGAATAGATTGATAACGATGCTTGGGAATAGGATGAGCTAATTTGTCCAAAATCTTACCCAATTTATCACTAACCACATTCCCATTCAAGTAATCTCGCCATACCCATTCACCTTCTAAGGGACTATATAAATCAAAGGGACTAATTCCTGTTAATAAATGCAGACAAGTCACACCCAAACTATACAAATCACTGATAAATAATGGTTTACCCATAGACTGTTCAGGAGCGCAATATTCAGCCGATCCTATAATTGTTCCTGTGGCTGTCCGCTGCTGTGGCTTTACTACCTTAACTGCGCCAAAGTCTACTAAAAATAGTTTGTTGTCACTATAACGACGTATGATATTCTCTGGTTTAATATCTCGGTGTATAATACCCTGGCTATGAATTGCTTGCACAACTGGTAATAAGTCCTGTAATAAGTGCCAAATTTTAGACTCGTTAAATATTCCCTGGTGTTCTAGTTCTGTTGATAAATTCTCACCATCAATAAACTGTTGTACCAAATACAGGCGGTTATTGTCGCTGAAGTATGCTAATAAAGCCGGAATCTGTGGACATTCACCAAGTTGTTGTAATTGTTGCGCTTCTTGTAAAAATAATTCTGTGGCTTTTTGTAGTTCTGTTGTTCCTTGGGTTTGAGGTGCAAATTGTTTAATAACGCACTTTTCGTTTAATTTGTCAATATCTACCGCCAAATAGGTCCTAGCAAATCCCCCACCACCCAAAGGTTTAAAGGGTTGATAGCGGTTTTTTAATATAACTAAGGGGATTCCACAGATAGGACAAAATTTGGTATGTTGGGGAACTGATGGGTGATTACATTCCGGGTTGAGACAACATATCTGATTCATGTTTATGCAGTGGTAGATAGGTTTATGATTAAATATCTACTAATATATACGAAATAGACTTAAATTGATAATTGACTGATTTTTTCCCCAGTAAGTAAGTATGCTAGAATCAATACCTTGTCCATTTTCTGTAGGTTGGGTTAAGCGACAGCGCAACCCAACGCATTTGTTGAGTTTCATGCTTCAACCCAACCTACAAATCAAGGCTTTTTCTAATTTGGATGACTGTATCTCACTCAGAAGATATTGAAAATTCTAATCCTTTTGTTCAGTTTGATGGTATTTTTAAAGATGATCCACTTTTTGATGATTTTGTAGAAGATATAGCTGCAAACCGCCGTGAATTAGATGCAGAAATAGCTGCTTATGAATCTTATTTAGAGGAAAATCAAACAGCGTGAGCCGATATATTCTCGATACTAATATTGTGACTTTTTCTCAACATGGAAATCGTCATATTGCTCAACGTGCAAAAATTGTTGGCATTTCCAATATATTTATTAATATTTATTACAACCGTGACACTTGAAGAACAATTAAAAGGTAGATTAGCCGCTATTAGTAGATGTGCTACTAAACCAGAATTATTACCAATTGCTCACCAAAATTTACTAATAACTCAACGTTATTTCTGTAACATGAATTTATTAGATTTTAATGAGTCCGCTTGTGAATGTTTTAAAAAACTGCGCCAGCAGAAAATCAACATAGGTACACAAGATTTAAGAATTGCTGCTATAGCATTAGTTAATGATGCAATTTTAGTAACTCAAAATTACCAAGATTTTATCAAAGTTCCTGATTTAAAAATGGAAGATTGGACGGTAAATATATAGTTAAAGTTTGATTGAATGAAGGACAAGGCCAAAAGCCTCATCCTTCACCGCTATTAATTACGCTTCATCTAAAGCTGCAATACCAGGTAAAATCTTACCTTCTAACAACTCCAAACTCGCACCACCACCAGTAGAAATATGGCTCATTTGATCAGCCAAACCTACTTTTTCTACAGCGGCTACAGAATCACCACCACCGATAATGGTAATTGCGCCGGTTTTGCCAATTTCTGCTAGAGTATGAGCGATCGCTTCTGTACCCACAGCAAATTTATCAAACTCAAACACACCCATTGGACCATTCCAAATTACAGTCTTACAATCAGCCAAAGCCTCTTGGAAAACCTTTACAGAATCAGGACCAATATCTAAACCCATCCAACCATCAGGGATTGCATCAATGCTGACGGTTTGAGAATTCGCATCAGGAGCAAATTTATCTGCTAGTACCACATCTGTAGGTAGTAACAAGGCCACACCCCGTTCTTTAGCTTTTGCTTCCAAAGACTTCGCTAATTCCAGTTTATCTTCTTCCACCAAAGACTTACCAACACTCAAACCACGGGCTTTGTAGAAGGTGAAAATCATCCCCCCACCAATGATCAACTTATCGCATTTTTCTAACAAAGTTTCAATCACACCGATTTTGCTAGAAACCTTAGAACCACCGATAATAGCCGCTAAAGGACGTTGAGGAGCTTCAATGGCACTTTGTAAGTATTGCAATTCTTTTTCAACCAAATAACCAGCTACAGAAGGGCTTAAAAACTTAGTTACACCCTCAGTAGAAGCGTGGGCGCGGTGTGCAGTTCCAAAGGCATCATTTACATAAAAATCAGCGTTTGCTGCCAATTTTTGAGCAAATTCGGGGTCGTTCTTTTCTTCTTCCTTGTAAAAGCGGACATTTTCTAACAATAGCACTTGGCCATTGTCCAAAGCTGCAACTTTAGCAGCAACATCATCACCAATACAGTCATCAGTTTTGATAACTTCCTGTCCCAACAACTCAGAAAGACGTTGAGCGACGGGAGTTAAACGCAATTTTTCATCTACACCCTTGGGACGACCGAAATGGCTTGTTAAAATGACCTTAGCACCCTTTTGGGTCAAATCTTGGATAGTTGGTAGCGCCGCCCGAATCCGAGTATCATCAGTAATGTGGCCTTGATCATCCACAGGCACATTAAAATCAACCCGTACTAAAGCGCGTTTTCCAGATATATCAGCCGCAGATAAACTTGCTAAACTTTTTTTAGACACAGTACAACTCTCCTGATTACTTTTTTGTTATTGTCTTGAAAATATGACCATCAAAATTTTACCGGAGTGAGGGGCGCAGAGGTGAGATATGTTTAAAACAGTTTTATTTCCCATTGATCAAAGTCGAGAAGCCAGAGAGGCCGCTGATATAGTTGCCAATATTGTGCAAAAATATAATAGCCGCTTAATTCTGCTTTCAGTTGTTGAAGAGCCAAACTCGGAAGCGTCTACTACTAGTCCCATGGTATCCTCAGAAATAGTTGCCCAACTCCTAGAAAATGCCCGCACCCTATTTTCTGAACAGGGAATTACAGCCGAATTACTAGAAAGACAAGGTAAACCAGCCTTTACTATCTGTGATGTTGCTGATGAAATTGAGGCCAGTTTAATTATTATGGGTTGTCGAGGACTAGGCTTAACGGAAGAAGGCTCGACTGATAGCGTTACTACGCGAGTAATCAATCTTTCTCCCTGTCCTGTTTTGATTGTTCCTTAATTAACTATCAGGTGCGTTAATGTGGATTTACACAATGTAGCGCACCACCTAAAGTTCTTGCTTACACAGCATTGTTAAAATCATTCAGCACCAAAACACGCAATTCTGTAATTCGCTTGAAAGTGAGATCATTAGTCAGAAAAGCCTCACATTCTGCGTTTAAAGCCACAGCAATTTGCAAAGCATCAGGTAATTGTAGATTATATCTAGCGCGTATTTGAGCAGCTTCTATTGCTATAGTTTCATTAATAAATCCCACAAATTCAATATTGTCATTTTCAGTCATTAACTCTATAAACTCTTGCTGTAATTCCGTTTGTTTTAAGCGATAGGGTTGAACTAAACATTCAGCTAAAGTAATAGGTGAAACAACACCAATTAAAGGTGTGTTTTGAAGCTGCTCAAATACTTCTAGGGACAGATGAAAGTATTTTGGATGTTGTTCTACGAAGTAAATAACTGGAGCAGTATCCAAAAATAAGCGTCTCACACCCTGTAAATTATTGGTAATACTCACTTCTGTTTTTCCAATTGCTGGTTCGCAAGTTCTAAATCTGGAAACTCACCACGTCTCATGCGTGTAACATATTCTTGAGCATCCATACCACCTAGTAAATTGGGTGCTATTCCGGCAAATTCCATCAAATTGCGGCTTGGTTTACGTTTAATTTCGCAATGTTGCAGTCTTTGGGTTAGGTGTGATATTAAACTTAATTGTTCATCTGGTGTAAGTGTATCCGCTAGTGTCATTAACTCAATCAATCGTTTAGACATTTAATTTTATCCTCTGGACAATTTCTGGTAAAATCTACGCAAGTTACATATTGGCAGGGTGCATCACCTAAGTATAATCTGTATTTATCTATATTGATAAGTAGGTGAACGGAAAAAAACCAACATAAGTAACGAAAAGTTACCCAAAACCTCTTCCCTGTTCCCTGTTCCCTGTTCCCTGTTCCCTGTTCCCTTGTCATAACGACAATTTTTAACGCCAACCTACTTAGCATAGCGCAAAAGTTTGAAATGACGGGATACCAATTTAGCCGGGATTTATGATACACTAGCCTCAATAATTCCCTAAAACCTCAACAATCGCTAAATTAAGGCATTTAACTCATGCTTTCCCAGATTTTCCAACAAAGTGGGAACTGGTTTTAATATCAAGTCTGCTTGGGAGTTCGTGATCAAAAAATTAGGGAGAAAGTAAATTATGGATTTGCGTCAGCACCTTGAAGAAAAATTAAAAAAAGATTTTCAACTTCTTAAAGACTATGAAGATCGGAAACGTAATGAAAATGATCCAGGACTTCGTAATAGGTGGGAGACTAACATTCAGTTAATCAAACAAGAAATCAAAAAACGTCAAGAAGAATTACAACAAGAATTAAATAAATCACCTGAACCTTCTCCAAATTCATCCTTAAATCAATCTTTTAGCCAAGATTTGGGTTTTGGTGTAAAATTAGAGATGGTTTATATTCCTGGTGGGACATTTTTCATGGGCGCACCAAAAACAGAGGAAGAGAGTTTAGATACAGAACGTCCCCAACACTATGTAACGGTGAAGCCCTTCTACATGGGGAAATACACTATTACTCAAGAACAATGGGAAAAAGTCGTTTATTCCTGTCCTCCAGTTGCCAGAGAATTAAATTCTCGTCCTGCTTACTGCCAAGGTGATAAACTACCTGTAGAACAAGTATCTTGGAACGATGCGGTTGAGTTTTGTGCTAGACTATCTCAGAAGACAGGACAAAAATACCGTTTACCCAGTGAAGCTGAATGGGAATATGCCTGTCGTGCAGGTTCTGCAAAACCTTTTGCTTTTGGTGACACAATCACCACAGATGTGGTAAACTATCATGGTAACTTCACCTATGGTAATGCCTCCAAGGGAGAATATCGAGCAAGAACAACTCCAGTAGAAACCTTTCAGCCCAACGCCTTTGGTTTATATGATATGCACGGCAATGTCTGGGAATGGTGCGCTGATACTTGGCATGGTAACTATGATGGTGCGCCTAATGATGGAAGTGCATGGATAAGCGAAACTAATCAAATCTTTAAGGTGCTGCGGGGCGGGTCTTGGATCAACCTTCCTCATTACTGCCGTTGTGCGTCTCGCAACTACGGCAGTAGGGGCGTGCGCGACGACCTCTACTACGTTATTGGTTTTCGTATTGTCTGCGTTGTTGAGAGAAATTAGTAGCCCTTTATACTCCTGCTCTTTTGCCCTCTGCTCTTTTCTTCTTTACCCTTGCCAAGGGTAACGGAGTAGAGCGATCTTTTTTTATTTTGTGACTTTTGAGAAATTCGAGCTATTTAATTTGACAGAAACTTTCATATCCTTGGTTTCAGCTATAATAACATAGAAATCTGAAGCTGTCAACTCGTTCCCAGACTCCATCTGGGAACGAGAGTTACACTTGACGATTTACTAAAGTAGCGCTGGCTTGGTCAACGGGCATCAGTAAGACCTCACTAATATTAACATGACTTGGCCTAGTGGCACAGAAAAAGATCACATCAGCCACATCATCAGGAGTTAGGGGTTTAAGGCCTTGATACACCTTTTTAGCCCGTTCTGTGTCACCATGAAAACGCACTTGACTAAATTCTGTTTCTACCATACCAGGGTCTACAGAAGTTACTCGCACAGGAGTTCCTAAAAGGTCTTGTTTTAAGCCTTCAGAAATGGCTTTAACCGCTGCTTTTGTCCCACAATAGACATTACCACCAGGATAGGTTTGATGTCCGGCTATAGAACCGATATTGATAACATGACCAAAATTCCGTTCCACCATTCCTGGGACTATGTAGCGGGTCAGGTAAAGCAAACCTTTGATATTAGTATCAATCATTTCTTCCCAGTCTTGAAAGTCACCTTGATGTAATTTGTCTAAACCGCGACTTAAACCAGCATTATTAATCAAAATATCAATATTTGACCAGGAAGGGGGTAAATTATTAATAACTGATTCTACCGCCAAGCGATCGCACACATCAAGTGCTAATAAATGGATTTTATCAGATGGGATATCCAATGAATCAGCTAATTGCTGTAACCGTTCCCACCGTCGTGCCGCTAAAATCAGTTTTGCACCAGCATGAGCAAAAACTCTGGCACAAGCAGCACCTATACCGCTACTTGCACCAGTAATCAAAACAATGTGGTTTTCCATGGATTAGTAATTAGTAATTAGTAATTGGGTATTTTTTTTATTCCCTATTCCCTATTCCCTATTCCCTATTCCCTATTCCCTATTCCCTATTCCCTATTCTCTATTCCCTATTCCCTATTCCCTATTCTCTCTTAACTGTCACCTGTCACCTGTCACCTATCACCTGTCACCTACTTTTTAACTACTTGTAACCGTTGAGTAATAATAGTCATATTTTCACCTCTGCGAATAACAGCGGAAATCCACTGAGTACCAGGAGTAGAGGGTGCGCGTCCGATTTTGAAAAGTCCTCCAACATTGAGAAATTGTAAATTTGCAATTGTGGGTTTGAGAAATTTATTGGCTTGAATAGGTTCTTCTATAGCTGTTCCCAGTAGAAAATCCTCACCTAATGGTTCTTGAACAATGGCATCAAAACTATATTTTTCACCAACTTTTACCCGTTGTGGTAATTTAATTTCTACTTGGGGTGGTTTACTCCCAGCGGTTAGTTGAGTCCGTTCTGACAAAATATCTTGATGAACAATTTTTAAACCTGTGACTTTTTGACGTGATTTAATTGTTGACTGGAGGGTCAAATTATTATTACCAGATGCAGGTAAACCGCTAATGTTGGTAACAGTTTCCGCAATAATTGTATTACCTTGAGATTTCCAAGATTCTAGCTTTGTAGTATAACGTAATTGAGGATATCGCTTCCACAGTCCCGTTAAGGCTTGTTCCATGCCTTTACGGTTTAAACCGTCACTATGAGTAAATGTAGGGCTGTAAAATTGCATCACAGCTTTAACATTACCTTGATTAGCAGCAGTATCAATCTGTGTTAAGAGCTTAGTGAGTGTAGAAGGTGCATTCTCCGGTTGACTTGCTTGCGCCAATTGCCCAAGACCAGATAAACCAATTGCTAGTAAACTGGAAAGGAGGGCAAACCCTAAGGGTAATGTTTTGTTACGTTTCATTAATAAAGGGATAATTTTAGTCATAAGTAAGATTTTACTGATTTGATGATCTAAAGATAAGGAATTTGTTTTATCTTAATGAAGCTGGGCGATAAATGGTATAGTCAGGAATGGTAAATGCAGCAATTAAATTACTTATAGCAGCTAGTGGGACAGGTGGACACTTGTTTCCCGCGATCGCATTGGCAGAAAAACTGCCAGAATACGATATTGAATGGTTAGGTGTACCAAACCGCCTAGAAACTCAGTTAGTTCCAGAGACCTATCCTTTAAATACCATCTCTGTTGAGGGTTTTCAGCAGGGTTTGAGTCTTCGTTCTCTTCGCACTTTTGTTAAACTCATTGGTGCAATTTTGAAAGTCAGACGCATTCTTAAACAGGGAAAATTCCACGGAGTTTTCACTACAGGTGGTTATATTGCAGGTCCTGCGGTAATTGCAGCCCGTTCTTTGGGTTTACCCGTGGTTTTTCATGAGTCTAACGCTTTACCGGGAAAAGTTACCCGCTTTTTTGGTCCTTGGTGTAATGCAGTGGCCATAGGTTTTGATGTTACGGCTCAATACTTACCTCGATCTAAAACTTTTTCTGTGGGTACTCCGGTCCGTTCTCAATTTTTGCACGAGGGAGGTAATAATAAGTTAGATTTATCTGTTCCCGATGGTGTTCCCTTAATTGTGGTATTTGGTGGTAGTCAGGGGGCTGTAGCTGTAAATAAATTGGTACGTCAGTCTGCGGAGGCTTGGTTTCAAGCCGGTGCTTATATAGTCCATTTAACAGGTGATCATGATCCTGATATTAACAGTCTACAACATCCTCAATATATCGCTTTGCCTTTTTATAACAATATGGCGGCTTTGTTGCGAAGGGCTAATTTAGCTATTAGTCGTTCTGGTGCGGGTAGCTTGACAGAATTGGCGGTTTGTGGTACGCCAGCAATTTTAATTCCCTATCCCTTTGCAGCAGAAGATCATCAATCTTATAATGCAGAAGTGTTTACTAAAGCTGGCGCTGCGTTGTCGTTTAAACAGTCTGATTTGACACAGGAAATATTCACAACTCAGGTTTTAAATTTGTTGCAATATCCAGAAAAATTGGCGAAAATGGGGAAAAATGCCAAAGCAATCTCTGTTCCTGATAGTGCGGATAAATTGGCAACTTTAGTGCGAAAAGTAATGGAAGCAGGACTTACGTAACTTACAAAAAAGCACAAAGAATAAGAGTTTGAGAAATTAAATTCTCTGCTATATGACTAAACAAAAAATACTTCAAGAAGGACAATCTTACACATTTCGCTCTTATTTTGAATTACCTTACGATATAGAGGAAATTCTCTCTGAGTTAGGTTACTCATTTATTAAAAAAGCCATTACTCTACCTAAAACCTCCAATCCTTTAAAGAACATTGCAGAACTTAAAGATAAAATCACCTCTTTCTTACCATTAGTTAGTTTGAATAATGAAACTGCTAGACGAGAAACTCTAGTTTCACCCCTTTTATTGGAGGTTATCACTTGTTGTCAATGTCAGCTAAAAATTGAGTATACAGTTAATGTGAATAATTGGTTAAAAGTAAATCTAGATTATTTGTTGCGTTCTCAGCAAAGCTTGTTAGTTATTGAAGCCAAAAATGATGATTTAACTAGAGGATTTACTCAACTCGCAGTAGAGTTAATTGCTTTATCGGAAATTGAAGAAAATAAATCTGTGTTTTATGGTGCTGTTACCACTGGAGAAATTTGGCGCTTTGGTAAATTAGATCGTCAACAACAACAAATTACCCAAGATATGACTCTTTTGAGAATCCCTGATGATATTGAAGAAATCGGTCATATTTTAGTTGGTATTTTGGAAATGAAAGATTAATTATATTTCGCGCAAAGGCGCAAAGTTTGAGATTTAAAATCTTTTCCCTGTTCCCTGTTCCCTGTTCCCTGTTACCTGTTACCTGTTACCTGTTACCTGTTCCCTGTTCCCTGTTCCCTGTTACCTGTTCCCTGTTACCTGTTCCCTGTTCCCTGTTACCTGTTACCTGTTCCCTGTTACCTGTTCCCTGTTCCCTGTTATAATATCTCTCAGACTTGCAACAATCATTTACAATGATTGCAAAGATAAGTAACACTCTCACAAATTCACAATCCGAGCCATGGTGTACTGATGTCTATATTTACGTCTAAGCAAGAAATGGCTGAATTTTGTAGCGATAGTGTGACTTTTTACCATTAGAGACGGATACAAAAAGTGTTTTCTAGGGATGAAAAATAACCTGTTGCAAGATACTGAAACCTGCTCTAATCAGTTTCTGATATTCCAAATGTGACTAAGCTGATATGGAAAATAATCACAACAGTTTAACGAAGCTAAACAAGGAGAACCAGAGTTTGGTAGTGGAACGCTTAAAACAAGACCTGAAAAATGACCTAATTGCTGGTTTGTTGGTGTTAATTCCCCTAGCAACTACCATTTGGTTAACAATTACCATAGCCACCTGGGTAATTAACTTTCTTACCCAAATTCCCAAACAACTTAATCCTTTTGACGGTTTAAACCCAATCCTGGTAAATATACTTAATTTATTCGTCGGATTAGCTGTACCACTATTAAGTATTCTCGTCATTGGCTTAATGGCTAGAAACATTGCTGGAAGGTGGTTATTAGATCTAGGTGAACGGTTATTACACGCGATTCCTTTAGCCGGTCAGGTATATAAAACCCTCAAACAACTATTAGAAACACTTCTAAAGGATTCCCATGGTAAATTTCGCCGTGTAGTATTAGTAGAATATCCTCGTCGGGGAATTTGGGCGATTGGTTTTGTGACAGGAATAATTAGCCATGAAATCCAAAATCATATCTCTCGTCCTGTAATCAGTATATTTATTCCCACTACCCCCAACCCAACAACAGGCTGGTATGCAATAGTCCCAGAAGAAGAGGTAATTAATCTTTCTATATCCGTTGAAGATGCTTTTAAAATAATTGTATCTGGTGGTATAGTCGCTCCTAATATGGAAACATCTGATCTGACAATGCTGGCAACAGTATTACCTCTAGAAATAAGACAATAGCGAAAATACCAGCAGCAAAAATTGAACTTGATGCAAATCTGGCAAAGTGATCCGAAAATAGATAAGCTAATTGTTTGTCTGTGCCAAAATTCACATATTTTTATCATCCCAACTGTATGCAACGTCGTAAACCCCAGCAAATAGCGCGTGAATTGGCACTGCTAAGTCTCAGTCAGTTACCAATAAACCCCAAAAAACTAGAAGCCCTATCAGACGAACAATTAGTCTCTAAGCTAGTCTTAGGGGCAGTACGCACCCTCACATTAGAAGTACAGGACACATTGAATAATGCCGCAGGAGAACTGCAACGGAGTAATGAGCGTCTATTGACTAGTGAAACTAGAGCCGCTGACTTGAATACGGCTAGAACTATGCTAAAGGAGGCAATTTCCTATACCCAAACCGCTATTAATCAATTAGGTACATCTGTTGATTTTCCTGAATTGATTCAATTAGCTAATCAAGATAAAGAAGTTCGTAATTATGCCAAAGCAATAATTATTACCGTAAATGAAAATCGTCAGGCTATTGAAGAACTTATTTCTAATGCTTTAGTAGATTGGCAAGTGACCCGTTTAGCCCAAATTGACAGAGATATTCTACAAATAGCTACCGCAGAAATAAAATTCATGAAAGTCCCTGATAGTATCGCTATTAATGAAGCTGTAGAATTAGCTAAACGTTATAGTGGAGAAGATGGTCACCGTTTTATTAATGGCGTTCTTCGTCGAGTCAGTGAACGGAAAAAAACTGCTTAAATTTGTCCTTAGTCAGTGATCATTGGTCAGTGCTAAGGCTTTTCTTTCTCTTTCTTCCTTGATTTCTAAGTCCTTCCATGGTTCCTAATTAAATTCTTATCTAAATCAACTACAATGGCTTTCAATTGGTTTAATCGTCCCCATCATCAATCCGCTGATACTCCCCAAACCCAAACAGAACCACCCGCAGTAGCAGCAACTCAATCAGAAACAACAGTACCAGATACGGAGGATTTGTTAGCTTTTGCTAAAGCTGCGTATAAAAATATTCAAGAAAAACAACAAATAGAAACAGTAACACCTGTAACTGTTGCAGAAGATACTATTCCTGAAAAAATAGTAGCCACAGAGGAAGTAATTACACTAACTGAAAATGCAGTAGAAACTACCGAAGATATTGTTAACGAATTACAACCAGAAGCAGCTAATTTATCTTTTTTAGAACGGGCTGCGGCAGAAAGACAAGCTAAACAAGAGAAATTGATTGCTAGTTCCATAGAAACCGAAATTCCAGAAATACTGACAATAACCACGGAAACAGAGGTAACAATTCCCGAATTAGCATTTGATGATGGTTTTAGATGGTCAGCAGAGGTTTTAGCCGCCCAAGGGAGAAAAGCGGAAGATATTTCCATAGAAGAGATTACTTGGTTGAAAAAACTGCGTCAAGGTTTAGATAAAACCCGACGAAATATTATTAATCGCCTAAAATCAATTGTTGGTCAAGGACCGCTCAATCAAGATGCTGTAAATGAAATTGAATCATTACTTCTACAAGCTGATGTAGGTGTAGAAGCAACCGAATATATTATTACTGCGCTGCAAAAAAAACTACTCACAGAAGTAACTCCACCAGAACAAGCAATAGCCTATCTTAAAGAAATTCTTAGGGATATGCTAGATGCACCCTTACAAAATCATGTAAAATCTAGGTTCGCGCCGGAAAAAGATACTCTCACGATTTGGTTAATTACTGGAGTTAATGGGGCGGGGAAAACTACAACCATTGGTAAAATTTCTCACCTAGCACAAAAATCCGGTTATAAGTGTTTAATTGGTGCGGCTGATACATTCCGGGCGGCTGCGGTGGAACAGGTTAAAGTTTGGGGGAATAGAAGCGGTGTAGAAGTTATCGCCAATCCAGGTAAAAACACTGATCCAGCAGCCGTGGTATTTGATGCGATCACCGCTGCTCAGGCTAGGGAAACTGAACTATTATTAATAGATACCGCTGGAAGACTGCAAAATAAGAAAAATCTGATGGAGGAACTCAGTAAAATCCGCAAAATTATCACCAAGAAAGCTCCTAATACCCATGTTGAATCTCTTTTAGTTCTTGATGCTACTCTAGGACAAAATGGACTGCGACAAGCAGAAGTATTTTCCCAAGCAGCCCAACTCAGTGGCGTTGTTTTAACCAAATTAGACGGAACAGCTAGAGGAGGTGTCGCCCTGGCTGTTGTTCAGCAGTTAGGCTTACCTATTCGTTTTATTGGTGCTGGTGAAGGAATTGAAGATTTACGTCCTTTTTCTAGTTATGAATTTGTAGAAGCATTATTGAGCGGTTGATATTGCTTTTGATATTGCTTTTGATTGAGATGTGACGCAAAAGCAAGATTTATAACTCAAACAAATTCCCTCATCGTACTGAGTCAAGTATATAACTAAAATTACAGTTAAGTCACTTATTGTAATTTCAGGAACGTACCGGATATTTTAGTGTGATCTAGACAAATGGGGTTGGTGTTAGCGTCGAAGTCCTTAAATTGCGTAAATTAGTTTTATCTATGTTACCTAAAACTTACGTATTTATGGAAAAAAAAGAGAATTTTTTCATAAAAGAAATCTATCTGCGGAAATATTGCCAAAATTTGTGGTATATAGGTTAAAAGCATGATGACAACTCTGTTTTTCACAAAAACCCAACTACCCAAAAATCATCAATTAACTGACCATAAATCTATATGGTTTTTGGTTTGATGATTACTAATATCTACCCTGTAAGAAATAGAGGTAATTTTATTGATGATCAACTTTATATTTCTCAAGATATATGAATGGCTAATTCAGTTATGAAAAAATTGGAAGCCTCTGATTAATACTGATTACCAAAGAAATATTTTTGACAAAATCAGAAGATTAATCATCAACCACAAGAAATTCCGTCCTACCCTGCTTCTACTCTTGCTAAAATAACGAATCTCAGCCAATATAATTTAACAATTTATCAAAAAAGAGTATTTAGAAATAACCACAAATTTGGTATTATCAATTGCAATATTAACCTGTGTCACAATTTCCACCTCATCCTACTGATAGTAATAACAGTGCCACAACAGATGTCACTCCTGTGGTGGCACTTAAGGAACTCGTGGCCAGGCTACATCGAGAACAAAATAAAATTCAAGACTTGTTGGGTTCTTTAGGATTTGCTCTCAGAAGCTTCCATAATTTAAATCAGTTTTTAGAATTGATTCCTCTTATGGCCACAAAAGTGACAGATGGAGAAGGTAGCGCACTTTTTCTTTATAAACCCAATGGACAAATTAGATTAGAACAATTACATTGGCAAGACAGTCAACAAAGAAAAAATATTAGAAAAGCCCTAGAAACTGCTAGTAGTCAAATTACCCTTTTAAATCATTCCGTTCCTCCAACTATATCTACAGGTATTTTAGATGAACAAATGCACCGTTATCTGGGTGCTGATGTCCAAATCTTTGGTACAGCCATTTTAGTTAAAAATACAGAACGAGGTTGGCTTTATGTTCTCAGTCGTGATCCTGAATATAGTTGGACAGAAACTAGACAGAAATTAGTCCGGTTAGTAGCCGACCAAACAGCAGTTGCCATTGACAATGATGAACTAGCTGTAGAATTAAGAAAAAAAGAACGTTTAGATCAAGAATTAGAAATTGGTGCGGAAATTCAACGCCGACTTTTACCGCGTCAATGTCCCAATATTCCTGGTTTGTCTATAGCAGCACGTTGTAAACCAGCTAATCGCGTCGGTGGTGATTATTATGATTTTATTCCTACTAAACCCAACCCACAACAACCTACAGCTACGCCACGCATGATATCAGAAAATGCTAGTTGGGGTTTGGTAATTGGGGACGTTATGGGTAAGGGTGTCCCCGCAGGTTTAATTATGACCATGTTGCGGGGAATGTTAAGGGGTGAAGTATTACACGGTAACACTCCAGCCGGAATTTTGCAAAATTTGAATCGTGTTATGTATGCGGATTTAGAAAATTCCCACCGCTTTGTAACTATGTTTTATTCAGAATATGACCCGCAAACGCGGATTTTATCTTATAGTAATGCAGCCCACAATCCGCCTTTGTGGTGGCACGCAGCGACAAAGACCGTCACCCGTTTGGATACCTTGGGAATGTTAATTGGTTTAGACGCTAATAGTGAATATGAAGACGCTCAAGCCCAGTTAGAAGTTGGGGATACAGTTATTTATTATACTGATGGTTTGACTGATGCGGCGGCGGCTGGAGGCGATCGCTTTGATGAAGATAATTTTATTACATCCTTTAGAACAGCTTGTAAGTATTGTAATAGTCCTCAAGAAATTGTTGAATATCTATTTGATCAAGTTGAGAAATTTATCGGCACTGATAGACAAAATACAGATGATATGACATTGGTTGTTTTGCAAATTGTGTAATCACTCAAATTTATGTTTATGCTTAACCACTAGTTAATTGTTTAATATCAGCGTGAAAATTAGCATTTTGTAATGCTTGCAATGCTGTTCCCGAATCTTGTACCCAAAACTGTCTACCAAACCGGACAATTTCTCGATGATTTCCTGCTTGAACAATGCCAATTACTGGTACTTTTGATTTATTATCCTTATCTCCAGCTTGGGCCTTAAGAATTGTATTTAGACGATGTTGTTCTTCAATAGTCCCCGCTTGTTGTGGACTAAGTTCCAATAAAATCATTTTTACCATTTCTACAGTTTCTGCATCTTCCAGAATAAATTGACTTTGTTCGTCACGACGATCTACCTTACCCCAAATAATTAATCTAGCATCAACTGCCAGTATAGAACTAATGCGTTCATAAGTTTTAGGAAAAACAATAGCTTCCGTAGCAGCAGATAAATCTTCAACTTGCAAAATTGCCATTGGTTCACCCTTTTTTGTCATTACTTTTTTAACATTATTCAACATTACTACCGCACAAAGGATAGAATCATCCTTTTGTTCACCCAGTTGTGCTAAATTAATTGGTGCAAGGACTGACGATGATTGTCTGATAGATTTGAGAGGATGGTCTGATAAATAAAATCCTAATAATTCCTTTTCCATTCGTAATTTTTCTTGAGGTGGTAAATCATTAACAGGAGGAGCTTTCGGAGCAGATTCAAAAGTGTTTTTTTGAACTAGATTATTATTACCTGCAAATCCACTTCCTAATAAATCAAAAATGCTTCCCTGTCCACTAGCCTTATCTTTAGCACGGGATTGGGCCCACTCATAAACTAATTCCGAATCATGGATTAATTGGTTGCGGTTAGGTTCAATTTTATCAAAAGCGCCGCAGTTAATTAGTGATTCTAAAGTACGTCGGTTCATAGCTCGTAAATCAACACGGTCGCAAAAATCCGCGAGAGATTTAAATGGGACTAATTTTCCTGATTGTTCTCTTGCTTCTAAAATTGAGGCGATCGCATTTTGTCCCACATTTCGTACAGCCGAAAATCCAAATAAAATTTTGTCATCTATGGGAGTAAAATCTAAACCAGAGCGATTAACATCAGGTGGATCAATAACAATACCCATATTAGAGCAATTATCAAGATACTTCCGTACCTTGTCAGTATCACCACTATTAGCAGTTAACAGCGCGGCCATATATTCCAATGGATAATTTGCTTTTAAATATGATGTTTGATAAGTGACGTAAGCGTAAGCAGTGGAGTGAGATTTATTGAAACAATTAGCAGCGACAAAACCATTTTTGATCACAAAATTATGGTCATTTTCTACACCAATATCATAAACATTGGCTTGACCGACATATTTCCGGGAAATTATTTTAATCATGTTACTTAGTTTTTCTAAATTTGTTTATTTACACCTTAATAGTCATTATCAGCCACACAAATGCCTTTACATTTAATACCATTTGTAGCAGTGCGTTGACAATGGGAACATAAAACTTTTTCGGTTTCTGGTTCTTGACTTATTTCCACATTAGTGTTTTCTTGTAGATTGTCTTTTTCGGTCTGGAGTTTGTCATTCATAGGAATATATTTAATGAATTTCCATCTGCTGAAGTTTCTCTATTAAATCACCGCGTCGGAAAGTGGCAGAAAGTTGTTGTAAAGAAATTTCCTGGCTTCCGTAAAGCACCTGAAGTGCCTTTTGAACATCTCGCACTGAATCATGGAAATAATTATCCCCATTTTGATTAATCAACTGAGTTACATCTTCAAAATTACGGTGGTCAATTTCCTTCATTTGTAGATTCATTTTTTTGAGAAGTCTTCGCCCCATTTGCATAGCAATAAAGCACGAAGCATAACGGACACAAGCAGGATCATTTGGGTTTGGTTGTTTGCGTTGCTTTTCAGCAATTCTATACAACTGTACAGCGATTACGACTTGTGCGCCATTCAACTGCTCAGTAAAAATTACATTATACAGTTTACCAAAATGCTCACGAGTGAAAAACTTAGCTTGATGAGGCTTTTGTCGCCAAACCGCTAGTATCGCCTCAGCCGCTACACCCGAAGTAATATCTGTGGATTTAGTGGCTGTATCAGAGCGTTTGCGGCGGTAGTTAAATCCCAATTGTTGGATATCCATTTCCAGCCGTTGCTGTCGCTCATCATTGGCTCGCAGGTCATACAGATCCACCGGGTTTTGACTATTGGTAGCATAAGTAATTTTTTGGACTAAATCATCATTATCAGTAGGTAATTGATAAAGCCGAACTAAAACATAAGCTTCAGTATTTTGTCGGCAGAAATTTGGCTGCTGAAGAGTTTTAAAAATGGTCATACAGGTTTGACCACCATTAATAATTTGTAGGTTCTCAACTCGTACCTGATAATCACCATTTTGCAGCGCGTTATAGGAAAAACTGTCGCAAGTTAAAGTAATGCCATTATTATAAAAATAGAAATTGTTTTTTTCATCGCTGTTTAAAGTGTCCCGAATACCCTCATTGACCCGGTTGCCTTGCAGCCCTAAATAACGGCGGATATTGCGTTCTAACAAGCGTTCTCCGTGTCGCTCAATCAAAGCCGCAATTTCAGTTATGGAAATTCTGCCCACCAGCACCCGACTGAAATTCATATCTTCAACTACAGCTTTGCCACTTAGTTGTAAAGTATCTTTAACTGGTTTGGAAGCTTGCAGAATTTTGATCAGATGTTCATGATTGATGTGTTCCCATGTCACCTGATCACCGAATCCAGATCGATCAATTGCTTCTTGAGATGACGCGTTCCATTTTATGCCATTATTACAAGCTAATGCCCGCACCTGGGGAATATATCCATCCCGAATTAAACTCCGGGCTTCTTCTACTTTCGCAAGTAAGCGTTGATTAATATGCTCTAATTTTGCAGTGGGATCAAACAAAAATCGAATCGCATTAATGAGAGCCGTGATGCCATTTTCAGGAAAATTAGTCTTACCTTCTAGATTATTTACATACTTTACCTGAAATAAACTGACTGTAAACTCACCATCATATTCTTCAGAAATGTGCATAGCATCCACACCAAAATCTCCACCACCTTCGGTCAAACAATCAAAGGTATTAGAGTCTTCTAAATCCAGAATTGTTTGCACACAAAAATATACAAATGCTAAGGATTTAAGTTTACCGGCATCATTAATATTTAATTCTTCAGCAGCCCGTTGTCGAATGGCATCAGTCACTGATTGCAAACGTTGATCAATAATAGAGGCATTAATATTCATGATTTGTAGTTGAGAGAGTGACTTGATAGTTTACTAATAATCTGACTATAAAGCTAGAACTAAACGAAGACCTTCATTAATAAGCAACATTGCGCTATTATCTACCTGTCCTACCTGCTCTATTAAAAATGACTTATCCACAGTAATTACTTGGGAAACATTCACAACGGAATCTTGGGATAAACCAGTTTCATCTGTTGTTAGTAAAATATTTCCTGGAGCTTGGGCCAATCGCAGATTAGTTGTGAGAACAGCAGCAATCACAGTTCTAATTCGACTCCTATTAAACTCATCTGATTGAATAATCAAAACAGGTCTACGATATCCTGGTTCAGAAGCAACAGGTATGGGCAGTTCTGCCCACCAAATTTCACCTCGCTGCATCACCAATTTTCCTCTGATATTGTATGGGCTTGTAGACTGACAAACAATGGATCAAGACTGCTATCTTCATCGGCATATACAGCATCTAACTGTTCAGTAATTTGATCCGGTTTATGCGATCGCAAATACTCTTGAAGTGCTACAGCATAAAGCTGACTACGGGATAAGCCTTTATGTTTTGCAAATTGTTCAGCAGCTTCAAAAAGAGGGTCAGGAATGGAAATTGCTGTTTTCATAACTTGGTATAACTTTAGTTATACCTTAATGTTAGCAACTTTTTGTAATTATGGCAATAATCGCTTTAGGACTATAACTAAACTCTCAAAACTCTCTTTGCGTCTCTGCACCTCTGGGTGAGGGGCAAAAAATCTACTGTAGAGACGCAAATTCCCCAATCCCCAGCCCTGGAAATGCTAAAATCAATGACTTGATTCCTTAAAGATAACAATTATGGCATCCATCCGCGAATTGCACGAACAGATAATCACTAAAGAACGTTCTGCTGTTGAAATTACCCAAGAAGCATTAAATCGGATTCAAGAGTTAGAACCAAAACTGCACAGTTTCCTCACTGTCACGACAGAACAAGCCTTAAAACAAGCTCGTGCTGTGGATGCAGTAGTCGCTGCGGGAGAAGAAATTGGACTGTTAGCGGGGATTCCCATCGGCATTAAAGATAACTTATGTACAAAAGGGATTGTCACCACCTGCGCTTCGCGGATTTTAGAAAATTTTGTCCCCCCTTACGAATCTACCGTCACCCAAAAACTAGCTGACGCTGGGGGTGTCATGGTAGGTAAAACTAATTTAGATGAGTTCGCTATGGGGAGTTCTACAGAAAACTCCGCTTATCAAGTTACCGCTAATCCTTGGGATTTATCCCGTGTTCCCGGTGGTTCTTCCGGTGGTTCAGCCGCAGCAGTAGCAGCAGATGAATGTGTGGTTTCTCTGGGTTCTGATACCGGAGGTTCAATTCGTCAACCTGCGTCTTTCTGCGGTGTCGTAGGGATGAAACCGACCTATGGCTTAGTTTCCCGTTATGGTTTGGTGGCCTATGCTTCTTCTCTCGACCAAATTGGACCATTTGGACGCAGTGTAGAAGATGCAGCTATATTATTGAGTGCGATCGCAGGTTATGATCCCCAAGATTCTACTAGTCTCAAAGTCCCAATTCCTAACTATGCAGCTAGTTTAAAACCGGATCTCAAAGTTGGCAAAAAATTGAGAATTGGTGTAATTACAGAAACCTTTGGTGCAGGTTTAGATCCTCAAGTAGAAGCTGCTGTCACTAAAGCTATTGAACAACTACAAGAATTAGGTGCAGAAATTCATCCTATTTCCTGTCCCAGTTTTCGCTATGGTTTACCAACCTACTACATTATCGCCCCCTCGGAAGCCTCAGCTAATTTAGCCCGTTACGATGGCGTTAAATATGGTTTACGTTCTCCTGATGCGGACAATCTTTTATCAATGTATACCCGGACTCGTTCTCAAGGCTTTGGAGCGGAAGTCAAACGCCGGATTATGATTGGCACTTATGCCCTTTCCGCTGGTTATTATGATGCCTATTATTTGAAAGCGCAAAAAGTCCGCACTTTAATTAAACAAGACTTTGAAAAAGCTTTTGAAATAGTAGATGTTTTAATTTCTCCCACTGCACCCACTACCGCATTTACAGCCGGAGAAAAAACTACCGATCCTTTGAGTATGTATTTGAATGATTTAATGACTATTCCCGCTAATTTAGCTGGTTTACCAGGGATTAGTTTACCTTGTGGTTTTGATAGTCAAGGTTTACCAATTGGGCTACAAATAGTTGGCAAAGCTTTGGGAGAGGAGCAACTTTTCCAAGTAGCTTATGCTTATGAACAATCAACTAATTGGCATTTACAAAAACCAAAAATTGTTTAATTTGTCAGTTACCAATTACCCATTACTCATTACCAATTACCAATTACCCATTACCCATTACCAATTACTCATTACCATAGAAATTTCAAAAGTATGAGATCATCAAGATCATATACACTGTTTTTTTAAACTCAACAATCATCGAAGCAATATAAACAAATGGAACAAAATCGTCAGTCAACCGTAATCATTACAGGTGCTTCTTCAGGAGTAGGTTTACAAGCAGCAAAGGCTCTCGCTAATAGAGGACAATGGCACGTTATTATGGCTTGTCGTGATTTAATCAAAGCCGAAAAAGCTGCTAAAAGCGTGGAAATACCTGCAAATAGCTACACACTCATGCACATTGATTTAGGCTCTTTAGAAAGCGTTCGACAATTTGTCAACAATTTTAGGGCTACTGGTAGAAGTTTAGAGGCTTTAGTTTGCAATGCTGCTATTTATATGCCTTTAATCAAAGAGCCTTTATTTTCTCCCGAAGGATATGAATTAACTGTCACTACAAATCACCTGGGACATTTCCTACTGTGTAATCTCATGTTACCAGATTTGCAAAAGTCATCTGCCACTGATAAAAGATTAGCAATTCTAGGAACTGTTACCCATAACCCAGATGAATTGGGTGGCAAAATTCCCCCTCGTCCAGATTTGGGTAATTTTGAGGGTTTTGCAGCAGGTTTCCAAGACCCAATTACAATGATTAACGGTAAGAAGTTTGAACCAGTCAAGGCTTACAAAGATAGTAAGGTATGCAATGTGCTAACTATGCGCGAACTACATAACCGTTTTCATGAAAAAACTGGTATTACTTTCAGTTCTCTCTATCCTGGTTGTGTAGCCACAACGGCTTTATTCCGTAATCATTACCCTCAGTTTCAAAAACTTTTCCCTCTGTTCCAAAAATATATTACTGGGGGATTTGTCTCTGAGGAATTATCAGGAGAACGTGTTGCTATGGTAGTAGCTGACCCTGAATACAAGCAATCTGGTATTTATTGGAGTTGGGGAAATCGTCAAAAGAAGGATAGAACATCTTTTGTACAGAAAGTTTCTCCCCAAGCACGAGATGACGAAAAAGGCAAACGAATGTGGGAACTTAGCACTCAGTTGGTTGGTTTAGGAAAAGAGTCTGAAAAGGCAAAATCTCTCATCTAATTACTAATTGATAGTTGATAATTGATAATTTACAGTTGTCAATTGTCAATTATTTATGATCCATTACTGATCGTTGGCTTTACATTACTATTTGCTTGCCTTACATTACTAATCTTTGGCTTTACATTCTCTCTTTTTATATTGAATAATAAAGGGGAAAAGATTTAGCCTCTTTAGGCTTGACATAAACTTTTTCTTGTGGTTCTAACTTTAATTCATCAAACCGTTCCCGTGTTAAATGGGCTGTCATCATTTGTCCATCATCTAAGGTTAATTCTACTTGAATTTCCCAACCTAAATGAATGATTCTGCTAACTATAGCTGGTACTGTGGTCCCATTAGCAACTGTTTCAATGATGATATCTTGAGGACGCAAAAATGTTTCTGGATGTGTTGACTCAAATCCACTACTTTGGAAGATTTTAGCAGAACTAGGTAATATATTCACAGGACCGATAAAACTCATGACAAATGCGGAAGCAGGATGATCATAAATTTGTGCTGGTGTTCCTACCTGTTCAACTTTACCTTTATTCATAACTACAAGTTCATCAGCAACTTCCATTGCTTCTTCTTGGTCATGGGTAACAAAAACTGTGGTAACATGAACTTCATCATGTAGACGACGCAACCAAGCTCGTAAGTCTTTACGGACTTTAGCATCAAGTGCGCCAAAAGGTTCGTCTAATAATAGTACATTGGGTTCTACAGCCAATGCTCTAGCTAATGCTACCCGTTGTCTTTGTCCCCCAGACAATTGCGAAGGATAGCGATCGCCTAATCCGCTTAATTGTACTAATTCCAGTAGCTGTTCTACTTTACCTTGAATTTTCTTTTGCGGAGCTTTGCGAATTTCCAAACCAAAGGCGATGTTTTTACGAACAGTTAAATGTTTAAATAGAGCATAGTGTTGAAAGACAAAGCCAATATTTCGTTCTTGCACACTTTGATAAGTAGCATCTTTCCCTGTCAGAATAATTTTACCTGTATCTGGCATTTCCAAACCAGAGATTAACCGCAATAAAGTAGATTTACCAGATCCAGATGGACCTAACAAAGCCACGAGAGAACCACTTTGAATTTCCAGATTTACCTGTGTAACGGCCTGGAAACTACCAAATTGTTTAGAGACGTTTTCTACTATTATACCCACTGGTGCTACACCTCTGCAAATAATCTACGGTTTTTAAGTAGGAATACCGTACTTTACTTATATCATAAATATTTGCCGTGTTGTTATTAAAATTTGTAAATGAAAAGATCTTGAGTCTGTTTTTCAGAGGGGATGAAAGATAATGGATTCAGAAAATATCTGATCTCCTCACCAAATTACCATAAAATAATGAGCGCGGTATCTCCAAAGATTGAGGAAAATGAGATGAGTTTATTAAAAGATCAGGTAGCAATTGTCACGGGTGCATCAAGAGGAATTGGCAGAGCGATCGCTTTACAATTAGCCTTTGAAGGTGCAAAAGTAGTTGTTAACTACACTAGTTCTAGCACAGCTGCTGATCAAGTAGTAGCAGAAATTACCGCAGCCGGAGGTGAAGCGGTTGCTATTCAAGGAGATGTTTCTCAAGAAAATCAAGTAGATACACTGATTAAAACCACCTTAGAAAAGTTCCAGCGAGTGGATATCCTAGTTAATAACGCCGGAATTACTCGTGATACCCTGCTGCTAAGAATGAAATTAGAAGAATGGCAAGCAGTGATAGACATTAATTTAACTGGCGTATTTTTATGTACAAAAGCAGTCAGTAAAATTATGCTTAAACAACGTTCAGGGCGGATTATTAATATTGCTTCCGTAGCTGGACAAATGGGCAATCCTGGACAAGCCAATTACAGTGCCGCCAAAGCAGGTGTGATTGGTTTTACCAAAACCGTAGCCAAAGAACTTTCTTCCCGTGGAATTACTGTAAATGCGGTTGCTCCGGGTTTTATTATCACTGATATGACCAGCGATATTAAAGCCGAAGGAATCTTACAATATATTCCTCTGGGGCGTTTTGGTCAACCGGAAGAAATTGCAGGTATGGTAAGATTCTTAGCATCTGATCCCGCAGCAGCCTACATCACTGGACAAGTATTTAACGTTGACGGTGGCATGGTGATGTAGTTTGATCATACTAAAATACACAGATCTCTGACCCCTTGGAGAAGTTAGGGATCTATGCTTATAATCATTTTCATTGATTATTGAGTATTCTTTGCCAAACAGTAAAGCCTAACAGTAAGATAATACTGGCAGCAGTCGCCAGGATCACAGATAAAGTCATGCCCTGGACTTTCATAGCCAGCAAATTACAGCCCAAAGTAATAGACCATAAGATAAAAGCCGCATTGCGTTGGGATAGTCCCCAAGCCAGCAAACGGTGGTGCAGGTGATCCTTACCAGGTGTACTCAAAGGGTTTTTTCCGGCCATGATCCGGCGTATAAACACTTGAGTAGTGTCAATAACTGGTAACAGTAAAAATAAAACTGTAGGTATGAGGGCGTAAACAGTATTTAGTTGGAGTTTACCCAAGATACTGGTTGCCGCTAAAACATAACCAAAAAAGTATGCTCCAGCATCACCCATAATGATGTGTGAGGGGTAAAAATTATGGCGTAAAAAGCCCAAGGCAGCCCCTCCCAAAGCCGCTAGAACTAAAGTAGCAGCAGCGCGATTATCAAACTGAGCAGAAACTCCTAATAAACTAATAGCAGTAATAAAACTGATACCACCAGCTAAACCATCCATACCGTCCATGAGGTTAATGGCATTAGTGATTCCTACTACCCACAGTACAGTTAAGGCCATAGATAAGAGAGAATCAACTGGTGTACCAAAGATAACTTTAATACTGATACCGTTACCAACTAACAAAAGTGCTGTCGTCACCTGAGCCCATAACCGCACAGAAGGAGGTAGTCCAAATTGGTCATCAATAAAGCCAACCAGAACTAAAATAGAACCACCCAGGAGAATGGTTAAGACTTGAGCCAAAACCCCCTGGATTTCAATTGGCCGCAAGAGACTAGCTAAGACCAAAGCCGCAATTACACCCGCATAAATTGCCAAACCGCCGGCATTAGGTAAAGGTTCTTGATTCAGTCGTCGGGCATTGGGTTGGTCTGCCCAACCTACCTCTAAGGCAAATTTGCGAATTGTGGGAATTAAAAACCAGGTGACACCTGAAGCTAATAGAAATGTAAACACTACAGCTAACCAGCCGGAGCCGCTAGGTTTAGCAATGCCAAGGGATATAAGGAAGTTTTCTAGATTCATCTGCTCCCAAGACAATCATGGGTTTTATAGTTAAATATTAGTATCAACTGCTAATGGTAATGTATTTTGGGATTTTGATTGTGCATCTAAATTGTGAAATAAAATAAATTGTGCAAAGGGATTAGCACTCTTGGTCAGTGAGTGCTAAATTGTCTAATGGAAGTATATAGAGAAATAAAACATGGCCAAGGTTATTGCATTTAAGGAAGAATCACGGCGTGCTTTAGAAAAGGGTATTAACACCCTAGCAGATGCGGTGAAGATCACTTTGGGTCCAAAAGGACGGAACGTTCTATTGGAAAAAAAATTTGGTATTCCCCAAATTGTTAACGATGGTATTACTGTTGCCAAAGAAATTGAATTAGAAGATCCTTTAGAAAATACTGGTGCTAGATTGATTCAGGAAGTAGCATCGAAAACTAAAGATATAGCTGGCGATGGCACTACCACTGCCACAGTTATAGCACAAGCCTTGATTAAGGAAGGTTTAAAGAATGTTGCAGCGGGAACAAATCCCATGAGTTTGAAACGGGGTATTGATAAAACCGTTGAGGGACTGGTAGCAGAAATTGCCAAAATTTCTAGACCAGTAGAAGGAAGTGCTATTGCTCAAGTTGCCACAGTTTCCGCTGGTAATGATGCTGAAGTTGGCAATATGCTGGCATTGGCCATGGAGAAAGTAACCAAAGATGGTGTCATTACTGTGGAAGAATCTAAATCCCTGACTACTGAACTAGAAGTAGTTGAAGGGATGCAGATTGATAGGGGTTATATTTCTCCCTACTTCATCACCAACAACGAACGGATGACAGTAGCATTTGAAAATGCCCGCATCCTGATTACTGATAAAAAAATCAGCAGCATCCAAGATTTAGTACCTATTTTAGAAAAAGTTGCCCGTTTAGGTCAACCTTTACTAATTATTGCTGAAGATGTAGATGGTGATGCTTTAGCAACTCTGGTTGTGAATAAATCTCGTGGTGTGTTGGCTGTAGCTGCCATTAAAGCCCCTGGTTTTGGCGATCGCCGTAAGGCTATGCTAGAAGATATTGCTATTCTCACCGATGGGCAATTAATTTCTGAGGAAATTGGTTTAAGCTTAGACACCGCTACCTTGGAAATGTTGGGAACTGCTGTAAAAATCAACATTGACAAAGAAAACACTACAATTGTCGCTGGTAGCACTGTTAAACCAGAAATCCAAAAACGAATTGCTCAAATTCGGAAACAGTTGGCAGAAACTGATTCCGATTATGATACCGAAAAACTGCAAGAACGCATTGCTAAGTTAGCTGGTGGTATTGCTGTGATTAAAGTTGGTGCAGCCACAGAAACCGAACTCAAGGACAGAAAACTACGAATTGAGGACGCACTTAATGCCACTAAAGCAGCTGTAGAAGAAGGTATTGTTCCCGGTGGTGGTACAACATTGATTCATCTATCTAGTAAGGTAGATGAAATTAAAGCCAAACTCTCCCCTGAAGAAAGAATTGGCGCTGATATCGTCCAAAAAGCCTTAGAAGCACCCCTGCGACAAATTGCAGACAATGCCGGAGTAGAAGGTTCTGTAATTGTGGCCAGAGTCCGGGAAACTGACTTAAATATCGGCTATAACGCAGCGACTGGGGAATTTGAAGACTTAATTGCTGCTGGTATCATTGATCCTGCCAAAGTGGTTCGTTCTGCTTTACAAAATGCCGCTTCTATTGCCGGTATGGTACTCACCACTGAAGCTATTATCGCCGAAAAACCTGAGAAACAAGCCGCTGCCCCTGATGCCGGTATGGGCGGTATGGGTGGTATGGGTGGTATGGGTGGTATGGGTGGTATGGGCGGTATGGGTGGTATGGGTGGTATGGGTGGTATGGGTATGTTCTAATTTGATACTGTCCCAAATCCATAATTTATGTAATTGATGAGTTACCCACCCCTAGAGTGCTGAGGGGTGGTTTTTTAACTAATTTTTTGGCTATAGCTGTAGCTAGGTTAATTAGGACGCTGCTTCCACCACTTTTGCTGGGCAGTCTTTACTATCAAGTCTGGTCATTATGGTTTATGTCTTAATCTTGATGGCTACAGCTATAAATAGGTAATATTGCCATTAATTCTCTTTCTGTTCCTGAAAAAACTTTTGGTAAATAGTTTTAGTATTTTCTTCATTAGCAGAAGTAGCAGTCATTTGATAATCAACCAAATTATCCACAAAAGGAAGAGATACCTTAAATGTACCATCAGCATTGAGTTTGACATTTTGACCATCAATAGTGACAATTGCATCTTGTTTTGTTGCACCATAAATCACTAATTCGGTATCAACGACAAACCAGAAATCTGTACTAGGACTACTGAAGACGTGAACTGTACCAGAACGAGCCAGACATAACCACTGATGATCATTAATTAAATAACCAATTTCTGTCATGTAATCACGTTCACCTTTGGGAATAGGTATATAACAATCATGAATTGCGGTTTCACATTCGTATTGTTGCACCAATTCAGGAAACTGATAGCTAAGGTCAAGGTTAGTAACATCATAGAGACGTACAGCCAAAGTCATAAATCCTTGATTCTTTAACATCTTTTGATGATTTATGGCTTGTTTCAACTTATCGCTATCAGAAATATACCAAGATACATAAGCCCATTTGGGAGTGCGGGGTGTGAAGATAATTCTGGTATTTTCATCAGCATTGATTTGGTTAATAGTAGTCCAAGCTGCTATTTCTGCATCTAACTCCATTGCGATGTTTTCATCTGTGGTTGTAGAAGGGAATGGAGTCGGTAATATTTCTTCTGCTATCTCAGGTATATTGGGTTCAATGTCATTGGTGATCGAATTTAAAGCCTCTTCCAGATTTAATGGTAAATCGGATAATAAATTTTGATCGGGTGGTGATTGGTGATTTGGTGGAAAGGATATACCGAGTAATTCTGATAAAGAGATATATTTATCTTCTCTAATTGAAGCAGGAGGTCTATTGAGCAATTCTGATAAAGATATGGTCTTTTGATCAGATGATGTTGATGTTAGTGGTTCGGATGTTTCTAGTAGAGAATTGGTAAATTCATCTATGGGTATGTCTGAGTCAATTAGATCGTGATGAATACTTGGGATTGGTGGATAATGATTATTGACGACAATCACAGGAGCTTCTGTATCCCACATTGTGCCATTATAGTCTAAATCAAGTTCATTAATTTCCTTTATCTGATCCTTTGGGGAAATTGTCTGGGTGAGAGCTAGATTATTTGCTGCTGTTGCTTGTGGAAAAATGTCCTCTTGAGAGTGATTACCGTTGAGTCCATTATGATTGTTAGTTGTAGTTGGTGGGATAGCTGCGTCTAGGGTTTCCTTGGTTGCTTCTTGAAAGAGGTAGTCATCCTCTAAATCTTCTGAATCTAATATATTTGAATTTGATTCAGTTGTTGCATTTAGCGATCGCTTTTTTCTTCCCCACAACAAAGGTAAACAACTAATTAAACCAACAATCAAAAATAAGGGTAATAGCAGCAAAAACCCGATATTTTTAGTGAGCATTGAAGGGTCACTAAAGGGATTTACCAACTGTATTTCACCCCCAGTTTCTATAGGTTGCTCTGTAGCGGGGCTTGTGGGAATAGGTGATAAAGATGGATTTTGATCAATTGTAGAAGTTGCTGTTGGGGTTGCTGTTGAGATTTCTGTCGAGGTTAGGGTAGGAGTGGTAACAGTTTGTAATTGACTCGACATAATAGCAAGTGCTTCTGCTTGTCTAGCAGCTTTTATAGATTCCTGTCCGGGTTTAGCTAAAATAAATCCGAGAAAATCCTTAACTTTTGGACTGGGATTTTGTTGATAAACGTAGACAAAAGGCTGGTAAAAAGGATATTCCACAGTGTCTGGTGAGAAGTCCTGTATTTTCAAGACTCGCACCGCAGGCAATTTAGAAACCTGATTTGCTAAAACATAGCTAATGCCATCATCACCTAATTCTTTAATTATATTGGCTGTATTATCGTCTAGCATTTGTACAGCATTTCCGTTAGCAAATTGGCCGGATTTAAATGCTGGATATTCGCTCAAGGAAGCACGAGTATCACTATGGTCGGGATGATCTATCAATCTAATTTTACCTTGAGCATTCCCCACTTGTGACCAGTCTGTAATTTCCCCTCGGAAAATTTTCGCCAACTGTTCAGTAGTTAAGCCACCTTGAAAGGGATTATGGTTGCTAACAATGATAGCGATTTTTTCCCGACGCACCAGTATTTGTTGTAAACCTTGTGCTTTTTCTTCTGGGGTGAGTCGGCGACCAAGGGCTGCGAGATCAACTTTACCATCTAAAATCGCTTTTAATGCCTCTTCATTGCCATTGATAGCAACTTCTACCTGAGTTCCCGAAAACTGTTTTTCAAAGTTTTCTTTTAAGGTTTGGTTAAGGGTGAGAAAGTTAGCCGAACCGTCAATTTTAACTATTGTGCCATTTTCTACCGTTTGCGGCAGGGAAAAGGCCGGAGTATGAGTCTGGGATTCTGCTTGGACTGGTGCGGAAATTAAGAAACTTGCTACCATGGGGCTGGTAGTTATGGACATTAATAAAGCCAGATTGATAATTACACTATCTTTTTTTTGTTGTTGCCACATACATCCCTAATTAAGCTAAAATAAATGGACTACTCGCCAATACTCAAAATAGTTGTTTGATTGAGCAGACGGGTTAATTATACAACTTGAGTCATTTTTATCTGTAATAACACAAGTGATGAAAATAAAAAAGGGGTCGGGAGTCGGGAGGTGGCTTCCACTCAACAGGCCGAGTAAAAACAGAATGGGAAAAACTTTGATTATGGGAGAGACCTGAAAACCCGGTTAGGGTTTGAGGCTTTTGTGGTTAATAAAAATACTTTTCAAGTCACCCTTTAGACTTAAAAGAAAATTCAAGAGATCAAACTTTGCGCCTTGACGGGAAACATAACTCATACCTGCATTATGTAACGCCAAAAAATTAATTATCCTTGCTATTAAACAACTGTTACTGGTGAATTGACAATTGAGCAAGGTAATATCTACTTTAACATCTCAGTTAACAAAGATGCTGGATGTTGACTATGAGGCCACGCAAAAGCATGACGAAAGGCTGCATTTTGACAAGCTTGTAACTGTTGAAAATTAATAATGTCGTAAGTCAAAAGATTTTCATATTCAAAGGGTAGACGCATATTATGCAGCCCGGCATTATCCGTACAAATGGCGATATCAACTTCTGCTGCAAAACATCGGTCAAAGACTAATTTTAGCTGACGAATATCCTGCAAAGTGCCTGTTTTTAAATAAGTTGTGGGACAAACTTCTAAACATTGTCCTCTTTTAGCAATTTCTGGAAGTAATTCAGGATACAAAAGAGGAATTTGAATACCATGACCAATTCGCATTAAATAGGGTAGCAATTCTGGATAACAACCATCTTGAGTTTCATAAAGATGCCCTGTGGTGTTAATATTTAATGAATGGGCATAATTATATAAATGTATCCATTCTGCCATCCTTTCAGCATAATAGCGATCGCCTCCTGCCACGTCTATGCCGCAAACATATTCCCTATTTCGCGCTGCTAAATCAATAATGGCCTGATTTACCTCGAAAGGTAAACGGGAGTGCATACAGAGGATTTGACGGGTAATAATGGGATATTCGGGGATATGACTAGATTTACCGACAATATCCACAATTTCCGCCATTTTATCAATTCTCTGATTTTGACTCAAATGTTCAGGAGTTCGTAAATATGGGGTATAACGTAATTCCAAATAAGCCAAATTCTCAAAAATATAAGCACCGCGCAATAAGCGGTAAATAAAGTAGGGTAAGGTTTCCACCGTTTGGACACTTTCTACCAAAGTATGTAGTTCTAGATACTCATCCAATGTATTACGGGGACGGGTGTAAAAATCTTCAAATTCTGGATATTCAGCAAAGGGAGAAATTAACTCAGTATTGTGACGCTGAAAATATCGCCAGAGGACACGAGGTACAACTGAACCACCTAGATGCCGATGCAATTCTGCGTATAAAGCCATAGTGGTATTTTGCTGTAAAAACTTAATTAATTGTAACAAAAACCTAGACAATATTTTCTTTGTCATCCAATTTTGAGTAAAATTCTACTCTAGATTCTGGGCTTTGTGCAAACAGATTTTCATTTGTTTGGCCAATACCCTGACATTAGGTTCATCAAGAAGGGAAAGATGAGATCCGGGAATATATTTAACATCTAAATCACCAATTATTATTTCATCCCAACCAAATTTTGAGTCATATTCCATACCTATAGCATCCGTCCGATTTTCATCTTTTGTGCGAAAGAGAGTTACTTTACCTGAATAAGGTTGAAAGGTATATGTATTCATAGCTTGAGTATAAATATCATCCCTGTGTAAATAGTTATTTATTTTAGGTGTCCGGGGATTAAATATCTGAGTAACAAGTCGTAAGTAATGTTGAAAAATTTGTTTCATATAAAACTTAGTGTGTTTGTAGAAACTTTTAGCCTTGTGAGAAATATAGTTAGATCTGCGTTGTCTGATATAATTAAGATGTAAATAAATTCGTTTTAGGAATGATAACCGTCGCTTATAACCGGGACGACAGGTATCTAACATAGCTAAAAATGCAACTTCTTGACCTTGACGGTGGAGTTGTTGAGCTATTTCATAAGCAATAATACCTCCAAAAGAATATCCTCCCAAAAAGTAAGGTCCTTGAGGTTGAAGAGTCTGAATTTCTTGAAGATATTGGGAGGCCATGTTTTCAACCCGAACTACAGGAAACCGTTTTTGATCTGGTTTTTGTGGTTGGAGTCCATACAAGGGTTGTTCTAATCCTAAATGTCTGGCTAAATTGCGATAACATAACACTTCTCCCCCTAAAGGATGAATCATAAATATGGGTGGTTTTGTCCCGTGGGGTTGAATTTTCACTAAGGATGAATAATTGGCTTTGGGAGTGTTTTCTAAAACTGTTTCTTGGTGAATAATTTGGGCTATTGCTGCTATTGTAGCTGACGGAAACAAAGCTGCTAGGGGCAATTTTTTAGCAAATATATGTTCTATATCAGCAAATAATCGCACTGCTAATAAGGAATTTCCCCCCAATTCAAAAAAATCATCTTGAACACCAATGGGTTGAACACCTAATAAATCTCCCCAAACTTTGATTAACTGACTTTCTATATCATTTTGGGGCTTAACAAAGTTTTCAGTCCCTTCGGGTTTAATTAAATTAAATGCGGCTAGTCCCTTTCTATCTAGTTTACCATTGGGTGTTAATGGCAAAGTATCTAAAAAAATAAAGGCACTAGGAAGCATATATTCGGGTAGTTTATTTTGTAAATGTTGTCGGATTTCTTTAGTAGTAGGTGCTGGTTGTTTTTTGGCAACAATATAGGCTATGAGACGTTTATTTTCTGGGATATCTTCTGTAGCTACGACCACTGCTTCTTGAAGATGAGGAATTTTCAGCAATTCCATTTCAATTTCTGCAACTTCAATACGGAAACCTCTAATTTTTACCTGAAAATCTTTTCTACCTTTATGAACTAAACAACCATCAGATTGAATACAGCCTAAATCACCAGTGCGGTAAATTCTTTCTTTACTATTTTGAATATCTGGTAAAAAGACAGTTTGGGTTAATTCTGGTTTTTGCCAATAACCCAGAGCTAAATATTCACTTTTTAGAGCAATTTCTCCAGTATTACCATTTTTAACTTCTAGGCCATTTTCATCTAAAATGACAACTTCCATATCTTGAACTGGGTAGCCCATAGGTATGGTACTATTTGCAATTTTCGTGTTTTTATCAACTATGAAATTACAAAAAGTTCCTGCTTCTGTTGCACCTAAACTGGCATATAAAATACAATTTGCAGAAAAATACTTTTTGTAGTTTTCTACATCTCTAATTAAGGTAGCTTCACCACCTAATTTAACTAGACGAATTTTAGGAAATTGTTCTGTATCTGTCAGGATCTCTACAAAATGTCTAAATAGGGTTGTAAAGGAATGATAAATAGTAATTTCTGATGTAATTAGCCATTTTACTAAATTAGTTAATCCCTGCTCTTTGACATTAAAAGGATAGAGACTAGCACCATTAAGTAAAGTGTAGAAAATACATAATATTCCTCCCAATGCACTACAGGAATAGAGGAAAACTACACGATCTTGATGGCTAATTAATAAGGTTTTTGTATCATTCATGCAGTAATGTAAAGAATTTCGATGACTATGCACTACTCCTTTAGGTTTACCGGTTGAACCACTAGTGTAAATTATATAAGCTAGTGTTTCTGGTGATATTTTAATCAGAGGATTTTTCTGAGAATTATTGCTATTAATATTGTCTTTAATATTATCTATATTAAATAATTGACAATTATTAGCTAATTTCCTGGCTAAATCCAAATTCAAATTATTAGTAATGAATGCAACGGCTTGGGAATCTTCAATAATATAAGTAAGTCTATCAACGGGAAATGTGGGATCTAAAGGAACAAAGATTTTACCTGTTTTTAAAACTCCCAGAATACTTGTAATGAAATCTGCACCTTTTTCTAGCAATAAGACAATTACTTCTGGTTGTTCTCCTCTTTGGGAGAGAATTGTATTTGCTAACCGATTAGCATTTTCATTTAATTGTCTGTAGGTCAGGATTTGATTATTGGTTTTGATAGCAATAGCATGAGGATATTTATTAACTTGTTGTTCAAATCGTTGAGGAATAGATTGCTCAATCTCTGACTTAGGAAAATCTATAAAACCTTCCGGTTTTGCAATTAAACGATTACAAACAAACTTTTGCTGAAAAATTGCACTAGGAATTGTCTGATAAATATTAGTCATTGGTATATATCCTACTTGATTTATGGTAAAGTTCTGGCTTTTTAAGCTGATTTTAGATTCAATCATTGAAGATTTTAAATCTAAAACCTATGATGGTATTAATGGAAATTTTAGATGATAATTTATATCTTTTTCGTTTATCTTACTTCCTTTAAATCAAAATGTGGATTTATAAAAATAAATTGTACGAGCAATTATGATAAACCGCTATACCTAATGACCAGGTTTCATCAAATCTTTATTTATGCTGTAAATAAATTAACTAAATTGATATAAAAATATAGATTCCCGATTTTTTGAATAAATCGAGAATATTGAATTAATTATCAGTTGCGTTCTCTCTCCAACTGCTCAATTACTCTTTGTAAATACCAATCATCTGACATTCCCGGCTCATGATATTCTTGTTGTTGAATTAAGCGTTCTGCTATTTCCCAGTGTCCCCCCACTAAACGCAAAAGTCGCTGACGTAAAACTTCATATTTCTGATTTTTGATTTCGGGACTAGATGTTTGGATTTTTTGTAAATTATTTAATACTTCTTGGTAATTTTCCCAGTCTTCTTGTTCACAATAAATACTAGCTGCTTTTTGATAATCGGATACAGCATTTTGCATTTCTTCTAACAATGTATAGGCCAGACCGCGATTATAGTATGCTGGAGCATGATCAGGATGAATTTCCAATGCTTGACTATAATCTTGAATTGCGTGGAGATAATCACCCATAGTCCGATAAATATTACCTTTAGCAACATAAACTAAAGGATCTTGTGGCTGCATTTTCAATGCTTGGTTTAAGTCAGATAATGCACCTTGATAATCACCAATTTGGAAACGTGCTTTTCCGCGATTTCTATAAACAATTGCGTCTTGAAAATTTAGTTTTATTGCATAATTAAAGTCGGCTATAGCGTCTTGATAATTACCAATTTTACACTGGATTACTCCCCGAAAACAATAAGCTTTTCCATCATTTGGATCAGTTTTTAATACCCAATTTAAATCAGCAATTGCTTCTTGTGTTTCTCCATTTTCTGCTTTTGCTAATAATTGATGAAAATATTGATTTGTAGAGATAATAGATAGAGGTGTAGATTTAGTTATTTGCGTTTTTTCAGGTGGTTGTAACTGTTGAATTTTCTGCAAACAGGCTTGACATTTTTCTTTGTTTTTTTGTTCTAAATATAGTTTAGCTGCTTTTTTAAAATTATTAATTGCATCTTGAATATCCCCTTGTTTTCGTCTTACTATTCCCCGTAAATCATAAGCAGCAGCATAATTAGAATTAAGACGAATTGCGCTGTCTAAATCATCTAAAGCACCAGGAAAATTTTTTAATGTTAATCTAGCCAAAGCTCGACAGTAAAAAACTTCTGGAATAGATTCATCCAGCTTTATAGCTGTGGTATAATCATAAACGGCTGGCAAAATTTCTCCTGAATCATAATATGCTAAACCCCGTTGGATATATGCTTTGGTAAATTTAGGATTTTCCTGAATAGCCAAGTTAAAATCTGCTATAGCACCAGTATAATCTTTTTGTTGGGCTTTTTCTAATCCCCGATTGTAAAATTCGTTATTCATAATTGGTAATGGAAAAAAATCAAGAATTTCTTAATTTAATTATACACCAATTCAACCAGATACCCGACTTCTTGAAGAAATCGGGGATATGAATCTCTCTAGAACATTTATATTTCCTAAAAATCAGAGATTAAACTAGGATAATTGATCACAAATACATCCCTAGTTCCTAACCCAGGATTCTGGGGTTTTATGGGAGTAGTAAAATGAAAAAATTGATGTTCATTGACTAAAATTATTTCTCCAGGTTGCAAAACTTTGTTAAAAACTGGCTTTTCCTTTTTCGCAGCATATAAATGAGTTTCTCCACCTTCAATATTATCTCTTCCTGCGGAAAAAATACCAATAAAATCACTACCATCTCTGTGGATACCTTCAGGAGCAGGATTTCCTAAATTATTTGGTGAACAGGTAGTTCTAATTTGATGAACATCAATTTCTGCTTCTATATTTAGTTTACAAGAATCACAGAATGCGAAAATCAGATGCTTAAACATATCCAGTTCTATGAGTGCATTATCCAATTCTGAAAACTCCCTTTTTATCCCTCCCAATAAAGGATTATGTTCTCTAGTTTGTAATAGATATCCGTGTGGAAGTTTGAGCAACTTATCTCTAGAAACTAGAAACCTGGATAACCTGCGTGAGCGATATTTCCCCTTAATATAAGGATCAATTGGTAAATTATCAAAAAATGGCTGAAAACCTATGGTATTAATGGAGTTTACTTTTCTAAGGGTAAACAGAAAAGCATATTCTAATTCCCTATCAAGTGAGACTTTTCGCATAGAATATTTCTCCTTGTATTGGTAAATGCTACCATTTGGACAAAAATGGTAGGTTTATAATGTCCATTATATTCAAATCTGATAAAAATATCGTAAATTTGACTACAAAAACGAATTATTTATGATTAAAATTAGACTTTGTGGCTTAGTTGTCCCTTAGTGATGGATAAACATATAGATTTTATGATTTTGCGTATTGGGTTTATTCCTATTTTCCTAATCTCCTCTAGTCAGCAAGACTGGGAATGATTTTGAGTTAATATGAGTAAATGTTCTACCTAATTGATGATCATGACAGATTGGCTTTATAACTACCCAACTCTATATGCTGGTACTTTACTCAAACGCTACAAGCGGTTTTTTGCTGATATTCAATTAAATTCTGGAGAATTGATCACAGCACATTGTCCAAATACAGGACCAATGACAGGAGTTTCTACTATTGGTAGTGCTGTACAAGTTTCTAAAAGTGATAATCCTCAACGAAAACTAGCATATACTTTAGAACTAATAGAAGTCAATGATCATGCAACAACTTGGGTGGGTGTAAATACAGCCTTACCTAACCGTGTCATCAAATTAGCTTTAGAGAAACATTTATTCTCAGAATTAACTGAATATGAACAAGTTAAAAGTGAAGTTGTCTATGGAAAAGATCGCAAAAGTCGAGTTGATTTTTATTTAACAGGAAATGCTCAACAACGTCCGATTTATTTAGAGGTGAAAAATACAACTTGGTCTCAAGGAACTTTAGCCTTATTTCCCGACACAGAAACTACCAGAGGACAAAAACATCTACAGGAATTAATAGAAATTCTCCCTCAAAATCGGGCAGTAATGCTATATTTTATTAACCGGAATGATTGTTTAGAATTTGCACCTGGGGACAGCAAAGATCCCCTATATGGTAAATTATTAAGGGCAGCGATTAATCTAGGTTTAGAAGTTTTACCATGTCGGTTTGATATTTCTCCAGCAGGTATCCGTTATTTAGGTTTAGCAGAACTAAAAATTTAACATATAAGACATAAAATCAAAATCTTTACCATAGCTGAGAAAAAACTATTGACAATTCCACTAATATTATATAAAATGGTGAATATTAAACATAATATTTTTGGTTTCGTATTTTTGGGCGTTGCACAAATAGGTTGGCGTTAAAAATTGTCCTGAAGATAAGGCAGGGTCAGGGAGCAGAATGATAATTTTAATCATGGGTGTTTCTGGTTCTGGTAAAACTACAATTGGTAAACTTTTAGCTGAATTACTCAACTGGGAATTTAGGGATGCTGACAACTTCCATAAACTAGCAAACATTGAAAAAATGCAGTTAGGAATTGCCCTCAATGATGGTGATAGAATATCTTGGTTAGAAGATTTGCAAACAGCTATCAAAAATTGGCTACAAGAAAACAAAAATGTTGTTTTGGCCTGTTCTGCACTCAAAACCAGTTATCGTCAACTGCTGATCATTGATAGCCGCATTCAGTTAGTTTACCTCAAGGGGTCTTTTGATGTCATTGAAAATCGGCTAAAAGCCAGGAAAAATCACTTTATGACTGAAAAGCTCCTCAAAAGTCAGTTTAATGACCTTGAAGAGCCAGATAATTGTATTTGTTTTGATGTTTCCCAAGCCCCGGAAGTAATTGTAGAAAAGATTAAAAAGGCTTTAGGCTAGTTGATGAGAACTCACAAAAGCATCAACTTCCGCAGCAGTGGGTTGAGAAGCGATCGCACCTGGTTTAAGAGTAGTTAAAGCTCCCACAGCACTGGCATAGGTGACAATTTTTCTAGCGGTTTCCGCGTCTTTGAGTCTGTGAATCCCAACTTGATGCAATTGGTGGATAAACCCAGCCAAAAACCCATCTCCCGCACCAGTGGTATCTACAACAGGCACGGAAAAAGCTGGTAATTTACCTTCATTCTCCCCTAAACAATAGGTGCAACCATTTTCACCATCTGTCACTAAAACTCCCTCCAAAGAATTGAGTCTATAAGTAATTGCTCCAGGATCTATTGTATTAAATAACCATTGCGCTTCTTCCTTGGTCAATTTGATAAAATCAAATCTCCCTAATAAAGCTTGAATTTTGGTCTTGGCTGTATTTTCATCTGGCCAAAATACTGGTCGCCAATTGACATCAAGAATAATTTTTAGGTCATATTGTTCTGCCAATTCTAAAGCTCGTAATACAGCTTGCTCACTTTCAGGATAGGCTAATTCTAGAGTTCCTAGCACCAAAAAGTCAGCTTCATCAAACAGCGCGGGTGGTAATTTTGTAGATTGGAGGCGGGTATCAGCAAATTCTGAAGTATCATATTTACCAAAACCGGCAAAAGTGCGATCGCCTGTTAAATCCCTAACTACATATACTTGTCTCGTTGGTGCTGTAGGATGACGTTGCACACCAGTTGTATTTACGCCGACTGTTTCTAGTAATTTTATCAGTGTATTCCCTGATTCATCCTCACCCACTGCGCCCATAAATCCGGCTGATGTCCCCAACTTCACTAAAGCACAAGCCACATTTGCCGGCGCTCCTCCTGGGTAGGGAGTCCATGATTTCACTTCCTCTAGTTTAAGTCCCAATTCATCAGCTAAACAATCAAATAGGACTTCACCAAGACATAGAACACGGGGATTAATCATTGCGTTTTTGATTTTCTATGGGGCATTATATATTTAATTTATATATTTAGTTTGACAGCTTTTCAATTAATTCTAGTTAAAATCAATACTTTTTATCTGTAGTGTATATGACTACAAACCTAAAATCAAAAGAAAATTTTGACATTAGTAGTATTAGTAACATTTAAAACTATCTACCTCCGCAAAAATCTTCTAGAATAAGGAATAAGACTTGAGTACATATACTAAGGGAGGAATAGTAAGTAATGGCTGCTAGTGAGTCTGGAAACCATGTTAGTCTGTCAGACAGAGAAATGCAAATTATCGACTTAGTGGCCACCGGCTTAACTAACCAAGAAATTGCAGCAAAGCTGGAAATTAGCAAACGGACAGTTGATAACCATATTAGCAATATTCTCACTAAAACTAAGACTGATAACCGTGTGGCCTTAGTTCGCTGGGCTTTACAATGGGGTAAAGTCTGTTTAAACGATGTTAATTGCTGTTCTCTTCCCCTTGGAAATGATCAAAGTATGTCCACGTGAAGCAGGATTGTAGTTAAAAAGCTGATTAATCAAGCTTTTTAGTTATTTTAGAGATTCCTGCTCAGAGGTATGGGTGGTTGATTTACGCTGTTGTGTATTAGCAACGTTTTATATTTAAAAAGTAACGTACAAATACAGGTATGGACAGGCGTAAATCAATTATCCTGTGAATATGGTTGATTTGGTTATTGAAGTAACGAAGTCAGGTAAGGAGAGTATCAATACTCCCAAACACATACAATTAAGAAGCTATTGATACATAATTAAAAAACCCGGCTGAACCGGGCAGATGTACTTTTTGTCAAGTTTTAGCGAATGATCACTATTGGTTGATTTCACAAGTTAAAGGACAAGCTGCATAAACAGTAGTTTGGGTTTTTTCAGCTTCACCATGTAGCCAGCTTAACCATTTTACCTGCTTAGGATGAATACCCTTAGCTGTGAGAACTCCAGCAGCAATTAATACTGCCATAACATTAAGCATTACTAAACCACCTGCCACAACTAAAACTGCACTAGCGGGCATTACGGATTGTAACACAATAGACAACAGACATCCAATTGTAGCCATCAATACAACCAGTGGAAAACCGACGACTAACAAGCACACTGCCAATGTAAATGTCCAGATTAAAAAGCTTTTCATCACTAACAAGGAGTGGGTCTGAACCAGATTAGAGCTTTGAGCAGAAACCATGACTTTTCCTCCTAAATACACAGCAAGTTTAAATTTCAGTTATTTATCGCTGGGAGGCGAATAAACCGATTTTGTTTCAGTGAAATTTAGTATATAAAACCTTAGCACCAAAATGAGCATTTCTTTACTAAACTTTACAGTTAATTTTTTGTGCTTATGAATGAGAAGCCAGATATGCCCACAGGAAAGGAAATAAGTTTGGCTGTATGCCTTTAGAAATATGGACTAACGGTAGATGAGAACCAGAACCTGATCCCCGCCCTTGGATTGCCTAGATGCTTAATATTTCTTATAGAAAACCGTATTGTTTCTCATAATTTATCTAATTGATCAACAGATGAATTAAACAAGTCTCGTGGGCTTGATCTAACAGATTTTTCCGTTCCCTGTTTTTTGTCCTGGTGATTTGCAATTATACTGATATACTGATGAATAAACTCATAAAAACCCCTAAAAACACCTGACCACTGACCACTAACCAATGACTAAGTTGAATGTAGACAAACTATCTCAGCCTCAGTTATTCAAGGGTATTGCTTTGTTTACACCTGGAGGAGATTTAATTTATTGTATTGATCCTAGTAAACAAGGAAGATGGCATTTAAATCTCTGTGCGGCTTTGCGGGAAATCCTGGATTTACCAGAACCGCCACATTTTTTAGTTCCTTGTTATACTGCAACTATTGATCATTGGTTAAATCCTCGGACTCAAAAAGTCCAAGTCTTTGCGGAGGCCTATCCCGCAGTCATGCGTCATCAAGCTGTGCTAAATGCGATTTTTGGGGATGGGGATTTAATCTGGCAATCAGCAGCCTGGCAAGATGGATTGTGCGATCGCCTGGTATTATCAACTTATCGTGCTGCATTTCCTCAACTGTGGCAAGATCATGATTTAATTGTGCGTCTAGATTTAACTGATTCTCCCTCACAGTATCAACAACCAATCATGACTACACAACCTGCACCCCAAAATATCCCAGATTCTCCAGGTTTTGTTTTACGCTTGTTTGTTGCTGGACACAGTATAACCACTGAAAAAATTTTACAAAACTTGCACGAATCATTAGAACGATCTTTAGGGTATCCTTATACTCTTAAAGTAGTTGATGTTCTCACTAATCCAGAACAGGCCGAAATTGATCAAGTTTCTGCTACTCCTACCTTGGTTAAGGTTTGGCCTCATCCAATTCGGCGCATGGTTGGTAATTTAGATAACTTTGATAAAGTTCTACAGATGTTAGCGGGACAGTAAATCATTTCCAATGTCCAATGTCCAATTTAAAATTTGAGGATTTGTATAATATGAACCTTACTTGGTTAGATAGCAATAGTTGGTTAATTGAAATTGGTCAACAGCGAATACTAATTGACCCCTGGTTAATTGGTACTTTAACCTTTAACAATTTAGATTGGTTATTCAAAGGTTATCGTTCTCAGGATCGGTCAATACCAGATAATATAAATTTAATTCTGCTTTCTCAGGGTTTAGAAGATCACGCACACCCACCCACTTTAAAGCAACTTGACAAAAATATTCCTGTTGTTGCTTCTCCCAATGCGGCTAAAGTGGTAGAAAAACTAGGTTATCAACAAATCATCAGTCTTCAACATGGTGAAACCTTCATTTTAAATCAGCAAATAGAAATTAAAGCTGTTCTGGGTTCTCCCATTGGACCTACTTTACTAGAAAATGGCTATCTGCTCAAAAACCTAGCCGATAATTCTACATTGTATTATGAACCCCACGGTTATCATTCTCCGCAACTTCAAGAAATAGCACCCATTGACGTAGTAATTACACCTATCATTGATTTGAGTGTACCCCTACTCGGTCCGATTATCAAAGGTATGAATAGCGCCCTAGAACTAGCAAAATCCGTAAAACCTCAATTTATCCTCCCTACCGCAGCCGGAGGGGATATTTTCTTTGAGGGACTACTGGTAAAATTTCTCCAAGCTAGGGGAAATACGACAGAATTTCAGACTTTATTAGAAAATAACAATTTAACAACTAAGGTGATCACTCCTCACCCTGGCGAAAAAATTAGTGTTTGAATTATGGAAAAACCAACCACTCCAGGACGGGGAGAAATAAGAGTTTAAATTGATTTCTGGTAAGTAAGTCATCAGGATGTTATTATTTGCGGTTGAAGCACTTGATATCAATTTAACTAGATCAAGTCTTCTAAATATCTGAGGAGTGTGACTAACTATGTCGAAAATTCGTATCTCTTTAGCTTTAAGTATAGCTACCATAGCCAGTGGTTTCTTTTTAGCCGCTTGTGAAAGTCCTAAACCTCCCTCTAAGGCGGTTAGTACCCCTTCACCAACAGCTACCACCACAACCAGTGATACCAAGGGATTGAAAATTGGTAGTTTATTACCCACCACTGGTGACTTGGCTTCTATTGGACAACAAATGGTTGGTTCTGTTCCCTTACTGGTGGAAACTGTTAATGCTTGTGGAGGTGTCAATGGTGAAAAAGTTACTTTGGTAGAAGTAGACGACCAAACTGACCCTAAAGCCGGCGCTGCGGGTATGACTAAATTAGCAACTTTAGATAAAGTCGGTGGTGTAGTCGGTTCTTTTGCGAGTAGTGTTTCCACTGCGGCGGTTTCCGTGGCTGTACCTAATAAAGTCATGCTGATTTCTCCTGGTAGCACTAGCCCCGTATTTACTGACAAAGCTCAAAAAGGCGACTTTAAAGGCTTTTGGGCGCGGACTGCTCCCCCTGATACCTACCAAGCATTAGCTTTAGCCCAACTCGCTAAGAAAAAAGGCTTTAAACGAGTTTCCACTGTGGTCATTAATAATGACTATGGTGTGGGTTTTGAAAAAGCATTTGTGCAAACTTTTGAGAAATTAGGTGGTACAGTAGTTAATAAAGATAAGCCTATTCGCTACGACCCCAAGGCTCAAACCTTTGATACAGAAGCATCTGCCGCTTTTGCAGGTAAACCAGATGCAGTTTTAGCCGTATTGTATGCTGAAACCGGTAGTTTATTCCTGAAAGCTGCTTATCAACAGGGTGTTACCAAAGGTGTACAAATTTTACTCACAGACGGTGTAAAATCCGATAGTTTCCCTGATCAAGTTGGTAAAGGTAAGGATGGTAAATATATCTTATCTGGCGCAATTGGTACAGTTCCCGGTTCTAGTGGTAAAGGTTTAGAAAATTTTAACAAACTTTGGAAAGATAAAAAAGGTACTTCTCCAGGAGAATACGCACCTCAAGCCTGGGACGCTGCGGCCTTATTGGTATTAGCAGCCCAAGCCGCTAAGGAAAATACCGGGGTGGCTATTGCTAGTAAATTGCGAGAAGTAGCTGCTGGTAAGGGTACACCAGTAAGTGATGTTTGTCAAGGGCTAAAGCTTCTAAAAGAAGGTAAACAAATCAACTATCAAGGCGCAAGCGGTGATGTAGATGTTGATACTAACGGTGATGTCATTGGTACTTACGATGTTTGGACTGTGGGGGATGATGGCAAAATCAAGGTAATTGACAAGGTAAGTCCTAAATAGAGTATTTGACGCTCCCCGCCCTATAGAGGGACGGGGATTCTTGTTTCAACGAGCAACCTTACTCAAACTTGTTACCAAGTCTGAGCAGAGGGTCATCTCTCCACAAGCGTTATTAGTTTCCGTCCGCCCGACGGTACTTAAATGATAGCCAGTTTGTTTTAGTGCTTTAGTTAGAATGTTAATTGCAGCATTGTGGTCACGGTCAAGTATGCA
>NZ_BJCF01000039.1 GCF_005402965.1 Dolichospermum planctonicum
ATATTTCCAGTTCTGAAGCTGGTGGTAATACTTCTGAATCCATTACTAGTCAGTTGAGTGCGGGTACTTATTATGCGCGGGTATATCAGTTCAGTAGTGACACTACTTACAGTTTGTCCTTAAATGCTACTGCTATTGATAATGCGGGAAATACCCTAGCTACAGCCCGTGCTGTTGGTGCATTAACAGCAACTCAAAGTTTTAGTGACTGGGTAGGAAGTGCTGATACTGACGATTACTATAGTTTCAATGTGGGAACACAAAGTAACTTTAGTTTGAGTTTAACAGGCTTGAGTGCCGATGCGAATGTTCAATTACTCAATAGTTCTGGTGAGTATATTTCCAGTTCTGAAGCTGGTGGTAATACTTCTGAATCCATTACTAGTCAGTTGAGTGCGGGTACTTATTATGCGCGGGTATATCAGTTCAGTAGTGACACTACTTACAGTTTGTCCTTAAATGCCACTGCTGTTGCACCTTCACCTGTTGATAATGCGGGAAATACCACAGCTACAGCCCGTGCTGTTGGGACATTAACAGGCGCTCAAAGTTTTAGTGACTGGGTAGGAAGTGCTGATACTAACGATTACTATAGTTTCAATGTGGGAACACAAAGTAACTTTAGTTTGAGTTTAACAGGCTTGAGCGCCGATGCGGATGTTCAATTACTCAATAGTTCTGGTGGTGTAATTTCCATTTCTGAAGCTGTTAGTAATACTTCTGAATCCATTAATAGTCAGTTGAGTGCAGGAAGTTATTATGTGCGGGTGTTTCAATATAGTGGTGACACTAACTACAGTTTGTCATTAAATGCTACTGATGTTGCACCAACTCCCACACCAACTCCCACACCAACTCCGACAGATTGGTATAGTCAAAATCTACTAGATGCTCAAATTATCACTTTAACCAGTTCCTTAGCGGCTGATGGTAATTTGAGTCGCAATGATATGATTTCCATTTTCCGCGATGCCAAAGATGGTAGTGTAATTGATGCCAGTGAGTTAACTGACTTACGGACTTTAGTTAGTAACTCTACCCTCTTCACTATGGCTGATTCCGTGAAGGTCTTATCTAATAAGATTGCCAATAGTGACGCAGCTAACACTCGTTCCGGTTTTGGTAACTTGTTTGCCGGTAGTAGTGATACCCAAATGGAAAATCTGATTGGTAAGTGGTTCTTAGGTACTGATCGCCCAGATACAGGTTATACCTATCAGTCTGTTAGTGGTTCTCTGTTCCAAAATGGACTTAGTGCTGATGATATTTACCAAGGAGCGGTGGGAGACTGCTATTATGTAGCAACTTTAGCTTCTATTGCCCAGGAAAAACCTGAGTACATCCAAAATATGTTTACGGACAATGGTGATAATACCTTTACTGTGCGTTTTTATAACAATGGTGTAGCTGATTATGTCACAGTAGATCGTTACTTGCCAACTTATGGAAACTATGCCGCTTATGCTGGTTGGGGTGGAGGCTCGGTTTCTTCTAGTAGCAATGAACTTTGGGTAGCTTTAGCAGAAAAAGCCTATGCCCAGTTAGCTGAATCTGGTTGGAGTCGTACTTACAGTGGTAATCAAAATAATTCCTACGCAGCCATAGAAGGTGGTTGGATGGATACAGTAATTCGTCAGGTAATGGGATTAAGTGCTACTTCCCAATCCGTCAGCAGTATGACTCAAACTCAACTGATTAATTTGGTTAATTCTAATCAGGTTTTAACAGCGGGTTTCGTCTATGGTGCTGGTTATGGTGTGGTTAATGGTCATGCTTATACCATTACTGCCTATAATGCCACTAATGGAACTTTCCACTTACGGAATCCTTGGGGTTCTACCCATGCTGATGTCACATTTAGTCAATTAGTCTCTTTGAGGGGTATTATTCAGTGGTCTAATACCTAGACATCATTGAAAGCAGTACAAATAATTAATAATTAATATTTGTACTGCTGTTTATTTAATTAATAATGATTTCAATAATTATACGAATTTTTGACTCCCGTTAATTTACTTTTTATATTGATTTCGTGACAGTTAATTGTTATACAAAAATATTGTCAAATATTTGAATCTTAAAAGTTTTGATGAAACTTACCCTGATAACCCAGATCAGGGTTGAATTAGTGTGAATATTTTCATTTTATTGATTGAGAGAGATTCAGATCTGACTTTTGTGGAAACAATACTGAACAGTTGAGGTGTACTGAGGATAAGTATTGTCGGTCAGCATTCCCAACCCTATACAAATCCACATTTTCATAAATGATTTAGGAGTCCATTATGTTTGATAATTCTGAAAAGTCTTTTGATTCCTCTTTATCAGGATTGGCTAATTCCTTAAATTACCTGGATAAAGATCCTTTAAATCCTAATCCCACAGATCCTGGTTTACAGCAACTTCCATCATTAAATGTACCTGCTGATTATGCGGGAAATACCCTAGCTACAGCCTGTGCTGTGGGTAGATTAACAGGCTCTCAAAGTTTTAATGATTGGGTAGGAAGTGCTGATACTAACGATTACTATAAATTCAATGTGGGAACACAAAGTAACTTTAGTTTGAGTTTAACAGGTTTAAGTGCCGATGCGAATATTGAATTACTCAATAGTTCTGGTGGTGTAATTTCCCGTTCTACTGTTGTTGGTAATACTTCTGAATCCATTACTAGTCAGTTGAGTGCTGGTACTTATTATGCGCGGGTATATCAATATAGTGGTGACACTAACTACAGTTTGTCGTTAAATGCCACTGCTGTTGATTATGCTGGAAATACCCTAACTACAGCCCGTGCTGTTGGTACATTAACAGGAACTCAAAGTTTTAATGATTGGGTAGGAAGAGCTGATACTAACGATTACTATAGTTTCAATGTGGAAAGACAAAGTAACTTTAGTTTGAGTTTAACAGGCTTAAGTGCCGATGCAGATGTTCAGTTACTCAATAGTTCTGGTACTGTAATTTCCAGTTCTACTGCTGGTGGTACTACTTCGGAATCCATTACTCGTCAGTTGAGTGCCGGTACTTATTATGTGCGGGTATATCAATATAGTGGTAATACTACTTACAGTTTGTCGTTAACTGCTACTGCTGTTGATAATGCGGGAAATACCACAGCTACAGCCCGTGCTGTTGGTGCATTAACAGCAACTCAAAGTTTTAGTGATTGGGTAGGAAGATCTGATACTAACGATTACTATAAATTCAATGTGGAAAGACAAAGTAAGTTTAGTTTGAGTTTAACAGGCTTGAGTGCCGATGCGGATGTTCAGTTACTCAATAGTTCTGGTGGTGTAATTTCCCGTTCTACTGCTGGTGGTACTACTTCGGAATCCATTACTCGTCAGTTGAGTGCGGGTACTTATTATGTGCGGATATATCAATATAGTCGTAATACTACTTACAGTTTGTCGTTAACAGATTGGTATAGTCAAAATCTCCGAGATGCTCAAATTATCGCTTTAACCAGTTCCTTAGCGGCTGATGGTAATTTGAGTCGCAATGACATGATTGCTATTTTCCGTGATGCTAAAGATGGTGGTGTAATTAATGCCAATGAGTTAACTGACTTACGGACTCTTGTTAGTAACTCTACCTTTTTCACTATGGCTGATTCCGTGAAGGTCCTATCTAATAAAATTGCTAATAGTGACGTTGCTAACACTCGTTCCGGTATTGGTAACTTGTTTGCCGGTAGTAGTGCTACCCAAATGGAAAATCTGATTGGTAAGTGGTTCTTAGGAAATGATAGACCTGATTTAACCAGTTCCAGTTATACCTATAGTTATGTTAGTGGTTCTCTGTTCCAAAATGGACTTAGTGCTGATGACATTTACCAAGGAGCGGTGGGAGACTGCTATTATCTAGTAACTTTAGCTTCTATAGCCCGGGAAAAACCTGAGTACATCCAAAATATGTTTACGAACAATGGTGATAATACCTTCACTGTGCGTTTTTATAACAATGGCGTAGCTGATTATGTCACAGTAGATCGTTACTTGCCAACTTCTGGTGGTTATGCCGCTTATGCTGGTTGGGGTGGAGGCTCGGTTTCTTCTAATAGCAATGAACTTTGGGTAGCTTTAGCTGAAAAAGCCTATGCCCAATTAGCTGAATCTGGTTGGAGTCGTACTTACAGTGATACTCAAAATAATTCCTACGCAGCCATAGAAACTGGTTGGATGGATACAGTAATTCCTCAGGTAACGGGATTAGGAACTTCATCATTTGAAGCCGTTAATATGACTCAAACTCAACTGATTAATTTGGTTAATTCTCATCAGGTTTTAACGGCAGCTTTTGTCTATGGTGGTGATTATGGTGTGGTTAATGGTCATGCTTACACCATTACATCTTATAATGCCACTAATGGAACTTTCCACTTACAAAATCCTTGGGGTTTTAGCCATGCTGATGTCACATGGAGTCAATTAGTCTCTTTGAGGAGTATTATTCAGTGGTCTAATACCTAGACATAATTGGCAGCAGTACAAATATTAATTTTCAAAAAATATAAATTGATTTTTTCGTAGTTATGCTGTATATAATAAAACAAAACCACGAAAAGTTGATTTACGTTAATTTACTTTGCTTTCATGTCAGCTATAGCACCTCTAGTCATGGCGGCGATCGCTTTATCAGTGGCTTTCGGCAAGTGATAATACTTACCACCAGCGGTTTTTGACAATTCTTTGGCAAAGCCAGTGGATACAAATTTACTTTCCGTATCAATGACTAACAATTGCATTCCCGAAGCCCTAATTCTGGCTGCAATGTCTAATAATTCGGCTTTGATATCTGGTTTTTCTCCTGGTTCCATGGGTTCACCTAAAGAACGAGCCAAAGGAATATTACCGCGTCCATCAGTAATTGCCACGATAACAACCTGCCCGATATCGCCACCCATTTGGGCATTTATCCCCACCCGCACGGCTTGAGTTAAACCATGTGCTAGGGGTGAACCGCCACCACAGGGTAATCTTTCTAACCTATTTTTAGCTAAAGCAATGGAACGGGTAGGGGGTAATAATACTTCTGCCTGTTCTCCTCTAAAGGGGATTAAAGATACTTGGTCACGATTTTGATAGGCTTCTGTTAAAAGCTGCATGACTGCACCCTTAGCAGATTGCATCCGATTTAAAGCCATTGAACCAGAAGCATCTACAACAAATACGACTAAAGCGCCGGCTTTTCTTACCAACCGCTTAGAACGAATATCTCCCTGTTCAACAATGACTTTTTTATCTGGCTGTCTAGCTCGGCGTGCTTTTTGATATGGGGCTGCGGCTCGCAATGTGGCATCTACGGCGATGCGTCGGGCTTTACCTTTGGGAATCATTGGCTTGATATACCGTCCCCGGTCGTCTGAGAAGATAATACTGCGACTTCCCGATTTACCTTGACGTTGTGCCATTTGAGTAAAATAAAGCACCTCTGGGTCAAGAATTACCCCTTCTGGGTCAAAAATAAACTCTTCGGGAATGTCTGGGGGTTCTTGCTGTTCTTGGTCTTCTTCTTTTTCCTCTTCCTGTTCTGACTCTTGTTCTTCTTCTTGTTCCGACTCGTCTTGGTTTTCTGGTGGTGGGGGTGGAGGTGGAGGTGGTTGCTGTTCGTCTGGTGGTGTTTGGATGATAGTGGTTCTGGGAACTATGACCAATTCCACAGCGCGACGTAAATCATCCGCTGTTACGGTATTACGTCCTTCTAAAGCTGCTGCGGCTTTGGCTACACGCACCGCAAATAGTTCCGCGCGATGTCCTTCCACACCCCCGCGAATGGCTTCATTGACGAGGTAGGTAATTTGTTCTGGGGTAATGGTGACTTCCTTTAACCATTCCCGTGCCAGGATGATTTGGGTTTTCAGGGAGTCTATGTCTTCGCTGTATTGTTGCAGAAATTCTGTGGGAGACTTGGAATAGGCGATCGCTTGTGCAACTGCCTGTACTCTTTGATCTATACCCAGAACTCCGTCTGCTGATAAGGCGATCGCTATTCTATCAAGTAAATGTTCTCTTAATGCCCCTTCTTCGGGATTATAGGTGGCAATAAACAACGGTTTACAAGGATGTTGAAAACTAATTCCTTCCCGTTCAATTTGGTTACGTCCGTCCGATAATACCGATAAAAGTTGGTTACTAATTTGGTCATCTAATAAATTGATTTCATCTACATACAGCACACCTCGATTAGCTGTAGCGAGTAACCCCGGTTGAAATACTGTATCACCCTGCTTAACCGACTGTTCCACATCCACAGAACCCAAAAGCCGGTCCTCAGTCACACCCAGGGGAATTTGCACAAAAGGTGCGGGAATAATTTCCGTTTCTATCTCCTGTCTTTGTTCAGCTAAGAGTTTATCATCCCATTCTTCTGGATGGTTGGGGTCACAGTTGCTAACAGAAGCTTTCACAACTTCAATAGGTGGTAATAAAGCGTGGATTGCACGCGCCATTACAGATTTAGCAGTACCGCGACGACCTGCAATTACCACACCCCCCAAAACGGGGTCTACTGCTGTCAACAGCAAAGCTATTTTAATTGCTTCTTGGCCAACTACAGCGGCCAAGGGAAAAGCAGTCATTGTCGGGGTAAGAGTAGGCGATCGCATTGTTTCCTTAATAGTTACTATGATTCTAGCATAGCAATTCTTGGCACATTTTAGAATATATGTAATGGCAATTCCTCAAGGAGCAAGATATATGACTAGGATTCAGGTTAAAAGTTTTACTCTGGAAGAATATCACCAACTCACCGAAATCGGCTTTTTCAAAGAAGATGATAGCTGCGCTCGCCGTAGGCATCACATTCAATTAATTAACGGAGAATTGATAGAAATGGTATCAAAAGGTAGAGCGTATGAAACTTGTTTACGTAATTTATTGCGGGAACTTCCTAGAAGTTGCAGATGCTGCAATAGATTATGACCAAAAGGTAAAAATACCTCTGTATGCAAAAGCCGGAATTGTTGATTATTGGATATTTAATTTATTAGATAATTGCTGAGAATGTTACAGTAAACCATATCAAAATAAACAATGTCAATTTGGTTATGCAAATAGGCGAATTGTCTTACCAAATCAAGTGATATCTTTACCCTGTTTCCCTGATTTATCGCTAGACTTAAGTAAAGTATTTCCTCCGCAGATGGAAAAAAGTTTCTCACATTTCTAGAATTAAATCAACGTGCTGAACAAGAACGTCAAAATTATCAAGACTTATTAGCAAAATTAGAAGCTAAAGGTATTGATATTAATAGTCTCTAAAATTCATATCCCTGACTTATTAAAAAAGTTGGGGATATCAACTTTAGGATTATACAATTTAAGTGCGTAACAGCTGATGATCAGGGATAAATAAACATACTTACGTATAAATAATAAAATTAATAAAATTACGAACCAATAAACTACAAAGTAGCAAAGAACACGAAGTAAAGGAGGCTGCACAGATATGGGGCTTCCAAGCTTCTGTGTTATTGCTTCACAAATTGTTACAAATGAATTAACCACTGCAATTCAAGGATGAGGTATGAATAAAATTCTGTGGTTATTGGCAATATGGCAACTTTTGCGTTATGATATTTTTGATTTTGAATTGATGATCATGAAAAAAATAGCAGCCATTATCACAAGCACTTTTATTTCGCTATTGTGACAAACATTTGGTGAAAAAAATTTTATGGGTTTATGGGATATGCAAATGGTAAAATTAACAGGTTATAAAATAGTTGAAAAAATTTATTCTAGTAGTGAAACTTTGGTCTTTCGATGCATAAGAGAAAAAGACCAAATATCAGTAGTTATCAAATTTTTACGTCAGGAGTACCCAAAATTCGAGAAATTGGTGCAGTTTCGTAATGAATATACTATTATCAAAAATCTGAATATTGCCGGCATTATTAAAACCTATGGACTGGAAAATTATGAAAACGGCTATGCTTTGGTAATGGAGGATTTTGGGGGTGTTTCTCTCCAGGAAAAAATCAAAGAATGGGGGGCAGGAGGTATGGGAAACAGCGCAGTAGGATTAAAAGAATTTTTCACTATTGCTCTACAAATAGTTTCTATTTTACAAGAATTGCATCATCAAAGGGTGATTCACAAAGATATAAAAACCGCTAATATTCTGATTAAACCTAGCACCTTAGAAGTTAAGCTAATTGACTTTAGTATTGCTTGCTTACTTAAGAGAGAAACTCAAACTCTCGCTAGTCCTAATGTTCTGGAAGGAACTCTATCATACTTATCTCCAGAACAAACTGGACGTATTAACCGCTTGGTTGACTACCGGACAGATTTCTATTCTTTAGGTGTGACATTTTTTGAGCTTTTGACTGGAGAATTACCTTTTGCTAGTAATGAACCCATAGAATTGATACATTACCATATTGCTAAACAACCTCCATTATTACATGATATCCATAGTCATATTCCCCCGATTTTATCGGCAATTATTCATAAATTGATGGCGAAAAATGCTGAATATCGCTATCAGTCTGCCCATGGGATTAAGTATGATTTAGAAATGTGTATAAAAGCTGGAGAAGAAACTGGAAATATTCAGACTTTTGAATTAGGAAAAAGAGATATTAGCGATCGCCTAACTATTCCTGAAAAACTGTATGGTAGAGAAGTAGAAGTAAAAACTCTGCTCACAGCTTTTGAGCGTATTTGTGCTAATAATAAGGAAATGCTCCTGGTGGTTGGTTATTCGGGAATTGGCAAAACCGCTGTAGTTAATGAAGTTCATAAACCCATAGTTTGTGCTAGGGGTTATTTTATTAAAGGTAAATTTGACCAATTTCAACGCAATATTCCTTTTTTTGCATTTATACAAGCTTTCCGAAATTTAATAGATCAACTATTAACTGAAAGTGATACTCAATTGCAAAAATGGAAAACTAAAATTCTGTCTGCGTTAGGAGAAAATGCTCAAGTTATTATTGCCGTTATCCCAGAATTAGAACAAATTATTGGTAAACAGCCTCCTGTTCCAGAATTGTCCACCATGGCCACAGAAAATCGTTTTAACTTGCTATTTGAGAAATTTATTCATGTTTTTACCACTCAAAAACATCCTTTAGTCATATTTCTTGATGATTTACAATGGGTAGATTTGGCTTCTCTTAAATTGATGCAATTACTAATGACTACAAATGAAATTAGTTATTTATTGTTAATTGGTGCTTACCGGGATAATGAAGTGTCTGCTACACATCCTTTAATATTAACTATTGAGAATATCCGCAAAACTGTATCTATAATTAATACTATTACCCTAAATTCTCTCAATCAATCTGATCTCAATCAACTCATTGCTGATACTCTCAATTGTCCGACTACAGTAGCTCTACCTTTTACTCAATTAGTCTATCTAAAAACCCAGGGAAATCCCTTTTTCAGCCACCAATTTATCAAATCTCTCTATGAAGATGGTTTAATTCGCTTTAACTTTGATTGTCATTATTGGCAGTGTGATATCGCACAAATTCAAGCTTTAGCTATCACTAATGATGTGGTAGAATTTATCGCACTGCAATTACAAAAATTACCTGAATCAACTCAATCAGTATTAAAGCTGGCCGCTTGTATTGGCAACCAATTTAATTTAGATACATTAGCAAAAATTAATGAAAAATCTCAGATAGAAACAGCGGTAGATTTGTGGAAAGCATTGTTAGAAGAATTTATAATTCCGACAACAAAAATTTACAACTTCTTTCAATCTGATTTACTTAATAATCAACAGTTATCAGCAGTTCATAACTACGAAGAACAGAAATTTAGTTACAGATTTTTACATGATCGTGTACAGCAAGCTGCTTATGCTTTGATTCCTGACCAGGAAAAACAATCTACCCATTTAAAAGTTGGGCAATTGCTCTTAAAAAATACCTCGGAAAAAGACATAGAAGAAAATATATTTGAAATTGTGAATCAGTTGAATATTGGCATGGATTTAATTACGATTCAGTCAGAAAAATATGCAGTAGCTCAACTAAATTTAATTGCCGGTTCTAAAGCCAAATTAGCTACAGCTTATGATGCTGCTTTTAGGTATTTAAAAAAAGGTTTATCATTACTTGCAGCAGATAGTTGGCAGCATGAATATAACCTAACATTAAACCTTTATATAGAAGCGGTGGAGGCAGCATATTTAAATATTCATCCTGAGCAAGCAATAACTTATATAGAAATAGTTAGGAAAAATGCAATTAGTGTACTAGATGAAGTTAAGGTATACAAAAAGCAAATGCTCATGCATGACATGGAATTAACCTTTGATACGGGTCTAAAATTATTAGAGAAACTAGAAGTTACTGTAGAAGAAGTACCCCTAATAAATGTTAATGTTGAGGATTTAATCCATTTACCAAAAATGACAGATCCTTATAAACTTGCAGCAATGGGGATACTAATGGGCATTGGTTTTATAGCTTATTTCTCACATCAAGCATTGGAGATGGAATTGCCGATTATACTTACTATAATAAATCTGGCTATTAAATATGGCAATTGTGTAGAATCTGTTTATATTTATGTTTGTTATGGTTTGATAGTCTGCGATAGGTTTTCAGATATTAATACTGGATATAGTTATGGAAAATTAGCTCTTAATTTATCAGAGCAGTTTGATAATCAAGTGATCAGGTTCAGAATTTTAATGTTATGGTATTCTCATATTATTTATTGGAAACAGCATTTTCGAGGATCTATAGTTCCTTTACAAGAGATTGCTGAATATGGCTGGAAAATAGGTGAAACAGACTTTTTAGGTTTTGCTTATACGTTTAATATGTTCATGATGTTATTTGCTGGGGAAAATTTAATAACTGTATCTGAATATCTAGAAAATTGTGCTGCTTTAATCTCTCATAGAAAACTCGATTGGCATACTCAAAATATCAAAACTTGGCAACAAATAATATTTAATTTGCAAGCAATAAATCAGGATAAATGCCAATTTAATGGTGATTTTTTTACTGAGGACTTGTTTCTATTTTTAGTTAATAATAAAAATTATCACTCTCTCTTTGGATTTTATCTAACTAAAACCATGCAATTTTATTTGTTTAAAGAATACAAAAAAGCTCTTGATAATGCTATTTTTGCTAAACAATATATAATATCTGTGCCAGGACAAATTACTGTCAGCCAACATAATTTTTACTATTCTTTGTCTCTTTTGGCTGCATATAATTATCAGTCTGAACATGAACAACTGGAGTCCATGAAACAAGTTTTAGCAAATCAGCAAAAGATGCAGTATTGGGCTGTTAATGCACCAATGAATTATCAACATAAATATGACCTGATAGAGGCTGAAAAAGCTAGAGTTTTAGGGCAAATGCTTTTAGCAATGGAATATTATGACCGATCTATTCAAGGTGCAAATAATTATGAATATCTTCATGAAGAAGCTTTAGCTTATGAATTAGCGGCAGAGTTTTATTTATCTTTAGGTAGAAATGAAATTGCTTCATTATATATGACAAAAGCATATTATGGCTATTTACGCTGGGGAGGAAAAGCTAAGGTAGACCATTTAGAAAAATCCTATCCCCAATTACTTGCTAAGACTCTACAAGCAGGAAAAAAACCTGTATCAATGATGATTTCTAAAAATAATAGTATTTCGGAGGCTATTGATTTGAAAACAGTTATAAAATTCTCTCAAGTAATTGCTAGTGAAATCCACATAGATAAATTGCTATCAACATTAATGCAAGTGATGATGGAAAATAGCGGTGCAAGTAAATCTGTTTTAATTCTAGTTAAAAATAATCATCTATTTGTGGAAGCCATAAAAATAGATAATGCAAATGTTATCCAAGAATCAACCCCGGTGAATTTAAGTAAAGATATTCCTATCAATGTGATTAATTATGTTTATAATACGGCGAAAATATTCGTAACCGATGATATTAAAACTAATCTGTTAATAGCTGCTGATTCTTATATTGTCTCCCAGCAACCTAAAAGTTTGTTATGTCTTCCTATTATTCACAAAGGTAAATTTATGGGTATTTTATATTTAGAAAATCAGCTAACTGTAGGGGCATTTACATATAATAAAATTGAAGTTTTGAATTTGTTAATGACCCAAACTGCTATTTCCCTAGAAAATGCTCAGTTATATACTAATTTATCAGAACAAGCAGACAGCCTCAAACAAGCTAATCAACAATTAGAAGAATATGCTATGACTCTCAAAATCACTAATCGTTTGCAAAAGTTAGCTGATTTATCTCTGACTATTAATTCAACACTATCAACTCATAATATACTGCAATTGGTTACACAGCAAGCTGCGGAAATTATCGGAGCGCACCAATCAATCATTAGTATTAAAATAGATGAAAGTTGCACAAAAGCAGTTCATACAGTTCATCTTGCAGATAAATATGAACAGTGGCGGGAAAATTATGAAAAGTTTGATGAATCTGATTTTTATAGGTTAGGTTGTCAAATCCAAAATTCAATACGAATGACTCAGACTGAACTAGAAGCACATCCAGCCGCAATTAATAACATTAATAACAATTTACCCCTGCGCGGTTGGCTGGTAGCACCACTGATTGATATTAAAGGTAAACACATTGGTTTTATGCACCTTTCTGATAAATATGAAGGTGATTTTACAGAAGATGATGAAGCTATTTTAGTGCAGTTAGCGCAAATGCTATTATTAGCAATGAATAATGCCCATCTTTACGAGGAATCTCAACGAGTTAATCGCATTAAAGATGAGTTTTTAGCCATACTTTCTCATGAATTAAGATCGCCTCTGACTTCTATAATTGGTTGGTCACAAATGCTGCAATCTGGGAAATTAAGTCCCGAAAAAACAGCACTGGCTTTAGAAACTATTGAACGCAACGCCAAATCACAAACCCAATTAATTGAAGATGTAGTAGATATTTCTCGAATGGTTCGAGGTAATGTCAGCCTCAATATTCACCCAGTCAACTTAGTATCACCAATTGAAACCGCAATTAATACTATGTATTTAGCTGCCAAAGCTAAGTCAATTAAAATATTGCTGACAATTGCATCTCATAATGTGATGGTATTAGGTGATCCAATTCGTTTACAACAAATTGTCTGGAATTTGCTCACTAATGCGATTAAGTTTACATCCCCCGGAGGACAAGTTGAAATCAGACTAAACACAGTAGGCTCAGAAGCACAAATTCAAGTAATTGATACAGGATCTGGTATTAGTCCTGATTTTATGCCCTATATTTTCGACTATTTTCGTCAAGCTGATGCTTCCAATACCCGAAATTATGGCGGACTGGGACTAGGTTTAGCAATTGTCCGTCACTTGGTAGAATTGCACGGGGGAAATATTTGGGCTAAAAGTTTAGGTAAGGGACAGGGAGCAACTTTTACAGTTAGAATACCATTACTCCAGTCACAGCCAGAGCTAAACCCCTTGAGCAAGTCGCTCAACAATTCCCCACATTCAACTATTGATGGTGTAAAAGTCTTAGTTGTTGATGATAATATTGATGTCCGTGAGTTTTTGGTTTTTGCCTTGGAAGAGTATGGAGCAGTAGTCATGACTGCGGATTCTGTTAGGGAAGCATTAAAATGTCTCCAACAGTTTCCAGCAGATATCTTAATCACTGATATTGGGATGCCCGAGGAAAATGGCTATAGTTTACTAAACCAAATCAGGTCTTTAGAATCCACCCAGAAAAGACAAATTCCAGCGATCGCACTCACAGGTTATACTGCAAATGAAGTCATCAATCAAGTATTAAACGCTGGTTTTCAAAAGTATCTTCCTAAACCCATAGATGTATTTGAATTAATTACAGCTATTTCCGAACTGATCTAACTGACAAGAATGTCACGATTTATGGTAAAAAAAGATAGGTCAGCTATTCTCAATAAGACCTATCTAATGATAATGATACTTTTACAACTGCAAGTCAATGAGGTACCTGTCTGAGCCACAAAGCTTTGCACAAACAAGGGTTTTACTGCTAACTGCTGAAAGCTGCTGTATCAATTAAAATCTAAGCAGCAAAATTTGCAGCGACAAAATCCCAGTTCACCAAATTATCTAGGAAATTCTTGATGAATGCAGGACGAGCATTTTTGAAATCAATGTAATATGCGTGTTCCCAAACGTCAATGGTCAAAAGCGCTTTTTTACCATGAGCGAGGGGGTTTTCGGCGTTTGGTGTTTTCATGATTTTTAGTGTACCATGATCATCAATTAACCAAGCCCAACCACTACCAAATTGAGTAGCAGCAGCGGTAGAAAATTCTTCTTTGAATTTGTCAAAGCTACCAAAATCCTGTGCAATTTTAGCAGCTAATGCGCCTGTAGGAGCGCCACCACCTGCGGGTTTTAAGCAATTCCAGAAAAAAGAGTGATTCCAAACTTGAGCCGCGTTGTTGAAGATTCCAGCCTTAGCAGAGTCACCAAAAGCGATTTGAATTACTTCTTCCAAAGACTTGTGAGCTAATTCTGTACCATCAACTAGCTTGTTCAAATTATCTACATAAGCTTTATGATGTTTACCATAATGGTACTCAAAGGTTTCAGCTTTCATGCCGTAAGACTCTAAAGCATCAGAAGCAAAAGGTAAGGGGGGTTGTGTAAATGTCATGTTGTGAAATCCTCTCTTTACTGTTGTCTTGTTAAAAGCTATGAAAGAAGCTTCGGAAATTACAGGTTTTGTATGGTCTTGTTTTATATCCTCAAGGTCGGCACATAAAACTTAACATTGTTATTCTACTACTAAAGTGAAAATTTCCACGAATTAGCGAGGATTTACTTTTATCTACTCAATTATTGTACCAAAGTGTTATAGAAACTGCTGTAAATGAGCCTCAAACCCTTGTAGACTGGTAAAAATCGCTCCTTTTTAGTTGCTATTGCCGGTTTCATCTACATTTCGGTTCAATGTCTCATAAATACTAGATAGTAATTTTTCTAACACCATTGCTCTAAATTCTTCATTATTCATCACCTCCATAAATATTTTTTCATTCCCGTCCATGCGTTCAATAAAGAGGTTTTCTAGATGCTTTTCTAGCACAGGAGCAAAGTTTTCTTTAGTGTTGACTTGAGCAGCTTTTTTGATAGAATCATTAGCGATCGCTGTTTCGGTAATTTTTTCAAAAAACAGTTGATCTGCTAAGGTAAAATCTGTACCAAATCTTTCATTTAAGGAGTTAATTAGTTGGGATAGATGATCTAAAACAACCCCCTTATTACCAGCTTTTACAGGGCTGTTAGGAACATCTTGTTTTAGTTCCACCCATTGGAATAAGGTGGCTGTTGTCATCTTTTAATTCTCCTTTGATCTATCAGGTTTTAAAGTTATAAATCTTCATACTTCTGTTCCTTCATCCTGTTGCCAGATAGTGATAACCTAAGTAAGCGGCCATTTGGACCACGGCATTGACTTTTAACAGTAAACTGAGATCCATAACCAGTTGGGGTAACATCTGAAATTTCAGAACCTTTCACAGCTTTTATTAGATCGTTTTTGAGAACTTCCCAGTTATCTAAGTTATATCCGGCTCAAGCCAAATATCCTGATTTATCACTTTTAGGCTGATACACCAGTAAGTATTTGGTGATCTTAGCATCCTGAATTACTAAATTCGATGGCATTGTCATCACACTTATGTATAATAAATTTATATTTACTACAAAGATAGTAAACTAAGTATGAATATTCTGGGCAACTTAAATGAAGCTCAAATTAGCATTAAATAAGCAAAAAGGGCATCCATTTAGGATACCCCTTAATCTTATTAATCAACCACGGAAACCCTATGCTCCTACAGACTCCTTCGCAGCATACAAAACCTCAGCGGAGATATCCTTAAACCCACGTTCACGGGCAAACTTTTCCGTATTTCGCTTCACTTTCCCGCGCACAAAACCAGGAATCTTATTCAATTCTGCTTGTCCATCTTTTGTCCAATTCAAACCAGATTCTGCGGAAATTCCTTTGGTAATTACTTCCTTTGTATCGTGTCCACCAAATATCTCTAAAAGGTGATCTTCCATTCCCAAAGTGAAGGAATTGTAGATTAAATCTGTGATTTGATTTGTACCTTCATAACCCATAAATGGTTTGTAACCAATGGGGAAATTCTGCACGTGAATTGGTGCTGCAATCACACCGCAAGGAATATCCAAACGTTTACCAACGTGACGTTCCATCTGTGTACCAAAGATAGCAGCAGGTTCAACACGAGCGATCGCATCCCCAATTTCACCATGATCATCTGTAATTAATACTTCATCGCAATATTCGCTCACCTGTTCTCTAAACCAGTCAGCATCATATTTGCAATAAGTACCCGCCCAAACCACATGAATCCCCATTTCCCGCGAGAGAATCTTTGTTAAAGCCGCTGCATGAGTATTATCACCGAAAACCACCGCTTTCTTCCCAGTCAAGTTCTGACAGTCAATAGAACGGGAAAACCAAGCCGCTTGGGATACATGAAGAGTTTGTTCATTGATGAAGTCTTCATAATTCACCTCAGCACCTTGGGCGTTAATTACCTGCTGAATTTTACGTATACATCTAGCAGTTTCTACAACACCCATGGGCGTAATATCTACGTAAGGTGTCCCGAATTGTTCTTCTAGATATTTAGCCGTTGTTAACCCCAGTTCCCGATAAGGAACTAAGTTAAACCAAGCTTGGGGCATATTTTTCAACTCGTGAACCGAAGCACCTTCAGGAATGACAATATTGACCTCAATTCCCAAATCAGCCATTAACCGTTTAAGTTCGGTACAGTCGTGGTTATTGTGGAAACCAAGGGTAGAAACGCCGATAATATTAACCGAGGGTTTAGCGGTTTTCTGTGTTGATAATTCCCCCCGCTTCCGGGCTTTGTCAATGTAATATTGGACAATTTGTTGTAAAGTCCGGTCTGCGGCTTGTAGTTCATTGTAGCGGTAATGGTTTACGTCCGCCAGCATTACGTCCCCTTTTGCTTCCAACTGCGCCCGTTCCACAAAGTTGTGTAAGTCCTCTTGCAAAATACTGGAAGTGCAGGTAGGAGTTAAGATAATTAAATCGGGGTGTTCTTCCGCATCTTTGCGGGTGATATTGTCTACTACCTTTTCTTGAGAACCACGGGCTAAAACGTTTCTATCAACGACGCTGGTTGTCACTGGAGTGAAATCTCTCTCCCGCGATAGCATGGAACGCATGACGTTAAAGTAGTCATCACCCAGGGGTGCGTGCATTATTGCATGAACATTTTTAAAAGAACTAGCAATCCGCAAAGTACCAATGTGGGCTGGTCCTGCATACATCCAGTAAGCTAATTTCATCCGGTCTTCTCCCTTTGCAACTTAAATAACTATAAGTGCTTGATTATTAAATCGCTTCTGATTTTCTCAAATCTATTGGCTATGAACAAATAAGGTTTGTTACGGGGTTATTTGCTGTGAGAGATGCTAAAACCTAGTTACTGACTGGGTTATGGTCCCTAACTTAAACAATATTTATGTTGTTTAAGTAAATAAATCTTAATAATTTTTAGGGATATTTGTACTAAAACTAACAAAAATCATTTATATACTTACTTTCAATCATTGATAGAATTAGTACCGCCAAAATATCAAGAAAGATTTTCCCGGTTTTCGTATGGTCCAAGAAATCTCTCTCCGTTAAAATGAATTAAATGATCTGGTTGGTCTGCTACCCAAACTTCTGTTTCCCAAGAAATCTCAGCTAGATACCGAGTCATTTCCTTGCGAGTAGGAAAAGCAGTCATAAAAACTAATCCCTTGCTACTAAATTTAAACAGTTGTTTTAGTTCATTGTGTCGTTTTAAGTTAACAGGACCATGACTGGTTACAGCTTCTATTAAGATTAGCCAGTCTTGTTTTTGATAATAAACGACAACATCTGGCATTTTACCATGAGGATCTAACTCTACTCCCATTTCTCTAAGATTTTGACTTTCATTAATAATAAATTTATCCCCAGCATCACCTAGATAAAGAACCAAACCTCCTGGTGTAAATCTGGGACAAAAATTTTCTAAAATGTCTTTGATTAAATTATTTTGTCCACCTGCTGATAGATAAATTGCTTGTCCATTGGGTAAACTAACGGGAATTGTGGGGATATTTCGAGTTCTATCCTGTAATAAATTCTTGACAGAAATAGCATAATTACGACGAGATTCTTCCCACTGGTCAGAGTTGTATGATTGTATCAACAAAAGTGCTTCTTGTTGAAGTTGATAACACCATTTAGGGCTATTAATTGGTCGCTTTGGTTGATCTGGATTTTCCACAACTAAACCCATTTGTACAAACTGGTGCATTGTTTGTCTTCTCACAGTTTCTCGTGTATTTGGTGCGTATTGTTTTCCATAATAATCACGAAACCAATCCATCATTTCAGTAATTCTGCGTTTGGGAGTTGTTGCTTGATTCCAAAAAGTTTCCGGTCGAATATCTGCTAATGCAAGTAAGCACAGTGCGGATCTTTCATTCTGCTGTTCTTTTGGTGCAGAAATTTCTTTCAGAATAGTTAGTGCTTCTTGAATACGTTTACTAGCTTGAATTGCGTTTATTGCTTCACTCATAATTGACAGAGTTTTGTGAACAAGTGTATCAAGTTTTTCCTGGTCAAATACAAATTCATCAATTTGGCTTCCCAGTTGCATCAAATCCTCTTGAGAGGGATATCTAATTTTACGCAAATCTGTTGCATTGACTTGTGTATTACCACTAAACAGCCGAAAATAGTTATCAAATAAAGTTGAATTGAGAAATGCTGTTAAACCTCTTGCTAGGTCAGGATTCATTCCCTTTCCCTTAGCATGATAATAGTTAAGATGATTTTCTATACCCAGCGCGGGTGAATTTATAGGAGAACAGACAGCAGCAACAATACGACGTTTTTCTTCCTTAGCAGAAAATCGCTTGATTAAAACATACCATCCTGGTTTAATTAACCATTTTTGTGTTTGTTGATTATTTTCAATAGCAATTGATTTTTTCGGTTTTGTGGGAGGAAATAAAATTTTTCCTGGTTTTATAGATTCTGGGTAAATTAAGGGAACGTTTTGATCATCTAAGGAATTTCTTAAAGATGATTTAAGACGAAAATCTACAACTTGACCAGTTGAAATTTCTAAACCAAGTTCATCTAATGTAGATGAAAATTTATCTATTTGCACTTTTACAGCATCTTCCAGAGAGTTGGTAAGAATATGAATAAACATCTCAGGATCATTTGTTTCAATAACTTGGTTATATGGAACAAGTCTGATTTCTGAACAATTATCTAATTCTTGTTCTGAATTAATACTTATTTCTATACATTTAGGTTTAACTTCTGTTTTAGCAGCATGAAAAATAATATTTTCTTGTAAAACATTATCTTGTGCAAAAGCTAAGGAGCGACTTGCAAATATATGAATATTTTCAAATGCCATTTTTTCTAGAAAAGCTTTGCGAAAAGGCCGGAAATAACTACCATTGCAAAAGCTTCTGGGAGTAATTGCAACTATTTCACCATTTTGAGAAAGCTGTAATATGGATAGCCAAACAAATGCACTATATAAATTTACCGTTTCAATTCCCAGCTTTGATAGTATTTTTTTCTCAGTTGATTTACTACTTATTTTCTTATAAGGTGGATTTAGAATTGCATGGGTAAAATTGTGGTAATTTTTAGTAAAAAGCGGTAAACTGGTTTTACCAACACTCTCGATAAAACTTTGATTTTGCAAAGAATAATCTGCTTTTATTCCCTTGTTTTGTAAAGCATTACAACATTCTCTAAGACATTGTTCTAAACAGGGTAAAAAGGTTTCTTCTACTTCATAGGTTGTAATTAAACAACTCTCAATTTGATCAGCATTTATTAATAATCGCTCTACAAAAGCAGCAGTTAAAGACCCAACACCCGCACCAGGATCTAGTAAACTAATATGACCAGATAAATTGTTAAATTGTCCTGCCATAAATCTCGCAATCGGTGCAGGAGTTAGAAACTGACCTAATTCACTTCTTTGTTTTAAGTTCAATCTTGAAGAAAAATGAAATCTATTTATATCTAGAGAATCTGTGAGGAAAGTTGTCATATTATCAATTTATAGAAAGTAAAATGTCCAGAAATTATGAAAAATTTGAATAATTTGTTATAATTCGTTCAGGGCTTCATTACTCATTAAGAAAATTATGGTAAAAATACCCTTCCCAGCTTCGATAATTCCTCCTTTGACAAACGGGGACAAACTCACCCGTTATGAATTTGAACGGCGATACAATGCCGTATCTAAACCGAAAAAAGCTGAATTAATCGAAGGAATAGTTTATATTATGTCTGCTGCTCTGCGTTTTAGAAGTCATGGACAACCTCATGGTCGCATCTTAACATGGCTTGGTAATTATGAAGCCATAACCCCTGGTGTGGCTTTAGGAGTTGAACCCACAGTGCGGCTAGATTTAGATAACGAACCCCAACCTGATGCAGTTTTGATTATTATACCAGAAGCAGGAGGTCAAACTCGCATCAGTGAGGATGATTATATTGAGGGTCCACCAGAATTAGTTGTAGAAATTGCTGCTAGTAGTGTGGCTATTGACCTCCATGGCAAAAAACAGGCTTATCGTCGCAATGGTGTGAGAGAATATATTGTTTGGCAAGTTTTGGACGAAAAATTAAGTTGGTTTTCCTTACAAGAAGGTGAATATTTAGAATTAGCACCTAATGAAGAGGGAGTTTTACAAAGTCGGGTATTTCCAGGTTTATGGTTAGCGGTAAATGAATTATTAACAGGTAATATGCAAGTTGTATTGAATGTTTTACAAACTGGTTTACAGTCTGTTGAACACGCAGATTTTATAGAGAAATTAGGTGATTTGAAAAGCGATTAGAAATAACGGTTATACATGGGAATTTAAGATACAATAAATTCAATCTCTTTGGGTTTAAATTATGATAACTACAATCATTGAACGCGAAGCAGAACCAATTTTAATTAGCGACTTAACCTGGAGAGAATTTAAAGCTGTTGAACAGCTAATTGACCGCCCAGGGGTAAAGTTATCCTTTTTAGATGGAGTTTTGGAGATTCGTAAAAACCCAGGTAAAAAATATCAAATTATCAAAGAACGTATTGGTGCTTTACTAGAAATTTATTTAGAATTTTTGGAGTTAGATTTTACTCCTACTGGTTCTGTTACTTTAGAAAATGAATTTGAAAAAGTTAAAAAAGAAGGCGATAAATCTTATGAATTTGGACCAAATAGCAAACGTGCTGATTTAGTAATTGAGGTGGTTGTTAGTAGTGGAGGAATTAATAAACTGGAAGCATATAAACGGTTACAAATTCCTGAAGTTTGGTTTTGGATGAATGATGAATTATTGTTTTATAGTTTAGGAAATGAGGGATATGAGGCTGTTAGTAAATCGCAACTTTTACCGAGTTTAGATGTAGATTTATTGATGCGTTGTGTTAATATAGAAAATCATGCTCAAGCACTGCGGGAATTTCGAGGAGGGATAAAAATTACATAACCTTTAAATATTCACATTTAGCTTGATCTGTATCAAAAAGATTTGTATTCTTGTATTTGAGCGATAACTTATCCTATAATGCGCCAATTTTCATTTAATGTATCTAAAGGTGGATAGTTTCTTTCTGCTAAAAATTCAGTTAAAGCAATAGAGTGAGGAAATTCTTTTCTAAAACTATCAGATAAACAATTAATTAATGGCTGAGATAATATTTGAGCATATTTACCTCTCAAACAAAGATCATACCAATTTATTAGTTCAGATTGACAAACAATACCTCTTACTCTTTGTCCCCATGAAATTTGTGTTGTAATCATTTTAATAACAGCTACATCAGCATCACGACAAACAATAACAATATGATCACTTTCTATCTGATCAACAATATTTTGTGCTAATTCAGGATTTAAAGTTAAATGCTTAATTTGAATTGCTGGTCCAAAATTCGCCCACATATCTAAACCTCTATCTGCGGCATTAGTTACTCCTACTCGATAGATATGAGCTTTAAATCCCCATGAGTTTTTCCCTTTTTCAATCCCTAATAATACTTTAGCTAAATCAGAAAATTCATTTAATATATCTTGTTTTGCAGGAGGGATAGAAATATTAATTTCTGCATCAAGAGCTACAACAATAGTTTCAAACAAACTATAGGCTACAATTTCATAGGCTTTATCAATACTTCTTCTAATTCCAGGTTGAGTAACAAATAATTCTAATAAATATTTTAAACTAAATTTATCTGTTGCTGTTTTATTTATATATTCAATCACGCTACTTATAGTGGATTGTCTTTCACCAAAACTTAGATATATGTAATGCTCTACTCCTCCTTCAGTACGTTTATTTTCTTGATCAAGAACTGAAAGTATTTCAGGAGGCATTGCTGTTTTAGTCCATATATCATCTTGATATTTAGATGAAGATGTAGATACTTTATTTAATAATCTGTCCGTAACCAAATCACGCCATTGGCGTGACTGAGTTCTATATGTTTCCTTGTCCAAGATATCAATATCTTTCTCTAAAGGTGAACGTCTCAAAACTTCTGCAATTTGAATAGGTTTATACATATCAACCCTAGCTTTTTTGATCAGCATATCAAGTTGTTTTTTAGCTTCTTGAATTGTGTACATAATTTTTTGAGATAGATGAATTATTTTCAAAAAGATTTAATTGATGAAATAGTGGATTTTTAGATACACTAGATTTGATACTTTTTGTTACCATCAGATTAATCATAACATCAATAACACTAGCCACACAGGGAATAGCAATAGCATTACCAGTCAATTTCCTCATAGTTTGATAACTTCCCACCACTTGATAATATTCAGGAAAACCCTGTAATCTCAACATTTCCCTTTCAGTTAACCTTCTTTCTCCATTAACTAATAGATAATTATAGGATGCTCCTGCTCTTAATGCACAAGAATAAGGATATACACTAATATTACCAGATTTATTTTCATGCCATATTGTTGGTTGATCATCTTGTTGATTAGGTTTAACTTTTTGTAACCGATTTTGTCTAATCTTTTCCGAAGCATAATAAAAGTCAGAAACGGAATTTTCTAATATTGTTGATAATGGTTGCATGGGAATTTTTATCAATGGCCATTTAAAATTCTCATAATGATGTTGATTTTTAAAACCTATAATTAAAATTCTTTCTCGTTTTTGTGGTAGTCCAAAATTTAAGGCATTAACAATTTTATAATCTGTGTAATATCCTAAATCTTGTAAATTATCAATAATAATTTTTAACGTTTTTCCCTGTTGATGTCCTTGTAACTGTTTGACATTTTCTAATATAAAAGCTGTGGGTTTTTTAGCTTGAATAATTCTAGCAATATCAAAAAATAATGTACCTCTGGTATCTGCAAAACCTTTAAGTTCTCCACAAATACTAAAAGGTTGACAGGGAAAACCAGCCAATAATATATCATGTTCTGGAATATCATTTTCATTAATTTTAGTAATGTCTCCCGCTGGAGTTTCTCCAAAATTTGCTGTATATATTTTTTGCGAGTCTATATCAATATCACTAGAAAAAACACATTGAGAGGAAATATTATACTGATTACAAATCATTTCAACGGCTATTCTAAATCCCCCTGTACCACAAAACAAATCTATGAATTTAATCATTTTTATCCTCATTGTTAAATATTGATATACACATGATTTTAAGCTGATATTATAATACTTATTGTTTCAGTATACAGCAAATCCTGTAGGGTGCGTTAATGAAATGTAACGCACCTTATTACTGGTTTGAATGCAGTTGCAAATTTTCAGTGCGATTATGAGAGAGCAAGCAATGGCAGGCATCTTTCGAGACAATCATCAAATCATTATCTTTTGCATCATTCCAAACTATCGGGTCTATTATTGCTTTCATCCCTACATCCCGAACATGAAGCGAGTTTCGATTGTAATATAGTCTCTGTAATTCATAAGTAGCAAGTGTATTTCTATTTTAGCGATTTTCTGAAAAAACTTGTAGTACAATATAAACTAAATTATAGCACTATGTCCACGTGACACAAAAAATGATAAGGTTATTACCTTTAAAATACCTTATCGTTTATCAGTATGTCAGTCTCTACCACTATCTCTCAACTGCTTGAAGTTCTTGTAGCTGAACCTGTGAATGTATCTGTATCTACCTTAGCCCAGTTGGCTGGTATACAAACAGATACCCGCATTTTGCAACCGGGTGAGGTCTTTTTGGCTTTGCGAGGGGAAAAGTTTGACGGACATGATTTTGTGCCAACAGCGATCGCTAAAGGGGCTATATTGGCTATAGTTGATTATGGCTATGAAAATCAAAATCCGGGTTTTCCGATTTTGCGGGTTAAAGATACTTTAAAAGCATATCAGCAAATTGCTAAATGGTGGCGGGAAACCTTTTCTATTCCTGTAATTGGCATCACTGGTTCAGTAGGTAAAACCACCACTAAAGAACTAATTTCCGCAGTTTTAGCTACAAAAGGAAAAGTTCATAAAACCTACGGGAATTTTAATAATGAAATAGGTGTTCCCAAAACTCTTTTAGAATTGACGAAAGGAGATGATTTTGCTGTTATAGAAATGGCTATGCGGGGAAGGGGACAAATTGCCGAACTCACAGAAATTACTAAACCAACAATTGGGGTAATTACTAATGTGGGAACAGCCCATATTGAATTACTTGGTTCAGAAGCAGCAATTGCTGAAGCTAAATGTGAATTATTAGCCACAATGCCAGATCATAGTATCGCCATTCTTAACTATGATAATCCCCGATTAATGGCGACAGCAGCGAAATTTTGGCAGGGTAAAGTTATCAGTTACGGTTTTTCTGGTGGTGATATTCAAGGAGAATTAATTAATAATGAAATCGTAGAAGTTGCTGGAAAGCGTTTACTTTTACCCTTACCTGGTCGTCATAATGCTAGTAATTTTTTAGCAGCTTTAGCCGTAGCTCAGGTATTAGAAATTGATTGGCAATTATTACAATCTGGTATCATGGTAAATATGCCCATAGGTAGAAGTCAACGCTTCACTTTACCTCATGATATCGTGATTTTAGATGAAACCTATAATGCCGCCCCAGAAGCCATGTTAGCTGCTTTACAGTTGTTAGCAGACACACCAGGAAAGCGGAAAATTGCGGTTTTAGGTGCTATGAAGGAACTAGGAGAAAGATCCGCAGAACTGCATCAAAAAGTCGGGGAAATGGTCAAAAATTTGCATCTTGATGGGTTGTTGGTGTTAGTTGATGGTCAAGATGCGGAAATTATTGCTAATAGTGCCGATAATATATCTTGTGAATGTTTTACTACCCATACTGATTTGGTAACAAGATTGAAAACATTTATGCAAACGGGAGATTGCTTATTATTCAAAGCCGCCCATTCTGTGGGATTAGATCGAGTTGTTAATCAATTACGGGCAGAATTTACCAATTAAAGACAATTGAATATTGGGTTTAGATATGTTGTCTATCTCATGTAATTTAGACAAAATAAACTTAATTAAGTCGGTATTTTCCGTAAATCTAATCCACAATAAAAATGACATTTTTTGTAGAGATGTTGCATGAAACATCTCTAAAATACGTTCCTGGTAAGTTTCAAAAACTGTAAATTAATAAACATCTTTTAACTGCTAATTACCATGAATAACTAGACAAAAATAGTTCAATTAAGTCTTATCCATTGAGGTCAAAGCCTTGAATTTATCAATGATTTTGGGAAGAATCAGAAGTAAGGTTAGTCTATAGCAAGTCTAATCTCATTTATCTTTTGTCAAGACAATTCATCAAATCAAGGAGTAATTATCATGGCTAATATCCAAATATCTGCACTACTTCCTATCGGTTATGATTTATTTAATGATGCTACTAGTTTTCTTAATGAACTAGCTACCGAGGAAGTACAAAACGTTGTTGGTGGACATAGGTATTATGGTTATGGCGGTTATGGCGGTTATGGCGGTTATGGCGGTTATGGCCGTTATTATGGCGGTTATAATCCCTGTTGCGGCTGGGGTTACTGCTAAAACCTAAAAAATAAGCTGTTGATTAACAGCTATTAACCATAGTCAGAATAGTGATTTATATTTTTAACTACTATTCTGACTGTTTATAAAAAAAGCCAAATATCCAGTTTTTGGTATTCCTGAAATTTTGACTTTTGTTGTAGTTACTTACCAAGAGAAAATAATTGTAGAGAATTTCTCCGCCAGATAATTAGCAAAAGATTGGTCAATAAACAAGTAACTGCTAGGGACAATAAAATATAAGTTGGTGCCATGACTACACCAATCATAAACCAAGTATAAACGTGCAGCACCATGACACTGGCAAATAAACAGGCTAATCCTGTAGATATCCATACTTGACCCAGGGGACGATTTAGGAAGGTGAGGATAATCGTTAATAAGGTTGTTAGGATATTGGCCGGGACAAGAAAGGCACAAATGCCTATACAGTTGTTGCGGGAAAACTCAGCTAAGGTGTTGAAATCTAACATTGATTTTTGGGGATAATTGTCGGTACTTATGATTAAGTTTTATTGTAAATAATAGATTAATAAGATTATAGTATATCAAAAGTGAGTAATCATAGTATTTATGTTACTTTTTTTAAAGAATTAGCCTTGACAACTAAATTTATTCATAATAGAGACGCTGTATAAAACGTCTCTATAAGATTTCCCAAGTGAAAAGGTGGGATTAACCCATCAAAATCACAGTATCAATAACATGAATCACGCCATTATCTGCAACAATATCGGCGGCTAAAACTGTAGCATTTTTCACCTCAAAACCATGATCACAATTAATTTTAATAGGAGAACCTTCCACAGAAGTTACTGTACCCAGTTTTGCCAAATCATCCTTTGTTAACTTGCCAGGAACGACATGATAGGTTAAAATCCGTGCTAACTGGGGAAGGTTTTGTAATAAAGTTGTAATTGTGCCGGGGGGCAATTTGGCAAAAGCATCATCAGTGGGTGCAAACACGGTAAATGGACCGGGACTTTTTAATGTTTCTACTAACCCAGCAGCGGACACAGCCGCTACCAAGGTTTTAAACGCATCATTACTAACTGCAATATCAACAATATCAGCCATTAATTTTACCTCACCTTATATCTAGCAAAGGTTCTAGAAAATAGTAAATCATGTTTAAGTTTAATTAGCTACAATTCTGGTAAAATCTGACCTGATGATTTTTCTATACATAATATGGTTAAACGCACTTATGCAATATTGGGAACTGGTGCATTAGGCGGATTTTATGGTGCAAAACTGCAAAAATCCGGTTTAGAAGTTCACTATTTACTCAAAAGTGATTATCAACAGGTAAGGGAAAACGGTTTAATCATTGAGTCTAAAGACGGTGACTTTACCCTCCCCCAAGTTAATGCTTATAACAATGTAGAAAAGATGCCACAGTGTGATGTGGTAATAGTATCATTAAAAACTACTCAAAATCAACTTTTACCCGATCTATTACCACCAATAGTTAAGGATAATGGGACGGTATTAGTATTACAAAATGGACTGGATATAGAGGCAGAAGTGGCGGAAATTGTCAGCAATGTTAGCATTATTGGTGGCTTATGTTTTCTCTGTTCTAATAAAGTTGCACCAGGGCATATTCATCATTTAGATTATGGACAAATTACTTTGGGGGAATATACATCTAATTATCAATTAACTGGCATTACTCAAAAAATGCGGGAAGTTACAGCAGATTTTGAAAATGCGGGCATATCCATAGAACTATTAGAAGATTTACTATTAGGACGGTGGAAAAAATTAGTCTGGAATATTCCCTACAATGGTTTATCTGTAATTCTTGATGCGAGAACTGATGAATTAATGGCAGATATTCATACTCGACAATTAGTAGAAAATTTGATGTGGGAAGTAGCAGCAGGGGCAAAAAGTACAGGCAGAATTATTCCTGAAAGTTTTATTCAAACCATGTTAGATTACACTGTAAAAATGAAACCCTACCGCACCAGTATGAAGATTGATTTTGATGAATGTCGTCCTTTAGAGATAGAAGCAATTTTTGGTAATCCATTTAGAAAAGCCGAAGCAGCGGGTGTAAATTTACAACAAATTCGCTGTTTATATCAACAATTGAAGTTTTTGGATATGAGAATGAGAAAATAAATTTTAAGTTTAACTAATTTAGGACTTAGGTACAAGTCACTGAATAATGAACCACGAAGGAAAGAGTTTCTCCAGATATTTTGCATAACTCCTATAATTACTAAGCTAAATTGATCCTCTTTTGTAGTATAGTCGGCTGTAACAGTACCTTGGCATGAGTTTTTCAGGAGTTAAAGAATGTCCATACCAGCAGACCCAGTTAAATTGATGAAGCAAGAAGTTGGCAAGGCCGCGGCCAATTTGGTAAAATCAGGTTCGATAGTCGGTTTGGGTACAGGTTCAACCACAGCCTACACAATTCAGTATTTAGGAGAACGGCTCAAATCTGGAGAACTTGAGGATATTGTCGGTATTCCCACCTCATTTCAGTCAGAAGTTTTAGCAAAAGAGTATGGCGTTCCCCTCACTACTTTAGACGCTGTGGACCATATTGATATTGCTATAGATGGTGCGGATGAAGTAGATCCCCATAAAAACTTAATTAAAGGTGGTGGTGCCGCGCATACCCGCGAAAAGGTTGTAGATTACTTGGCAACACAGTTTATTGTGGTCGTTGATAGTGGTAAACTAGTAGATAAACTGGGTTCTGTGTTTGCTGTCCCTGTAGAAGTCATTCCTATGGCGCTTACTCCTGTCACTAATGCTATTAAATCGCTCGGTGGTAAGCCAACACTGCGTATGGGTGTAAGAAAAGCAGGACCTGTGATCACTGACCAAGGTAATATGGTTTTAGATGTGACATTTGATCAGATCGAAGATCCTGTAAATCTAGAAAAAACTCTGAATAATATTCCTGGTGTTCTGGAAAATGGTATTTTCGTCAATTGTGCAGATATCGTTCTTGTCGGTGAGGTTATTGACGGTAAACCTGTTGTTAGACAGCTTTAATTTTTTGATGTAATGGTGTAAGTTAATGGTTAGAAAAAAGGAAGAAAATGGTTTTTTAGTACCCTTTTTTCTAACTGAAACTCAATAAATTATCTATTGAGTCTGGTATCAGTGAACGGGATTTTTTGTCTCACGCAGAGGCGCAAAGGTCGCAGAGGAAGAGAGAAATACCTGAACATATTTGATTATTTATATGTTATTTATATGGTTAATACAGCAGTTTCCGAAGTTAGGAGGTAAGCCCAGAAAGAATAAAAATAGATATCGTCATGAAAGCATATTTAACCTATCTCTGATATTTTATTTCATAAAAACGGGAATTGCTGTGATTGTGGGAGTGTTTCGGAATCAGAAATACCCATGATACAAAAATGGGATTTTGCTGAAAAAGTCGTTTTTTAGCTAACAAACAAACTAGCATCGACTTTTAAAAATTTCCCCAAAATATTAGCTTGTTCTTGCGTCACTCCCACCTCACCATTAATTATCTGAGAAACCAAATTACTTGAACCAAAAATAGAAATTAAATCATCTGTTTCCAAACCCTGCGCTTCCAGCAAATGCAAAATTCTTGAAGCAGGAGTAGAAATATTTAACTGATAATGCTGACTTTCAAAGTCTTCAATTAGCCTCATTAATAACTCCAATAAGGTATCTTCTTCTGAAGTTAGATGAGAACGAGAAAGTAAATCTTCCACAACTGCTAAAAACTGCTCATTTTCTTCCTCCGTTTTTATTACTCGTGGTTGATACTGGGACAGTAATTTGCTGTAAGCGTCTGAATTAAAAGTAAGGGTCATTTTTCCAGTAGTCTTTGTCATATTCTGCATGAGTTAAGACATATTTAATATAGATTACCTGTTTATCATAATTAATACTAGAAATCAAACGGTATTTATTGCCTTTAATATTGAAAACTGTGAAATTACCAACAGCTTCAGCTTTAGGATAAACAGATTGTACTTGTACTAAATTACGCCAATCAGCTTTACTAGCAGTAATATACCAGTCGTCAAGAATTTCACAACTGTTTGCGTGTTCCTGACAAAAATCTCTGAGCTTTTTCCGGCTGATAACGTGCATTAAACAAGAAAAATTAAAGACAATAAATAGATAATTTCTAGTTTATCACCAATTACCAATTACCAATTACCAATTACCAATTACCAATTACCAATTACCAATTACCCATTATTCATTCTCCTGGGTACAACTAATACTTTATCAACCCGATTTCCGTCCATATCCATAACTTCAAAGCGCATATTATCCCATTCAAAATGATCTGCTGCTGCGGGAATACGTCCTAAATGGGTGATCACAAAACCTCCTAATGTTTGATAATTTCCCCTTTCTTCAGTTTCTAATTCTTCGAGATCAAATAGTTCTAAAAACTCTTCTATTCCTAACATTCCATCTACTAACCAAGAACCATCTTCCCTTTGTACTGCTTGGGGTTCTTCTTGTCCTGGTCCTGCGGGAACATCACCGACTATTTCACTCATGATATCATTCAGGGTAACTAATCCCTGTATGACTCCATATTCATCTACGACTAAGGCCATGTGAGTCGCGGTTTGCTTAAATAGTTCTAAAACTTTTAATCCCCGTGTACTTTCGGGAACAAATACGGGTTGACGTAATCCCAGGGTTAGATCTAAGGGTTCATTACGTAAACTTCTGGCTAGTAAGTCGGTGACAGGAATTATACCGAGAACTGTATCCAATCCCCCTTGACAAACTGGATACCGAGAGTAGGCGCTTTCGGTCATTTTTTGGCGGTTTTCTTCAGCAGGATCTTCCAAGTCTAACCAGACTATATCAGGTCTGGGTGTCATAAAGGAGGTAACGGGGCGATCGCCTAATCGGAAAACCCTTTCTACCATGTCTTGTTCGGCTTCTTCAAAGGTCCCTGCTTCCGTACCTTGTTCGATTAAGATTTTAATTTCTTCTTCTGTGACTTGGGGTTCTTCTGAGGGTGTAATTCCTAAAATTCGCAATACTAGGTCTGTAGATGCACTCAAAAGATAAACTACAGGTGAGGCGATTCTTGCTAAAGCCCGCATAGGTATAGCTACAAAAGCGGCGATTTTTTCGGGGTTATTTAAAGCGAGACGTTTGGGTACGAGTTCACCGACAATTAGGGAAAAATAGGTAATTAGTAAAACCACTATCCCAAAAGCGATCGCATTACTATAATTGGCTAAAATGGGGACTAGCTTAATATAGTCTTCTAGTCTTTTGGCAATAGTAGCACCTCCGAATACACCATTAAGAATATTAATCAGTGTAATCCCCACCTGGACAATAGACAAAAAATGATTGGGAGATTCTGCTAATTTTAATGCAGCCCTAGCGTTAATATCCCCTTGGTTAACTAACTGCTGTAGTCTAACTTTCCGGGACGAGACTACGGCCATTTCCGACATGGAAAACACACCGTTGGCGAAAATTAGCACCAAAATTGTGAAAAGTTCAAAAGAGAGGGAAGACATTTTTAAAATTGCTGGTATAAAGAGTAAAATTATACGGAGTTCCAAAATTCGGGCTAATGTTAATTAAATCTGACTTATTTTAGTATCCATTATTTTAGGTGATTCTCTTAAATACTTTGACTATAAACAAAGTAGTGGTCAGATTTCTTCTATCTATTAGCAGTTAAGAGTCTAATTATCAAGTAAATATTCAGTAGGGTGTGTTACGCTGAAAGTAACACGCTTTAGTAAGATGTTACTAGAATTATACAAGTTAAATCCAGTCTGGTTGATCTAAGGTTGACTTGATAAATCATTTCTAGGCTAGATTTTTTGCCCCTTCACTGTCAAGAGAGCGATTAAAACTTTTAAAATAGTTGATATCAAGGGCTTCTAGATTTTCATATCGGTAACAACTGCCAATTTAGCGTAAAACTTATGCCATTTTCTTCTATTGTCCGTGCTTTGTCCCGATCTTTGCTGACCGCAGAACTAATCACTAAACTCAACAAACAACAGGAATTGCGGTTAAATGGGATTTCTCGTTTCCCCAAGGGACTGGTAGCTTCAGCATTAGCAAATTATGAAGATCAAAATTTGTGCGTGGTCTGTGCTACTCTGGAGGAAGCTGGGCGGGTTTTCGCCCAAATGGAAGCCATGGGCTGGAAAACTGTCCATTTTTACCCTACTTCGGAAGCTTCTCCCTACGAACCCTTTGACCCTGAAAATGAGTTAAGTTGGGGACAAATGCAGGTTTTAACTGATTTGGTTAATTGTCAGTCGTCAGCGGTGGCTGGTCAATTAGCTAAGAATAATAATAATATAGCCATTATTGCCACTGTAAGCGCATTACAACCACATTTACCACCACCGGAGGCGTTTAAGTCATTCTCTGTGACTTTGGAAAAAGGAATGGGTTTTGATTTGGATGAATTTGCTCTAAAAATCACTGTTTTGGGATATGAACGAGTTCCCCTGGTGGAAACTGAAGGACAATGGAGTAGACGAGGGGATATTGTGGATGTGTTTCCGGTGTCTTCGGAGTTACCTGTGCGCTTGGAATGGTTTGGAGATGAAATTGAACAAATTCGGGAATTTGACCCGTCTACCCAGCGTTCAGCTTTGGAGAAGGTAGAAAAAATTACCCTCACTCCCACAAGTTTCGCACCGATAATTTTAAACGGATTGAAAGATGATACATTGTTAAATTCGGACGCTTTACCCTTTTTAGAAGGGGATATGAAGGAGGACAATATAGAGGGGAGTCGGCGGTTTTTGGGGTTGGCTTTTACAAAACCCGCTTCATTACTTGACTATTTACCTAAAAATACTTTTGTGGCCATTGATGAGCCAGAGCAATGTTATGCTCATAGCGATCGCTGGGTGGAAAATGCTCAAAGTCAGTGGTCAGTGGTCAGTGGTCAGTTATCTGTTGAATTACCTAAAATTCATCGCAATTTTGATGAGTGTATAGCAGAAATTAGTAATTTTAAAAAATTATACTTATCAGAATTATCAGAAGAAAATAGTGGTTTGAATTTGGGGAGTAGACCTTTACCGGTGACTCCTCACCAATTTGCTAAATTAGCGGAGACAATTAGGAAAGAACGCGATCGCAATTTTGCAATTTGGATACTTTCGGCTCAACCTTCCCGTTCGGTTTCTCTGCTACAAGAACACGATTGTCCCGCGCAGTTTATTCCCAATCCTCGTGATTATCAAGCCATTGATAAACTACAAATTAATCATACACCAATTGCTCTAAAATATTCTGGTTTAGCTGAATTAGAAGGTTTTATTTTACCTTCTTATCGGTTAGTTATTGTCACTGATAGAGAATTTTATGGACAACATTCCTTAGCTAATTTCGGCTATGTCCGTAAACGTCGTCAAGCGACATCTAAGCAAGTTGATCCTAATAAATTACGTCCAGGGGATTTTGTTGTTCATCGTAGTCATGGAATTGGCAAATTTGTCAAATTAGAAAGTCTGACAATTAACGAGGAAACCCGTGATTATTTAGTTGTTCAATATGCAGATGGTTTATTAAGAGTTGCTGCTGATCAAGTTGGTTCTTTATCTCGATTTAGAACCAATGCAGATAAACCTCCAGAACTGCATAAAATGACTGGAAAAGCTTGGGATAATACTAAGAATAAAGTCAGAAAAGCGATTAAGAAATTAGCAGTAGATTTGTTAAAATTGTATGCAGCGCGATCGCAACAACATGGTTTTTCCTATCCCGCAGATATGCCTTGGCAAGAAGAAATGGAGGATTCTTTTCCTTATCATCCTACCACAGATCAATTAAAAGCGGTACAAGACGTAAAACGGGACATGGAAAGTGAGAGACCCATGGATAGGTTAGTATGTGGAGATGTGGGTTTTGGTAAAACTGAAGTAGCAATTAGGGCAATTTTTAAAGCTGTCACCGCAGGAAAGCAGGTGGCACTTTTAGCACCAACGACAATTTTAACTCAACAACATTATCACACAATTAAAGAACGTTTTGCACCTTATCCAATTAATGTAGGTTTACTCAATCGCTTTCGTAGTGCGGAAGAAAAACGGAATATTCAAAAACGTCTGGCAACTGGGGAATTAGATATAGTAGTTGGTACACATCAATTATTAGGAAAAAGTGTGCAATTTAAAGATTTAGGACTTTTAGTAATTGACGAAGAACAAAGATTTGGAGTTAATCAAAAAGAAAAAATCAAAAGTCTGAAAACAGAAGTTGATGTTTTAACTCTTTCCGCTACCCCTATTCCCAGAACCTTGTATATGTCATTATCAGGAATTAGGGAAATGAGTTTAATTACCACTCCACCCCCCACCAGAAGACCAATTCAAACCCACCTCGCACCCCTAAAACCGGAAATTGTCAGAAGTGCAATTCGTCAAGAATTAGATCGAGGTGGCCAGGTATTTTATGTAGTTCCGCGAGTAGACGGAATTGAAGAAACCACTGCAAATTTGCGGGAAATGGTTCCCGGAGGAAGATTTGCGATCGCTCATGGTCAAATGGACGAAAGTGAATTAGAATCAACTATGCTGACTTTCGGAAATAATGACGCGGATATTCTTGTTTGTACGACAATTATCGAATCTGGTTTAGATATTCCGCGAGTTAACACAATTTTAATTGAAGATGCTCACCGTTTTGGTTTATCTCAATTATATCAATTGCGGGGTCGGGTCGGTCGTGCGGGAATTCAAGCTCACGCATGGTTATTTTACCCCAAACAAAGAGAATTATCCGATGCCGCTAGACAAAGATTAAGAGCAATTCAAGAATTTACTCAACTCGGTTCTGGATATCAATTAGCAATGCGAGATATGGAAATTCGCGGTGTGGGTAACTTGCTAGGTGCAGAACAATCTGGTCAAATGGATGCAATTGGCTTTGATTTGTATATGGAGATGTTAGAGGAAGCAATTCGAGAAATTAGAGGTCAAGAAATACCCAAAGTTGAAGATACGCAAATTGATCTTAATCTCACTGCATTTATTCCTTCCAATTACATTACTGATCTTGATCAAAAAATGAGTGCTTATCGCGCTGTAGCCACGGTAAAATCAAAATATGAATTAAAACAAATCGCTGCTGAATGGACTGATAGATATGGTACTATACCCCTACCAGCAAATCAATTATTGCGCGTGATGGAATTAAAACAATTAGCTAAAAACCTGGGATTTAGTCGCATTAAACCAGAGAATAAACAGCATATTGTTTTAGAAACACCAATGGAAGAACCAGCTTGGAATCTATTAGCAGAAAAGTTAACTTCAAATATGAAATCTCGGTTTGTTTATTCTCCTGGAAAAGTGACAGCAAGAGGTTTAGGAGTTTTTAAAGCAGATCAACAATTGCAGACTTTAATTGATACTTTCATGAAAATGCAAGGAGCAATTTCTGAAACTCCTTGAGTTTGATTTTGTAGATTTTGGAGGTTGGGTTAAGTAACAGCGCAACCCAACAACAGTTTTTTATCAATCTCAATTAAAATCTAAATAGAGGTGACAATGGTTTTACAACTAATCAGACATCAATTTACAGTTAAACAATTTCACCAAATGGCTGAATTTGGTATTCTGTCAGAAAATGAGCGAGTAGAATTAATTCGGGGGGAAATGATTGATATGTCACCTATTGGAAGAAGACACGCTGGTTGTGTAAATAGATTAGTTAATCTGCTAATTCAGCTTTTAGGAAAACGGATCATTCTTGCACCTCAAAACCCAGTAGTTTTAAATGAAACTTCTGAACCCCAACCAGACATAGCTTTATTAAAACCACGTCCAGATTTTTATAGAAATTCACACCCCCAACCAGAAGATATATTTTTGTTAATAGAAGTGGCTGACACAACTGTAAAATATGATCGGGAGGTGAAAATTCCTTTATATGCAGAAGCAAATATTCCTGAAGTTTGGTTAGTAGATGTTAATCAGGAAATTATCGAAGTATATCGAAATTCTCTTGAGGTAATTTATCAAGATGTACAGAAGTTAACAAAAAATCAAAGTTTATCAACTTTAGCTTTTCCTGATGTGAGTATTCATCTGAGTGAACTATTTTAGTTAAATTTTATGCCCTCTTTGCGGTTAGAAACCGCTTTTACAACAGCCAAAACTGAAACTCCTTGAGTTTGATTTTGGAGGTTGGGTTAAGCGACAATGAATTTCCCAATTGGGATTAATTAGGTATCCCGCAAAAAAGAATGTAGAGACGTTCTATGAAACATCTCTACAACAATTTTAGAAACCGCACATTTAATCAATTGGATCAATACCCAGTGCGCGTAACTGTTCTGCTAACCTTTTAGCCCGTTGGCTTTCCTGTTCAGCCCGTTGACGTTCCTGTTCAGCCCGTTGCTGTTCCTGTTCAGCCCGTTGACGTTCCTGTTCAGCCCGTTGCTGTTCCTGTTCTACCTTTTCTACAGCCCAGGGTAACAAATTACCTGCTTGATCCCACCACCGTAGCCAGTAACCTATGCGACCTTCCTTTTCCCCTTCCCACAATCCCAAAAATAATCCCATATCTGTAATCCAGTAACGATTATTTGGGTCTATTGGCTGTAATTTATACTGTCCTGACTCAAGTTGATGAACTTCTAATACAGCAGTCAGGGGATCAAAAATTACATAAGTAGGAACTTGGAGAATTTGTTCATAAAAAAACCATTTTCCGGGGGGGAAAGTGCGTCTAGCTGAGTATTCTTTTCCGTCAGTATCTGAGCAAAATTCCATGACAATACTGGGAATTTCCCCTTCTAGGTGGGGTGTATAGCTGCGTCTATCTGTCACCCCAGATAAGGGTAAAACTGTCCGCACAAAAAACCAATCTGGAGCTTTGACAACAAGTTTACCATCCATGGTGGCACAGATGCCCAAATTTGCCGCTATGAGCATGGTGGGTTGAATATATCCACTTAATTCTAGACTTTCTCGTAATGCTCCAGCAATTAATGGTTGTGCAGTGTTTTCCACAGGTTCTTCTTCTAAGATAAAATCTTCGGGTAATGCTTCCCAAGAAATTGTCACTTTTGATAGTTCGGCAACGGTCGGTATTGGAGTAGCAACCATAACTCTAACTCCCTGGGTATTTTGGGGATTTTTGGTAATCTAAGATTTATATTGTCTTATTATAGCTGAATATTTACCAGGTTCAGATCCCCGACTTTTTTAGGAAGGGGGGGATCTTTGTTAGTTATACACTATACAAACTCTTCACCCATTCCCATTCCTGGGTTAAGCCATTTTTTAAGGATACTTGGGGTTGATAATTAAGGATTTTTCGGGCTTTGGATACGTCAGCAGCGGTGTGACGGGCATCTCCCATGGCTTTTTCGATATAATGGCGTTTGATGGGTTTAGCGACTATTTCCGCCATGGTATCTAAAACTTCTGATAAAATGACTCTACTGCCGCCGCCAATATTGAAAATTTGCCCTACTGCTTCTGGTACAATACTAGCAGCTAAGTTAGCAGCGATCGCATCACTGACAAAAGTAAAATCTCTGGTCTGTTTTCCGTCACCATAAACGGGAATTGCTTCGTCCTGCAACACTGCTTTAAAAAACTTATGAAATGCCATATCTGGCCGTTGTCTTGGTCCATAGACCGTAAAATAACGTAAGGATACAAACGGGACACCAAAGTTTTTATGATATAACATTCCCAACTGTTCAGCCGCTAATTTAGTAATACCATAAGGTGACACAGGTAAAGGTTTAATTTCTTCATGGGTTGGTAATGTTTCCGCGTCACCATATATGCTAGATGTAGATGCAAACACTAATCTTTTTAAATTTTCAGCATCTTTAACAGCTTCTAATAAAACTTGTGTAGCGTTAATATTCCGTTCAGTATAAGCTCGAAAACCCTTCCCCCAACTGGCTCTAACTCCAGCTTGGGCCGCTTGATGATAAACTAATTGGACATCTAAAAGCAGTTTTTGCCAATCTAAAAATTGTATATCCCCTTCTACTAAAGTAAAATTGGGGTAATGTTGAAAATTGGCGATATTTTTCCACTTCAACAGGGGATCATAATAATCATTAAATTCATCAATACCAATTACCTCTTCTCCCTGTTTTAATAATGTTTCAGCTAAGTGAGAACCAATAAAACCCGCAACTCCAGTGACAATGATCTTAGTCATTTTATATTTTGTGATTTGGCTGTAATTTTGTTTAACAGCCTAATATTAATTATTTATAACTTAGTCTAACTAAGGACATAATTTTTCCATAGATATTCAATAATTTACTGAAAAAATATAAATCTTTACAAAATCAACAAATAGGGAGATACCCAACTTCTGCAACAAGTCGGGTATCTATTTTCTCCGCAGATTCTATCTATAATCCTGTCTTTGAATATCCCGTAATCTAGCAGCATCACGCATATTATAATCACTACGAGTAAAGCGATTTAACTGCATTTCAAAAAATTCTCGATTTGCTTGTAAATGCTGGGGATTTTCATCATCTAAAGGATATAAAAGAGCAGTTCTTAAAGCTTGAATTACCGCAGATGTTACATTGTACATGGAACGTTGAAAAGTAATTCCCAATTGAATTAAAATATCCTCTTCTCCTCGACAATATTGTTGATAATAATCAACAAGATATTGAGGCAAAAAATGCAACATATCTTGCATTAATAATGTCGGAGGAATACCTGCTGTACCGACGGGAAATACATCAGCATAAAGAATACCATAATGGAAGTCTTTTTGGTCTTCTGGAACTTCCCCTGCTTGGGCATTATATGACTTTGTGCCTCTAAATGGTGCGGTGCGATAAAAAACGGCTTCCACATAGGGTAAAGCGGCTTCATATAACCAGGTAAACGCTTTTGATTTGGGGATAATTTCATAACATTCACCGTCAATATAAACATGATGGTAAATGGGGCGACCTGCAATAGCAAATATACCATTTATGAGAAAGTTCATAGCGTCAGGTACACTTTTGAAACCACCTTCATCATAAATATCTGACATTTCAAAAAATACCGGTGCCATGACTTCCCAGAAAAGTCCTAAATTAGAATAATAGGACATCATCCGACACTGTTCCAAAAACATATCAGGAAACAGTTTATAAAGTCCCAACATTAGAGGATTTTTCCGAAAATAAGCTTTAATTGCTTTATCTGCATTGGCTTGATATTCGGCTGAATCTAAATAAGCATCAAATTGGTTTACTGGTGCATACATTTTGCGGTGCCAAAGCATAGCCTGCATACAAGCTTCGGCAAATTCCATGTTGATTCTATCATGGAATAAATGATGGAATATTTTCGGCATTTTAATGGTTTCACCTTTTTCCATAAATGCCAAAAGTTCTGGGTGTGCAGTAGCTTCACCTCGCCAAATTCTTAAATCAGCATCATCACCTGCATAGTGATTATGGAGGTCTAAATATTCCTGTGGTAGGAAGTATTTAAAAGCTGGTAAAGGATCTAAAAATACCCTTTCAGCAATATATAATAAATCTCGCCAATAAAAATCCATCGGTACGGCATAAGCTTTATAAATACCGATAATTTGCATTAAATTTTCTGGGGTATCTGGTAACATTGAACCACCAGCTTCTAAGCGATGAATAATTTCTGCAAATTCGTGTTTTGAAGGAGGAATTTTGGCTTTTGGTTTTTCTGAAGTTTGTACCATAATATTTTTTGTGTTTGTTAAAACAATAGTGTATCTGTTAGTTTTCAAACCCTCCCGGAAATGAACTTCCGGGCTAATAATCAAAGTAAACTAAAGTTTACTAAAAAATTTTCGGGTTATTTAGTCATCTTGAGATGATTTTTGCTATGAGCCTGGGAATTTATTCCCAAGCTATATCATTTTAAGGCAATTACCGATTTTTCAGTGGGGGAAATTGCGGCTACCATAGCGGTAGTTGTGGTTTCACTCCAACGAACTAACCAGGTGGGTTGTACTCCCAAAAAGATAATTAACAATGCTAAAATTAGTGCAGGAATTTTTTCTGCCCAGACGACTCTAGGGTAGTAAGCTAGGTTATTTTGCAATTTACCAAAACAGGTACGGTTAAGAAGAATGACAAAATAAACTGCCGTTAAACCAGAGGCAACTACACATAAAATTGTGGGAACTGGAAAGCTGGAAAAACTGCCTTGAAAGGAAATAAATTCAGCAATGAAACCTGTTAAACCGGGAATACCAGAACTTGCCATACCACCTAAAACTAGCAAGGCACTAATTAATGGTAAACCGCGAATAGGACTCATTAAACCATTGAGTTTATCTAATTCTCTTGTACCAACTTTAGTTTCAATAATTCCCACTAAATGAAAGAGAATAGCGAGAATGATTCCATGACTAAACATTTGGGCTACTGCACCAACTAATGCTAAAGGTGTGGCTGCGGCTGCTGCTAGTAAAATATAGCCCATGTGGCCGATAGAACTATATGCTACCATGCGTTTGATGTCCTTTTGGGCAATGGCTACAACCGCCCCATAAATCGCGCTAATTGCTCCCCAAATTGCCAATGTTGGGGCGATAATATGCCAAGCTTGGGGAAACATTCCTAAACCAAATCTTAATAGGCCATAAGTTCCTAATTTGGCTAATATTCCACCTAATAAAATAGCGATAGGTGCGGAAGCTTCTACGTAAGCATCTGGTAGCCAGGTATGGAAGGGAATTAAGGGAATTTTGATCCCAAAACCTAGAACTATTCCTGCTAATAATATTAATTGCATTCCCGCAGAAATCTTTTCAGTGGCAACAGCATCAAAAGCAAAACTGTGAGAACCTGTTAACCATACCATTCCTAAAAATGTGGCTAAAATTAAAGCCCCGGAAATGGCTGTATAAATCAGAAATTTCATGCCGGCATAAGCTCGTTTTTCCCCGCCCCAAATGGAAATTAGTAAATAAAAGGGGATTAATTCCAATTCATAAAACAGGAAAAACAGAAGCAAATTTTGTGATAAGAAAGCACCGGCTACCCCACCACTAACAAACAAAATCAGGGCATAAAATAACCGAGGACGTTCTGTATCTTTACTGCTGCTGTAAATAGCAATCCAAGTGAGGAAGCTATTTAATACTAACATTAATATTGATAATCCATCTACTCCTAATTGATAACTCAACCCCAGGGTTTCATTCCAGGGTAAATATTCGGTGAATTGCGTCCCCGAATTGCTGATATCAAATTTTAACAAAATCAAAATATTCCACAGCAAAACTAACCCTGTAATGATTAAAGATGCTAAACGAATTCGACTCGCGGGAATATCTTTTCTTGGATAAAAACCGATGATTATAGCGGCTATAATTGGCAGCCAAATTAAAACACTCAACATATTTATGATCTGGGAATTGTTAATTGGTAATGCTATAAGTCGGGTGCAAATTAAAAAATTAATTTCATGAACTGCACACCCCAAAAAGGCCATGACAACCAAGCGCCTAAAACACCTACTCCTAAAAGCACTGTCAGGGCATAGGTTTGAGTTTGTCCATTGTTACTATATTTCAACCCTTCACCACCTAAAAGAGAGAATAAACCGACAAAGTTGACGATACCATCTACTACGAATCTATCTAGGATATCGGCAAATTTAGAAAGTTGGGCAACGCCGAAAATAATGGTGATTTTGTACAGTTTGGGAGTGTAAAAGTCATAAGCAAATAAATTTTGTAAACCTTGCCAGGGTAAACGAATTGGTTTAGGAATGTTGCCTAAATAGATGATGCTGCTAATACTGCAACCAAATATACTTGACCAAATTAATAGTAGGGCGACATCTTTATTTAATGTTGCCCAGTCAGGAAGCAATGACAAGCTTTGTAATACTAAAGGCAGGTGTAAAACAAAGCCTGATAAAATCATCATTGGTAAAACCATTAACCAAATAGCTTCAGGAGAACGTTCACTCATTTGTTTAGGTTTACCAGCAAAAATTAAACCAAATTCCCTAGTTAAACTGAATGTAGTTAAGGCATTGACAATAATAATTATTCCTACTAAAGTCGGATGTGTTGCCCATAAACCATCAGCTAATTTGAATAATGCCCAAAAACTACCTAAAGGGGGAAAACCTATTAAACCCAATGTACCAATAATAAATGCTAAACCGGACATGGGACGACGTGACCATAATCCACCTAATTGGGTAACATCTTGGGTGACACTATTCCAAACAATTCCCCCGGTACTCATGACCAGTAATGCAGAGGATAAAGCATGGGTGAGGACTAATAGTAGCGCAGCTTCATTTTGTTGTGTGCCTACGGCAATAAATACCAAGCCCATGTAAACACTAACACAATAGGATAAACAGCGTTTAATGTCAATTTGAGCGATCGCAATTAACGCCCCACCAATGGCTGTTACTGTACCAATAGCCACCATTACAGAAGCTGCGACGGGAGATAAACTAAATACAGGTTGTAATTTAATTAACACCCATGCCCCACTGGCGACGACCACCGAATTTCGTAAAATTGTACTAGGAACAGGTCCCTCCATTGCCTCATCTAACCACAAATGTAGGGGAAATTGGGCGCATTTACCCATCGGACCTGCAATTAAGCCCAAACATACTAAAGTAATAATTGTGGGGTCAACATTCGCCGTAGCCGCCCAAGCAGTCAACTCTGCATAATTCCAAGTCCCTGAAAGTGTCCAAAGTCCTAAGACACCCATTAATAAAAACAAGTCTCCTACCCGTTTGGTTAAAAAAGCATCTCGCGCCCCAGTCACTACCAAAGGCTGACTAAACCACAAACCTACTAATAGGTAAGTTCCCAAGGTAAGGACTTCCAGAATTACATAACTAAAAAATAAATCATTACACAATACTAAAGCACAAAGACCCGCTTCAAATAATCCTAATAAGGAAAAGAAACGTCCCCAACCCCAGTCCATTTCCATGTAACCAATAGCGTATATCTGCGCCAGCAAATTTAAGCCGGTAATAATAATTAACGCCCCCACACTAACAGCAGAAATTTCTAAATTAATGGTGAGATTTAAACCCGCTGTTGACAACCAAGGAATAAATACTTCTTTAGCTGGATGATTCCAGGTAGCAAAGAAAGCAAAGACAGCATGAAAAAATGAGCAAAAGGTCATAACTGCGTTTACGTATCCCGCTGGTCGAGGACCTGTTTTGCGAATTATTCCTGGTGACCAGGGTATGGCTAAAAGCCCACCTATCAAAGCATAAACCGGGACTAGCCAAATAGTATCTAGTAAATACTGACCCATTCAATTACCTCTACAATTTGCAGCAAAACTTAAAGAAAACACAGCAAATACCGTTGATCCCTATTAATCTAGTGATCATTGATAATCGCAATTTATTTTTATTTAATATTATTATGAACAGTTTACCCTTATCTGTAACAAAAATAAATTATTTAAGTAGATGAATTTGCAATGATTTCTGTAAGTGATTCTTATATTTCTGTACATTCGATTATTAAATAGTAACCATCATGTTTAATCTATAGATTAACTTTTCAAGCAGTATCTATAATCTAGGGGCAGTATTTACCACCCCATTTTTTATACTTTAACAAGTAACTTACATAGTGACCCAGGTAAATTACTGACTGTAATAACTACTTGTGGGCTGAGTTGACTAGTAGGGGCTGGTTTCATATCCCGATAATCAATAATTTGGACAACAATGAGGTAAGCAATAGCCAGAAGTATAGAAATTACCCCTGTAATAATCGCAACTATCTGAGAACGGTTCATAAGTGTTTCCTGTAAATTAAGTAAATCCTGCAAATTTAAGTAAATAATGATTTTAGAGATTTTTCATGGCTGAATATGGCCACTCCCCCCCGGCTATCGGCAACGTTAAAGATAGTATAGTATCAATATTAGGACTTATGCAAGATGTGGCTAAAAACCTTATTTTTGTGTAACATAACTTTTCTGAAATTAAGCTTTATGTCACTAACTGAAGAAATTCTTTCTCAACTCCCAGGGGATATTTTAGGTGGCTTGCGTCGTGCAGATGCCATTTTAACATCTCTAAGAGATAATAACTCACCCATACCAAATGTAGTTCAAGAAAATCCCGAAAATTTAGAATCATTACAATTTGATGTCATTATTTGCGGTGGAACTTTGGGAATTTTAATTGGTTGCGCTTTAGCTGTGCGGGGTGTGCGCGTAGCATTATTAGAAAGGGGAATTTTGCGAGGAAGAGAACAGGAATGGAATATTTCTCGCCAAGAGTTAAAAGTATTTCGGGAATTGGAATTACTAACGGAAGCGGAATTAAACCAGGCTATTGTTACTGAATATAATCCCGCACGAGTTAGCTTTCCAGGAGGTACGGAAGTTTGGGTGGAAGATGTTCTTAATATTGGTATAAGTCCTATTTATTTACTCGAAACCCTAAAAAAACGCTTTCTGAATGCTGGAGGAAAATTATTTGAAAATACACCATTTAGTAATGTAGTAATTCACAAAAATGGAGTTATTATCAATAACCAATTTACCGCAAAATTGTTATTAGATGTCATGGGAAATCTATCACCAATTAGCCAACAAGCACGTCAAGGAAAAAAACCAGATGCACTTTGTTTAGTTGTGGGAACTTGTGCTACAGGATTTCCTGAGAATAAAACTGGTGATTTATTATTATCTTTTACAGCATTGGAAAATCAATGTCAATATTTTTGGGAAGCATTTCCCGCTAAAGACGGGAGAACAACTTATTTGTTCACTTATTTAGATTCAGCGCCAGAAAGATTGAGCTTAGAAACTTTATTTGCTGAATATTTCCGTCTATTACCAGAATATCAAGGTGTGGAAATTAATCACCTCAATTTTCAACGGGCCTTATTTGGTTTCTTTCCCAGTTATCGTCAAAGTCCTTTACAAACTCCTTGGAATCGGATTTTATTTGTAGGAGATAGTAGCGGAAATCAATCTCCTTTAAGTTTTGGTGGATTTGGGGCTATGGTGCGTCATTTACAAAGGTTAACTTTGGGAGTTCATGAAGCCTTAAAAACTGATCAATTATCTGCCAAATCTTTAGCAATTCTCCAACCATATCAACCGAGTTTAAGTGTAACTTGGTTATTTCAAAAAGCCATGAGTGTAGGAGTAAATCAACAAATTAACCCCAATCAAATTAACCAATTACTCTCTGCTGTATTTGCACAAATGCAGGAGTTAGGAACACCTGTTTTAAAACCTTTTTTACAAGATATTGTCCAATTTGGGGCGTTAACAAAAACTTTGTTAAAAACTGGTTTATCTCATCCTTTATTAGTTGCAAAAATCATTCCCCAAGTGGGTTTATTGAGTTTGTTAGATTGGATGTTACATTATGTAAATTTAATTGTGTATACTAGGTTGTTTACTTTAAGTCCAATG